>JBHHXX010000080.1:0-8258 GCA_046757245.1 Candidatus Geothermarchaeales archaeon
CCGGCTTGGAGCCCCGACGGCAAAAAGATAGCCTTCACATCAGATCGGAGCGGAAATTATGATATATGGATTATGGATGCTGATGGCGAGAACAAGGTCCAACTGACGAAGCACCTCCGATGGGACACGGAGCCTGATTGGAGTCCGGACGGGTCGAAGATAGCCTTCGTATCAGATCGGACGGGCAACATGGACATCTGGGTGATGGACGAGGATGGAGGCAACCAGAGACCGCTGACAACCCACGCATCGGTTGACGAGGACCCTGACTGGAGCCCCGATGGATCTAAGATAATATTTCAATCAAACCGGGCCGGCAACTTCGATATATGGGTTGTGGACGCGGATGGCGGAAACGAGATTCAATTGACAGCAAGCGAAGAGAATGAGATTTCTCCTGATTGGAGCCCCGATGGGTCGAAGATACTCTACTCCACAATTATTGAATCGCATATTCCGCAAAGCGTATTAAAGGTGATTACGCCTGGTGCAACGCCTAGCCCTACTCCTACACCGACTCCTACCATAACCCCAAGCCCGACTCTAACACCCACACTCACCCCTACGCCGACTCCAACGCCTGCGCCGAAGCCAACTCCTTCCCCGACGCCTACACCAATCCCTACTCCCCCACCCACCATCTTGGACTACACCCTCTATGTTATCATAATAGTCATAGTTGCCATCGTAATTATAGGAGTAATAACATTTAGAGGGAAGAAACGGGCGGCGCCTCAAATTATCTCAGCGAAATAAACATAATTTGTCCCTTCTAAATAATCATCCAGTTGTCTGATCTTTTGATTCTGCCCCTCTGATTCGCACTGAAGAGTAGGTTTGATGTGGATCCTTCTGGTTAATGCTCTCTCTCAGCGATGGGCATCACGGTATATTTAACCTGTTGAATCCCCCTCATCGCCCTAATCCTGCCTATGAAGTCGAGTACTTGCTCATATTTCCCCTCGCTGATGAAAATCTCCAAGCAGTATTCCTCTCCGATGTGAATATGCAGGTTACTGGTAACGATGTCGTCATGTTCGTGTCGGAGCCTCGTGAGCCGCTCATCCACATCCCTCCTCTCGTAATCGCACACAGCCGTTATGGTCGCAGACACCCTACCCCGCTCGAACGTCCTCAACTCATATTCAGACAGGGACTCCCTCACAGCGTCTCTAATGGCTTCAGATCGACTAGAATACCCCTTCTCTTTCACTAGACCATCCAACTTCTCCAAAAGATCACCTGAGAGGGAAACGCTGATTACGGGCATTTTTGATCACATTAATAACATAGTGTAAAAATATTAATAAATATTATTAAAAATTATTTTATTTTTAACATTATGTTAATAAATAATTCTCCACCACTAAATCGTTGAGGCTTGAATAGAGGCGGAGACTTTGCACAAATACAATCCAACCTGCGCTGCGTGTGAAACAGAGACGCATGATATGAGGCATGCTTTTTGGAGTAGGAGGCAGATATTCGTCCTAGCGACTTCAGCGATCCTGCTCTCCGCCGGCTTACTCTTCGAGTTCATCTTGGGGTATGAATTGCTGGCGAATATTCTCTTTTTGGCGGTTGCCGGCGTCTCAGGGTACAGCATAGCGAGGAAGGGCGTTGCCTCGTTGGTGACTAGGAAGACCCTGGACATGAATTTCCTCATGACGGTGGCCGCGATAGGGGCCTTCCTGATAGGGCATGGGGAGGAGGGAGCAGCCGTCGTCTTCCTCTTCTACGGTGCAGAGTCCCTCGAAGAATACGCGACCGAGAAGGCGAGGAGATCGATAGGAGACCTGATGAAACTCGCCCCGGAGGTGGCCACCGTGAAGAGGAACGGGGAGGAGATCGAGGTCCACGTACACGACGTGAAAGTAGATGAAACGATAGTCGTCAGGCCCGGGGAGAAGGTTCCCTTGGATGGCATCGTCGTTGAGGGCGTCTCAAACGTGAACCAAGCGCCCATCACGGGCGAATCCATGCCCGTGTTAAAGCAGGTGGGCAGCGAAGTCTATGCGGGAACCATCAACAGTGAGGGATTCCTAGAGGTCAGGGTGACGAAGAGGTCCGATGAAACGGTGCTCTCCAGAATCATCAAACTGGTGAGGGAGGCTGAAGGGAAGAGGTCGCCGACCGAGCGGTTTGTGGATAAGTTCTCAAGATACTATACACCGAGCGTCGTGTTCCTCGCCGTTTTGGTGGCCACCGTGCCCGCACTCCTCTTCGAAATGCCCCTCAGCGAATGGGTCTACAAGGCCTTGGTCTTGCTCGTGGTGTCGTGTCCCTGCGCGCTGGCGATTTCAACGCCTGTTTCGATGGTCTCCGGGATCACAAGCGCCGCGCGAAACGGTGTTCTTGTGAAGGGGGGTAGATACCTAGAAGACATCGGAAAAATGAGGTGTTTCGCCTTCGATAAGACAGGAACCCTATCAGAGGGCAGTCCAGAGGTGACCGATGTGATCGGCCTAAGCAATCCTGAGACGAATCCTTTAATGATCGCAGCCTCTTTGGAGGCGCTGTCCGAGCACCCCATCGCAAAGGCCATCGTCGAAAGGGCTCGCAAGGATGGTGTCGATCCTAGAGGGGTAAGTAGTTTTCGATCCATTGCTGGGAAGGGCGTCGTAGGGGAGATCGACGGCAAGCCCTATTACGTCGGCAACGAGAGGCTGTTCAGAGAGCTGTCCGTTGACTTTAACAGAGGAGAAATGGAGAAACTTCAGGGAGAGGGCAAGACCCCCGTCTTGGTTGGTGACGGAAGGGAGGTCTTGGGCATAATAGCCGTTGCGGATAAAATCAGGGATGTTACGCTCGAAACCATAAGGGACCTAAAAGCCATGGGAATAAAAACCGTGATGATAACGGGGGACAACGAGAGGACCGCGAGGACCGTGGCGAAAAGGATAGGCATCGATGAGTATTACGCCGAGTTGCTGCCCGAAGACAAGTTAAACATGGTCGCCGATCTGAAGAGAAAATATGGGAGGGTGGCCATGGTGGGTGACGGCGTCAACGACGCCCCGGCGCTGGCGCAGGCAGACGTCGGGATAGCAATGGGCGCCATCGGCAGCGACGTTGCCTTGGAGACCGCCGATGTAGCGTTGATGCAAGACGACCTCTCCAAACTGGCCTACTTGGTCAAGTTAGGCAAGAAGACCCTCGGGGTTGTTAAGCAGAACATCGCCGCTTCCATCCTGATTAAGGGTAGTTTCGCCGTCCTCGCCTTCCCCGGCGTCGTGACGCTGTGGCTTGCTGTCGCGGTGGGAGACATGGGCCTATCCCTCGCCGTGATATTGAACGCCCTAGGTCTGTCTCTCTTTAGGTGAATAGAAATATGTCGATTTGGGGGTAAGAGAAGGACTTATTAAACCTAGGAAAAAACCTTGAGGTATCGTGTTTGTGGACCGAAAGGCTGTGGGCTGAGAGATACAAGGCCGCGGTCTACGCGGCTGTGATAGTCGCATTATTCTCTATGCCGCTTATCGCCAGCCCATATTGGCTACTCTTTGTCAGTATCTACCTGGTGTATGGGATCGTAGGGTTGGCCGTGAACCTCCTCCTCGGCTACACAGGCCTCTTATCACTGGGGCATGGAGCCTTCTTCGGTATAGGGGCCTACACCCTAACCGTCCTGTGTTTTTGGTACGACATTTACTCCGTGGAGGTTCTCCTCCTGGCCAGCGTGTTGGCCTCCCTCCTATTATCCGCGGCCATAGGCTTCCTCTGCGTCAGACACACCAAGATATACTTCACCATACTCACCCTGGCCTTACAGACGGTGTTATGGGCAATATTCGACCTAGAAAAGTTTTATACTTTCCTCGGCAGCAGTCGTGGACTCACCGTTTGGCTGGCGCTATCTCCCGAACACACCACAACCCTCCTCGGATTTGAGTTCGGACCAGGTATGAGCCGACTGGACTTTCTACAAGATGCCTTCTACTACTACACCTTAACTTTCTTCATTTTCTGTGTCCTAGCGATGTGGGTGATAGCGAACTCGCCCCTCGGCAAGACCCTCAAGGCTATAAAATCTAACCCCGAGAGGGCTGAGTTCATAGGCGTACGCGTGAAGCTACACCGGTGGATCGTCTTCATCATATCGGGTACCTTCACTGGCTTGGCCGGGGCCCTCTGGGCCCCGATAAACGGCTGGGTTGGCCCCTTCGTATTCAACTGGCTGTTCGCCGTGATGTTTGTTTTCTTCGCCGTGATCGGGGGCACGAGGCTATATCTGGGGCCTCTGATAGGCGCGTTCGTATATCTCACTCTGAAAGAGATCCTATGGGCGTACACATGGTTTTGGTCGGGCATCATGGGCGCCGTCATCGTGGTCTTCGTCCTGATCTTCCCACGTGGCATATTGGGCGAGACCAGCAGATTGATAGAACCAAGATTTACACAACACAACCCGGTTCAACACAGAAGGAGACGGGAGGCGTCTTAGTTCGTGGACATCAACACCACCCTATCGGTTAATAGACGTAAAATTGTGGCCTATGCGGCAGTCACCATTACACTTTTGACCCTCCCCTCATTTGCTAGTGCTCACATGCCGTTAACCGGTGAAAGGATGGGTGACTACTTGGTGGACACGGTGCCAAAGGCAGCCGTGGTCGGGGAAGAAGCCCGGATTATCATACACTTGGGTAACATCAAAACCGGAGGCCCGGTGCCTACCGATCTAGATATCACTGTTGAATTCCTCGAATCGGGTGATGTGGTCGAGAGTTGTAAGGCAGAGCCAGGGGGGCCAGAGCCCGGCGACTATACTACCCCGATTGGCCATGTTTACACGGAGCCCGGGAGATACAAGATTCGTGTGAGGATGCTAGGTGAAGAAGCCGACTTTGAGATAAAGGTCGTGGAGCAATTTGAGATGTCGGGTCTAATGATCTGGAGTGCTGTCGGAGTAGTTATAGTTATGGTAATCGCGATAGTTGCGGTGGTTCGCTTTCTGAGGAGGTAGAGCTTTCATGAAGAGGTTTATTGTGGTGCTGGTTACACGACCAACTCATTCGAGAGGGAGCGATTTTGTGGACGGAAACGCTGTTGGCTAATAAATACAAGGTCGCGGCCTACGCGGCTGGCGTAATCGCTTTGTTTCTAATGCCAAGCATTCTCCCGACGTACGGCATGGGAGGAGTCTTGCTGGACCTTCTAAGCTACACCCTAGTCTATGGAATCGTCGCCATCGCCGTGAACCTCCTCCTCAGCTACGCGGGCCTCCTATCATTCGGACATGCCCTGTATTTTGGCTTGGGAGGCTACACGGTAGGATGGCTATCCTTTAACTTCGGCTTGTTCAACATCGATTATCTCATGTTGTTCAGCGTGTTAGTCTCACTCATCGCGGCGGCGGTCTTCGGCGCCCTATGCGTCAGACACACCGCTATATACTTCATGATCCTCACCTACTCCCTACAGGAGATCGTGCACGTCGTGCTCCACAAGGTCTACTATCTCTGGAATATTCCAACGGGCGGGAGTGAGGGAATCCCCATCCTCATACCGATCTCCCGTAAATACGACACGGTTTTATTCGGGGTGAAATACGCCGGTCCCAAGTGGAGGATAGCCTTCCTCCACGACGCATTCTATTACTACATCTTGATCGCCTTCATTTTCTGTGTCCTAGCGATGTGGGTGATAGCGAACTCGCCCCTCGGCAAGACCCTCAAGGCCATCAAAGCCAACACCCTCAGAGCGGAGTTCATAGGCATACGCGTGAAGCTACACCGGTGGATCGTCTTCATCATATCGGGTACCTTCGCCGGCATAGCTGGGGCCCTCTGGGCGCCGCTGGCTGGCTACATCGACCCTCACATATTCCACTGGCAGTTTGCAGGGTCATTCGTGTTCATGGCTGTGATAGGAGGCGCAGGGGTGTTCCTGGGACCGCTGCTGGGCGCGTTCCTATACCTTTTGATTAGGCATATCCTGTGGGGGCTCACGCTTTACTGGGCAGGCATCATGGGTGGCATTTTCGTTTTCTTCGTCTTGGTCTTCCCGAGGGGTATATTGGGCGAGATCATTGGGTTCAGGGAAAAAAGACCCAGGCGATATGACATGATCCTAAAAATCCTAAAGGAATACGTGAAGCCGCTCTTCTCTCACCGAGAGAAGTCCTAGCCCTTAGAAACATGTTGGAAAAATTAGTGGAATATGATGAACAGGCGTGAGGGCGTGTTAAAAACAAAGAGAACTCGGTTTCATCATCCTTCCGTTCTTTATTGCACGGTGATGCTGAACTTGTTGACAGCCCCTAGTAGAGGGAAGATGACTTGGAAGCAAAAGTTGACTGAGGGATCTGTTACTTTGAAGGTATGGAAGAGTAATCTATGATCACAAATTAACGGGGTGTGGAGGATAGATGATTCCTTCGGGCGTGATTGCTGGGCTGTTTTGTGGAGTCGTCGTCTTGACAGGAACCCTCCTCATACTTGCCTTCAAGAAAAAAGTGAGGAAGAACAGATCCATCGGTTGGAGTCTGTCCTTGCTTTATTGGTTATGGTCTGGATATTTAATATTCGGTGCGATCATCGTCGAGAACGCGTTCCATCCACTTCCCCGATTCTCTCAACCGAGTCAGTGGTGGTTGGGAGGGATCATCTTAGAGATAATTGGCATCGCCATAGCTGGGTGGGGCATGCTTGAGCTGTCTTTTCCCACTACTTCGGCCCTCAAGCAAGATCGCCTCGTCAAAACCGGGCCGTATAAGTACTGTAGAAACCCCCAGCATCTGGGCATCTTCATCCTATTTTTGGGCCTTTCACTCATGTACAACAGCCTTTTCATCCTCATCCTCTCAATAACATTGATCGCATGGAGCTATTTCCAAATCAGGGCGGAAGAGACGTGGCTTCTCCGACTCTTTGGTGAGGAATTCGAGGAGTATATGGAATCGGTGCCAAGGTATCTACCAAGGCCGAAGAGGTTGCTAAGGATGGGAAACCCTTGGCTCACCCCTAGGCTAAATAAAGCGGGGAAAGCCGTCAAGGAGTTTCTCTTCGGACTCTTGGTGTTCGAGATTTATCAATATCATCTTTCTAAGTGGATTACTTACAAGGATGTGTTCATGCTCATGGCCTTAGGGGAGATGCTCGGGATACCCATGCTTCCACCCTACTACTCCCTTCGAGTCTTCCCCTACTTTGTCCCGAACATCGAACCTTGGAGGAGAAGGCTCCTAAGGGAGAGGGACATCTTCTGATAGGTTAGGGTTTTTCACGGCGGAAAGAAATTGGTGCCAAGATACATGCCTAGACTCAAGAGGTGATAGTTATGTTAAAAGAATATGTTGACTCTTTGCAAAGGTATTTCTATATACCTGAGTGTATGAGCTGTGGGTGCCTTCAGGCCGCGATCACTGAACTGGCGATCTATGTAGGAAAGAGATATCCGCAGAATAGGGGAATACTGCGTGGGCTGTCAGAAATGAAAGTTTCACGTGAAGAGGTTCACCCATGCTTAGGCTGTGACCCATGTCCACCCGCTGATCTACTCGTTAGACTCTATAAAGAAATAAGACGATGATAGTGGAATCCTTCTCGAGGCAAAGAAGAGATGGAGAGATATTTATGTCAACGATTGAAAACATCATAGTTACAGAATGAATTAGCCAACGCCGGGATGGTCATGGACTATTTTATCTTTGTTGTGGGTTTCTACGTTGCAAACATATGCGTCTTGGCTACGGTTGTTTTGGCCTATTATGGAATGATCAGCGGGATTTGGCCGCCACCTACGCGAAAAGCGTTTCTCGCAGGGTGGGGGTGGTATGCTGCGTCGCTCGCCGTAGCTCTCCGGCTCAGCCTACTACCCCCCTCAATACCAAAACCCTTCGACAGCCTCGTGTGGAGGGGCGCCGGGACGATTCTGATCGGGTTGAGTTGTGTTGTATTCTTGTGGGCCATAGCCGCGTTTAGGTCGATTGGGAGAGTCGCGGGGACGCGAATAGATAGGCTAATCACGCAGGGACCCTATAGGTACATGAGACATCCTCAGTATACATCTCTTTTTCTATTCCTCTATGGCTTCACTCTTGTCCAGAGCTCTCTTCATTTTTTGGCATATTCGCTGATCATATCTGCAATCTTCCATTTCCTCGCCATGCTGGAAGAGCGATACCTAATGCGTAGGTTCGGCGAAGATTACTCCAGATACAGGGAAAATACCTCAATGTTCATCCCTAGGTTACGTAAAGCCGCTCTTCTCCAACCGGAAGGAAAGACATCCTAGCTCATGCCATTAAACAAATC
>JBHHXX010000081.1:0-8122 GCA_046757245.1 Candidatus Geothermarchaeales archaeon
GGGGGAAGCGTGACGGCCCCCCCGAGTAAGAGCTATACGCATAGGGCGATCTTGATATCCCTGATGGCCGAGGGTAGGTCTAGGATCTCCAATCCCCTCTACTCCGGTGACACTTGGGCCTCGATATACGCTTGTAGAGCCTTGGGCGGAGAGGTAGATGTGGAGAAGAGGCGTCTAACGGTTGAAGGCAGCTTCCCCCTTAGATCACCTGAGACTGTGATAGACGTGGAGAACTCGGGGACCACGATGAGACTCGTCACGGCCCTCTCAGCACACGTGGAAGAGGGATACACCGTTCTGACCGGGGACGAAAGCATAAGGAGGAGGCCCATGCAGCCCCTCATCGAGGCCCTCAATCAACTTGGGGCAAATTGCTGGTCCACGAGGCTCAACGGTCTACCACCCATCGTCGTGAGGGGTGGGGGACTCCGAGGGGGGGAGGTCGAGATCAGGGGCGATGTCTCCTCCCAGTTCATCAGCGCCCTCCTCGTCGCATCGCCCCCATCGAAGCGTCAGACCACGATTAAGGTCTCAGGTGACCTCGTCTCCAAGCCCTATGTCGAGATGACCCTGGAGACACTCAGGGAAGCCTCCGTCAGGGTGGAGGGTGAGCATCATCAAAAGTTTGTGGTTCCTGCTCCCCAGCGCGTGGAGCCCCTCGACTTCAAGGTCCCCGGAGACCTGGGGTTGTCGGCCTTCATGTTTGCCCTAGCCGCCGTAACGGGCTCAACCGTGGAGGTTCATGGCTTCGACTTCTCTAGAGCCCAATCAGACGTTGAGGTCTTGGCCCTACTCAGGGAGATGGGGTGCGAGGTGGAGGTCGATGAGGTCGGGGGCTCCGTAAAGATAAAAGGGGATAGGCTGAGGGGGTCGGAGTTCAACCTAGTGGATTCCCCAGATCTCCTTCCGGTGGCCGCGGTTCTGGGAGCCAAGGCCGAGGGCAGAACGATCATAAGGGGCGTTAGACACGCCAGGTTCAAGGAGTCCGATAGGATTTCACGTCTGGCAAGTGAATTGCCCAAGCTGGGCGTCAAGGCCTCGGAGCTGGAGGACGGCATCGTTGTCGAGGGTGGAGAAAAGATGAGAGGTTGTAAGCTTCAATCCTATGGTGACCATAGGCTCTTCATGGCCTTCTGTGTGGCGGCCGCCGGAGCCTCGGAGCCCTGTGAGGTCGAGGGGGTTGAGTCAGCGTTTATCTCCTACCCGGACTTTGTTAAAGATGTAGAGAAGCTTGGGATAAAGGTTGAGGAGGTCAAGGATTGACCGGAAACATCATGGGTAGACTCTTCACGGTGACGAGCTTCGGGGAGAGCCACGGACCATGCGTGGGAGCATTAATAGACGGGTGTCCAGCTGGGCTCCCCCTAAGCAGGGAGGAGATCCAAGAAGAGTTAAACCTTAGGAGGCCCGGGCGAGCGACGATTTACTCTGGGAGGGGGGAACCGGATGAAGTTGAAATACTTTCGGGGCTCTTCGAGGGACACACCACGGGAGCACCCCTATGCATGCTCGTGCGAAATAGGGGGGTGGATTCAAGACCCTATGAAGAGTTTAGGAGGGTGCCTAGACCTGGGCACGCGGACTACACGGCGAGGATAAAGTATGGGGGCTTCGGCGACTGGAGGGGCGGCGGAAGGTTCTCCGGGAGAATTACGGCCTCCTACGTCATGGCGGGCGCCGTGGCCAAAAAACTCCTCAGCTTCACTCTGGGGGTGGAGGTCCTAGCTTACACAACGCAGATAGGGCGTGTAAAGGCGAGGAAGATTCCTCCAGAGAGGGCCAAGGAGCTTAGATATTCAAATGACGCTCGATGCCCAGACTCAGAGGCGGCCGAGAGGATGATCAAAGAGATCGAGGGAGCCATGAGGGAGGGGGATAGCCTCGGGGGCATCGTGGAATGCATCGTCTTGAACGTCCCCCCCGGGCTCGGGGAGCCGGTCTTCTCCTCCCTAGAGTCGGATCTGAGCAGGGCCCTTCTCTCAATTCCAGCGGTGAAGGGCGTTGAGTTCGGCCATGGATTTAGGCTCGCTGGGATGAGGGGATCAGAGAGCAACGACCCCTTCGCCTTGAAGGGAAGAAAGGTTGTTACGCTAACGAACAAAATGGGGGGCATCCTTGGGGGGATTTCCAGCGGCATGCCCATCGTGTTGAGGCTCGTTGTAAAGCCCACGTCCTCCATTCGCAAGAGGCAGAGATCCGTGGACCTAGAGAGGATGGAGGAGGCTGAGATCACCGTCACCGGTCGCCACGACCCTTGCATCGTTCCGAGGGCGGTGCCCGTGGTGGAGTCGATGGTCGCCAACGTCCTAGCCGATCACGCCCTCCAATCTGGGCTGATACCCCCTGTTCTAAGGGCGAGGGAGGATGCGAGAGGAAGAGAAGAGGTTGAGTGAACTCAGGGGCGAGGTCCATAGAGTCACCCTTGAGATCTTCGACCTCATCGAGAGGAGGCTAAGCTTGACGAGGGAAATTGGGGAGGTAAAACGCTCTCTTGGGTTGCCCGTGAGGAACCGGGTGGTGGAGAGAGGCCTCAGAGAAAAAATCAGGGAGAGATGTAAGGAATCAGGAGTGGACGAGACGTTCGGTTTGAGGCTCCTCGAACTCCTCATAGAGGAGAGCGTTAGGCTTCAAAAGGTCGATGGATGCCCTGAGGGGAGGCGCTGAGAGATGAGGGTGACCATCATCGGTGGGGCGGGCCAGATGGGCCGCGTGTTCGCCCGATACTTTAAGTCCAAGGGGTTCAGCGTCACGATCCAAGATAAAAACCTCAAGGAGGCGGAGAGGGTGGCCAGCCTCCTCGACGTCTCTGCAATGGATGAGAGTAGAAAAGCTGTGGAGGCCGCCGACACCACGCTTATCTCCGTACCCCTAGGGTCGACCCCATACGTCATCTTGGATGTGGCGCCATACGTTGGGAGGGGCAAGGTTTTGGCGGAGATCGCCTCCATGAAGAGGGAAACCGTAGAGGCCCTTAGAACGGTCTCCGGCCGCGGCTTCAAGCCCCTCTCCATCCACCCCCTCTTCGGCCCGGGCGTGAAAAGTTTTTCCAGAGAGAAGATGGCCGTGATCCCCGTGTTGAGCGCTGAGGCCGAGGTTGAGGAGGCGAGGGCCATCTTCCCGGAGTGTAGGGTGTTTCCTGTGGATGTGGAGACGCACGACCTCTCCATGTCGATGATCCTCTACCTACCCTTCCTCATGAACCTAGGCTTCGCGGCGACGATCACTGAGGGAGACGTCGAAAATTTGAGGATGCTGGCGGGTCCCGCCTTTGGGTTGCAGCTTCTAATGTGTGAGAGCACTCTCAGTCAAGACCCGAAGCTTTACTTCTCGATTCTGGAGCAGGATGGGCAGGCCAGGGAGTTGATAAGATTACTAGTTGAAAACATGAAGAGGCTAAGCGAGGCACGGCTAGAAGAGGAAGAACTAGAGAAATTTGTGGAGGACCTCAGGGAGAAGCTGGGCAGAGAAAGCAAGCTGAGGGAATCCTATGAGAAGATGTATAGGATTTGGGAGATTCTGAAAGGTTAAAAGAAATTCGGTAACACCCTCTAGCGCTCCGAGATAAGCTTAAGTACCTCTCACACGTGAGTCTAATCTCATAAAAGGAGATATGAGTATGTACGACGAGATGAAGTGGCCCGACGATGTCGTGGAGATGGTGGAAGAGGTGGTGGGAGAGAACCTCGACAAACTCATGTGCATCGACACACGGGGATGGGGCATAACCGACAAGCTCTATGAGGCTGCCCGCAGGGTCGTGGGAGGCCCCCTCACCCTCACCGCCGCCAAGAGGCTGATGGAGGTCTTAGAGCCGGGGAGCCCCATCGTCCTGAACTGCGGTTTCCCCATCATGCCCTGGGGAATACACGCGGAGACCGACGGCGTGGTCTCCTCAGCGGCCTTTGCCAGAGCCTTCAACCTCGCCTTCAAGGCGAAGCCCATCATACTGTCAGAGGAGGAGACCATCCCGGTGGCCAAGGCCACCGTAAGGGCCGCTGGACTACACGCAGTGGACGACTTCGAGACATGCCAGAGGCTACCCCACTCCGCCGCTGTGCTGCCCTTCACCAAGGACGCCTCTAAGGCCAAGGATGAGGCCGAGAGGTTCCTCGATAGGATCAAGCCGTTGGCCGCCATCGCCATCGAGAGGCCTGGCCGAAACGACTCCGGCTACTACCACAGCGGCGTGGGTAAGGACATCACCCATCTCGTGGCCAAGGTGGACGATGTCTTCGCCGGGGTCTCGGATCGAGGCGGGGTCACCGTGGGGATAGGTGACCAAGGGAATGAGCTGGGCCTCGGGGCCATCCGCGACGCCGTTAGGAAGTATCACGCCTTTGGCAGCCGATGCTTGGAGGAGGACTGCTGCGGCGAGGGCTTTACCTGCACCGTGGAAGCCGATGTCTCCGTCATCGCCTCGGTCTCGGACTGGGGGGCCTATGGGGTGATCGCTTGCCTAGACCTACTCCACAGCGGCGCGAACCTCGGTGACAGCGTCCTCCACAGCGGGGAAATAGAGAGGCGGATGATTAGAGCTTGTATAGACGCAGGGGGCATCGACGGGCCGACGGGCAACCTCGATTATAGAATCGACGGGGTCAAGGAGGATTACCAGGCCCGGCTCATCGAGATGATGAGGGATGTCATCGACTACCCCTACAAGGTCTTCATGACGGATATCGTCGGATACGGGGCGCGTTCCATCTATCAGCCCCACTACGAGCACTCAGCGAGGCTGAGAAGGAACTCATCACCATAAAGGAGGGCTCCATACCGTAACATCGATAAATCAGCGGGGCCTCGGTGCCGCTGGGTCTGAGGAGGCCCTTGTAAAAGATTATTTCTACCCAAGCCTTAATATGAGAGGATGAGGGTAGGTTGAGCTGAGATGGGATCCATATCCATGAGGGATTTTCAGAGTCTCGACCTAAGGATTGGGAAGGTGGTCGACGCCGAGAGAATAGCTGGGATGAGGAAGATCCTCAAGCTGCGGGTGGACATCGGGGGAGAAATCAGGGAATCCATCGCGGGGGGAGCGGAATACTATGGCCCAGAATACTTCATCGGAAAAAGCCTCGTCTTCCTCGTAAACTTGGAGCCCAAGACCATCGCCGGAGTGGAATCGAGTGTGATGCCTCTAGCAGCCGACTACGGCGGCAAACCCGTGTGGCTGACGCCTGAAGAGGAAGTGCCAGCCGGGGTTAAGGTAAGGTAGGCTAGAGCGACTCATCGTCAACTGAGAACGGTCGGTGGTGGTCAACTAAAATCTAGGCTAGGTATACCACTCCATGCTCTCAACTATGAAGTCTGAGAGACCCACGAAAAAGCCCTCAGCCTCTTCGCTTAGACCAGCCACCTCCAAGGCTCTTACGGCCTTCCCCGCCAGTTCCCTCGATTTTAACCTCGCCTCTTCCAACGCGCCCGTTTTAACCACGATCTCCTTGAATCTCTCAATCTCCCCTCCATCGGCTCCCCTCTTCCCCAAGACCCTCCTCAGGAAGAACCCATCCTCCCCCGTTGCCTTCTTCAGGGCCTTGATGACGAAAAGAGTCTTCTTCCCCAAGGCGATGTCTCCCATCGGGGGGCGGCCGTACTCCTCCTCTGAGGCGAAGCTCCCGATGATGTCATCCTGTATGTCGAAGGCGTAGCCGATGTTCCACGCATAATCCCTCAAGGCCTCCATCTGGTCTTCCGAGGCCCCGGCGAGGATCGCCCCCAGCAGTATGGAGGTCTCAAAGAGGGTGGGCGCCCTCGTCCTAGCCATGGCGAACCACTCCTCCTCGGTGGGTTCATAGAACTCGAAGAGGAGGTCGAGGACTTGACTGTCGTTGACCAACCTGAAGTTCCGAGTCAACAGTTGTAATGCCCTCTGCGTATCAGGCGCTTCGAAGCCCGAGGAGCATAGGATCTCACAGGCGAGGCTTATCAACATGTTTCCGATGAACACAGCCATTCCGTCTCCAAACCTCTCGGAGTCCCCCGACCTAAACCTCTCTTTGTGTAGATCCCTGAAGGCGGCGTGCACGCTTGGTTCACCCCTCCTCAGCTCGTCTTCGTCCACGAGGTCGTCGTGGGATAGAATTGAGTGCCTAAAAAACTCTATGCTGGTTGCCGCCCTCAGAATTCTCTCATCTTCTTCACCCTTCACGCCCTTGAAGGCCATGACGGTGCAGGAGGAAGCCAGCCTCTTACCCCTTCTCAGGACGTAATCCTTGATGAATTCGTAGACTTCTTCGATGAAGGGCGGGGAGTGCCTTTGCCCCCTGATTTTTTCGTCTAGGACCTTTCTCAGTTCCTCATCGATCCGCCCACTCAGGCTGTTCAACTGGTCCTCGTATCCCACCTTGAAGAGAGCACCCCTAAATAGCCGGAAGCAACAAGGAATTAAAGACGTTTAGGCTTGGTGAGTTATAAACACCACGGGGGGAAGAGGTGGAGACCCTTTGCGTCGTGTATCGTTTGGGGGTTGGTGGCCCCAAATCCGAAGTGGGTGAGGAGGCGAGGGGAAGCTTAATAGGGGAGCTTGTCCACCCATGGATAGAGTCTCTTTAGCTTCCGCAGAGACTTCTTTATGCTCTCCTCGGGATATTCATACACCGGTAGTTTCCCCGCGAAGTAGTCATCGTAGGCCTGCATGTCGAAGTATCCGTGGCCACACAATAAGAACATTATGATTTTCTCCACTCCCGTCTCCTTACACCTCAGGGCTTCATCGATCGTGGCTTTGATGGCATGCGCCGGCTCCGGCGCCGGTATGGTGCCTTCGGTCTTGGCGAACAGATTAGCCGCGTCGAAGACCTCCACCTGGTTGTACGCCCTAGCCTTGACGATGCCCTCATTGATGAGCAGGCACAGCGATGGGGCGTCACCGTGATACCTCAGTCCCCCAGAATGTATAGGCGGGGGTACGAAGTCGTGGCCCAACGTATACATCTTGACCAAAGGAATGAAGCGCGCGGTGTCCCCGTGGTCATACGTGTATGGTCCCCTCGTCAAGGTTGGGCATGCCGTCGGCTCCGTGGCCAAAAAGCTCAGATTCTTGGGAGCCTTCCCGGACACCTTATCATAATAAAAGGGCCAGAAAAGGCCGGAGAAGCTACTGCCGCCGCCGACGCACCCTATCAGTATATCCGGATACTCATCGATCTCATTAAACTGCTTCTTGGCCTCCAAGCCTATGACGGTTTGGTGCATCAAAACGTGGTTCACGACGCTCCCTAAGGTATAGTTGGTGTCCTCGTGGGTAACGGCGTCCTCAACGGCCTCGCTTATGGCTATGCCCAGGCTACCCGTGCAATCCGGGTCCTTCTTCAGGATGTTTTTGCCCGTCTTTGTCCTCTCGCTGGGACTGGGAAAAACCTCGGCTCCCCAGCTCTGCATCATGCTCTTCCTATAGGGCTTCTGTTCGTAGCTCGCTCTGACCATGTATATGGTGGACTTCAAGTTGAACACGGTGCACCCGAAGGCCAGGGCCGAGCCCCACTGTCCCGCCCCGGTCTCGGTCGTAAGCCGCTCCATGCCCTCCTTCATGTTGTAGTAGACCTGGGCCACGGCTGTGTTGGGTTTGTGGCTCCCGGGGGGACTGACGCCCTCATACTTATAATAGATCTTGGCCGGTGTCTTCAGGGCCTCCTCTAGACGCAGGGCTCTGATGAGGGGTGTGGGCCTCCACAGCCGGTAAATAGTGCGCACCTCCTCGGGTATGTCGATCCACCTCTCCTGGCTGACCTCCTGCTTCACCAGCTCCTTTGCGAATACAGCTTCAAAGACCTTGGGATCCGCTGGCTTCTGCGTTTTGGGGTCTATGGGCGGTGGTATGGGCTTGGGTAGGTCGGGCTGGATGTTGTACCACTGTAGGGGGATTTCCTCCTCGTCCAACGTAACTTTTCTCTTAGTCAAGCCATCGCCTCCAAACATGCCTATACTTATTAACGATACAAAAATGACATTTATAAACTTTTATGTACATAAATGTACATAGTGAATATGCCCATGTGGGACAGGATAAGAGCCGTTTTTAAGAGATCCGACAAAAAACTGGAGGTCGCTAAGCTGATGATCGCACACGGGTTAAGCCTAGATGAAACGGGGGAAATCCTCTGTGGAACGCTGAAAATCCCCT
>JBHHXX010000082.1:0-8099 GCA_046757245.1 Candidatus Geothermarchaeales archaeon
CGGCACCGATAAAGGCAATCTATGACACCACAACGGCGAAGATCATCGACATCGAACTAGTCAACAAGGTAGCCAGCTACTAGGTGATGGGGACGTGAAGACCGTTGAGATAGAGGGGGTTCAATACAAGATTACGGCTACACCCCCCTATCTACAGCACCTCTTAGAAGTCTACGGCGAATTAGCGGAGAGACACGTGGAGACCCTTGAAGAGGCCAGGGAAGTTTCACGGCAGCAGAAGGAGATCATGGAGACCATCATCTCGGAGACCGTGTTGGAGCCGAAGCCTGAGCCCGGACACTACACTCCGCTCTTCCAAGCCGTAAGCCAGTACACTAGGGAGCTAACGGAGCAGTACCTAGACCCGAGATTTTTTCGACCCCGACCTAGCGAGGCTGGTGGCAAACCTAAGCATCATCCTCCACAAGAGACCCAGCGAGCTGCTGGGGATGGAGGGGGCCAGCGCCTGGGAGAGACTCTTGGCCGACGTAAGGGCTCTGGAGCTGGGCGCCGAGGCGCTGGGAACCATTAGCTCAGAGGGGGGAACAGTGGCCGAGAGGATAAGGGCGAAGTACCGTAAGATGGGCGTGCGTGGATGACTTTTCGGTTAGTGTGGAGTGGGTGGAGGGTGAAGCGGGATGGATCTGAGGGTTGAGGCGGACGTGGAGGGCGTTGTGGGCATGTTTAGGCGGGCGGAGGGCCGGGTGAAGCCCCTTCTAGAGGAGCTCAGAAGGAGGTTGGGCTCCATCGTGGCTGAGAAGGCTAGGGGGAGGGCGCCGGTGAGGACGGGTAGGCTCAGGGAGAGCATCTTTGCTAGGCAGACCGGGAAGGGTACCTTATCGGTTGTGGCCGGGGCTCCCTACGCCTCCTTTGTGGAGTATGGCACCAGGCGTATGAAGGCTCGTCCCTTCTTGAGACCCGCGATAGCCGAGGTGGAGGGCGAGATCGAGAGGTTAACCCAGGAATTGGTCTCAAGGTTGTTTTGATGGTTATTAGGGGGGATTAGAGGTGGCAGATGGGGCATCGCTCATCCTTGATGTAGGCCCAGTAGAGGAGGTAGAGTACGCCGAGGCCGAGGATGAACCCCGATATGCTGAAGGGTTTCTCAGGCCTCACGAACTGCTGGCAGTTGGGGCAGTAGGCCTTCAACGTAGACTGATGGCAGATGGGGCATCGCCTCTTCTTGGCAACGAGCCAGTAGAGGAAGTAGGGTATGATGAGCCAAGAGATGATGAGCCCCACGGTCAGGGCCAACCTGACAAGGACGTTATCTATGCCGTAGAAGGGCTTCTCAGGCCTCACCAACTTGTTACAGTTCGAGCAGTAGAGCCCCATCCTCCTCGGTGGGGGCACATCATCCCCACCGAAAAGATTAAGGAACGACGGAGGCCGAACATCCATTGGTCAGGCCACGCCTCTCTATCAGACCCTCAAAATGAATACATCATGGGGGATATAAGCGATGGGTTTCTTCTAAGCTCTGAAATCATTGAGAAAAACAACGAGGTAAGAAATCGGTTCATAACGCAATTTCAAATCTATTCAACAAAGCGAAGCTTCTTTTCGAGGTGTGTTAACTGCCTCAGGTAAGAATAGATATAAAGGCATTAGATAACGCCAGCGGAGTATTTAAGAAGGTCGGAATTTCCGCGGCTAAACTGGGGGATCAGTTTGGCGCCTTCAAACGAGTAGCTATAGGTGCCGCAAGCGTCATAACGGGTCATCTGGTCTACGATGCCTTGGGTGCCCTCAAATCCGGCATAGAGGATAGCATCAACGCATTCGGCTACTTCGAAACCACCTTAACGGAGATCGTTGCCCTATCCGGGAAAACCGGGAAGGCCGCAAAGGGGTTAAGTGAACAACTACAAAGAGCCGCCAAGGCCGCTGGGAAGGAGTTTGGTGTAGGTGCGAATCAGGCTGCTGGAGCCCTTTCCTCGTTGGTGAAAGCTGGCTTAGAGGGGGAGGACGCTATGAAAGCGTTGACGGGCACCCTTCAACTCGCCACGATTGAGAACATCGATGCCAGCCAGGCCGCAGACATGTTGGTGGCAGCCCTCAACCAGTTTAAGATTCCCGCTGAGGAGGCGGGTAGAGCCGTGGATGCCCTCGTCAACGCTTCCGCGGTGGGCGTCGACGTGGCCTCAGATTTCGCCCTCGGCTTATCCTATGTGGGTGGCCAGGCGGCTTCCATGGGCTTCAGCCTCGAAGACACGTTGGGGGCCATGGTGGCTCTCAACAATCAGGGTATCGCGGCGGAGAAGGCTGGCCGCAACCTCGCCGCCATGTTCACCGACCTGATTAAACACAGCGATGACCTCGGCTTCA
Source organism: Candidatus Geothermarchaeales archaeon (assembly GCA_046757245.1). Classification (GTDB taxonomy): domain Archaea; phylum Thermoproteota; class Nitrososphaeria; order Geothermarchaeales; family JAUWBL01; genus JBHHXX01. The sequence continues at coordinate 2,329 of JBHHXX010000082.1, forward strand.
GCCTCTACGATGCAGACGGCTCGATGCGTAGCCTCAGCGACATCATCGGGCTGCTTCAGGGGAAACTCGCCGAGTTTGGCTCCGAGGAGGAACGCAACGCCTACCTCACCTCGGTTATGGGGCAACAGGGCATGAGGGCTGCTCTAGCCCTCCTCAACTTAGGAGATGAATCAACGTCGGCTGGAGACGCTGTCGCCCAGTTCAGCGAGAAGATCGGTAGGGCTGGAGCCGCCTCCGAAGTTACCCAGGCAAAGTTGGATACGATGAGGGGGGGCATGGCGAAGATGAAGGCCGCCGTAGAAGACCTACAACTCACCATCGGAGAGGCCCTAGCCCCCATTGTATCCGAGTTTGCAAGGATATTGACGGAAGGCGTGATTCCCTTCGTCAAGGCTCTTTGGGGTGAACTCTCCGAGGGGCTAGCCCCCGTCTTGGGGGAGATAGGGGCCGCCGTAGAAGGGTTGACGAGTGCCTTCAACGAGGTTGCAGAGGAGTTGGGCTTCGCCACCGCTGAGGGAAAGACCCTCGGAGGATACCTAACCGTGTTGATTAAGACGGTTCTCACACCCCTGAAAATAGCCATCGTAGGCATCGCCTGGGTAGTCAAAAACGTCTTGATCCCGAACATCATTGTGTGGAGACATGTTTTTGACAAGGTTGTTGAAGGAATCAACATCGTTATAGAGGGTTGGCGACGACTTGGCGTAGCCTTCAAATCCGTCTATGACACCTACATCAAACCCGTGGTCGACGCCGTCAAATCAGCCATCGACACGATTGCCGGAGGCTTTAAGTGGCTCCAAAAAACGTTGACCGGAGGCTCCATCTGGCCTGAGATGTGGGAATCCATGGTGAAGCAGGCCCGGGAAGGCGTGGAAGACATCAACCGCGTCGTAGATAGGGGCGTGGGAGGCTTCACCACCGAGATCCGGGGAGGAGTCGTAGGAGGAGGAGCCGTGGCGAGGACGGTGACGAATTACATCACCATTGACCTCAGCAACGCCGTGATTCGGGGCGAGGAGGACATAGACCGGCTTGCAGATCGAATCGGCGAGATAATCACGGAGAAGGCCGTGTTGCTCGGAGGAGAACAGTAGATGGTTAGCTATGAGACGAAGATTGAAGACGTGGTCTATGACCCTCAAAGCCTAAGGGTGACGATGGCGTTGGGAGAGCCAAACATCCACACCCTAATACTAGACGGATTGAAAAATGGTGTTGTCGCTTTTAATGATCAAGTGGTGATCAAGAGAGGAACTGAAACCCTTTTTTCGGGGATAATTGAGAAATTATCGTTTAAGGTTGACACGAAGGACACCATAATCGTCGGGAAGGGAGAATCTTACCGAGCCTTTAGAAAAACATATACGGGTAGCTTTGTAGATGCAACGCTCCTCGACATCCTCTGCGACATCCTCAACGACACAGATATTCAAGACACAGCCAACGTAACCGGTGAAAGCGTGGGGACAGGTGATGGATCAACCAAAGTCTTCTATCTGGATAACGACCTAGTCAAATATAACTCCGAAACGATATATCAAGACGGCAGCCCTCTGGGAGGATATCAGACGCCCTCATCCGCAAGTGCCAGCAGCTCTGGAGATTCAACGATTTTTAGCGAGGGATTTGAAAGCTACAACCTCGGAGATCTAAACGGGCAGGGAGGATGGTCAGGAGCAACAGAATTCGACGTGACAGATACGTTAGCCCAAGAAGGCACTCAGTCCTGCCTATGCGGAGACCCGGGGGCAAGCGATAAATTCATTGAAAAATCACTTCCTCAGAAAACGAGTTTAACGTTAACTTATTACGTAAGAGTCAGCGGATACAACGAGAGAGCATGGGTTCAACTCTATGAAGACGCCACGAGAATAATGTATGTCGAAGTAAGCGACATAGACGACAAAATAATAGCACCTAATTGGTTTGAAGTCGGCGTACTACACAATCACTGGTATAAAATCGAAATCACGATTTACTCGAACAACACCTATGACTTGAGCGTTGACGACACGCAGAAGGTAACCGGAGGAAGCCTAGAAAACGCCCTGACGAACGGAATAAACAAGATTAAACTTGCCCAATACGATGCGGCAGGACAAGGAGCAAGCACCAAGGCGTATTGGGATAACTTCACGATAACCGCAGCAGGAGATCCATCGCTGTCAATAGACGAAGATACAGGCACTTATTGGATTCCAGACCCTGCAAACGAGGCGGGGGCGTGGATCAAATGGGATATTGGCTCCGTTAAGGGGCTGGGCGGATGCAGGGTTTATTTTGGAGCGGACGCCGCATATAGGCCGACGGCGCTCAAGATTGAAATTTCAACGGATGACATAACTTATACGGAAAAGGTAACGGTATCGTCGGATCCCGGCTCAGGGTGGGACGAATACACATTCACGGGTAGTGCCCGATACATCCGTTTAACCGTGACAACGCATGGATCCTCGGGAACCAAGATCTACGAGTTCGACCATTACGAAAAAGGCTACTCCCTAGATTACGCCTATGGAAAGATCACTTTTGATGCCGCCCCCGGCGTAGGCGTCGCCATCACCGCTGACTACACCTACTATGTCACGGGAACCATTGACGATTCAAAGACGGAAGGCTCAAGCAAAAAATGGGATACTGTATCAGATTTTAACCTATGGACCTTGGACATCGACCTCGACAATGAGGGGGGATACATAAAGCAGAAGTGTTATCCCTACCAAGACGGCTCGATGACCGATTTATCGCAGATTGATTTGTGTAGTGGAGGCCCCGCCATTGATCCTTGGACGGTGATCCTTCAATATGTTACAGAGGGAACCGTCGATGCCTGGAAGGCCGACGGCTGGCTCAAAATGGAGTTGGCCTTTAACGCCTCAGACACGGCATGGGGCGAACAAGAAGTTGAGTGGACGTTCACCGATGTTCCCGACGGAGTCATAACGATTAAATGGAATGAAGTGTCTGCTCAAGGCGTTAACCCCTCCCACATCACGATAAAATTCAAGGTGGACAATGTCTGGCAGACCGTGGTGGACAGAGACTATTCCTATGGCACGCATACCTACACCGGCAAGTATAAGGGGCAGAACGTCCAAGGCGTAAGGGTTTACCAAAAAGCCTATGGACAATATGGCGTGGGTTGCTACTACCATGTTTGGATTGACGAGGTAACCGCCTACAACTATCAGATACGGGTATACGGTAAAAATGGAGATATAGTCAAAGTTTATGAAGGTGCCACCCTTCTTGACACTGAAACAGTTGGGGTTTCAGGGTATGTTGACCCAGCCATAGTTGATTGTTCTGGGCTTCCCTTCAACGGAGACATCAAGATTAATGACGGCACCACAGAGCGGTCTTGGAGCGTATCCAACATAGCCCGCTTGGACACCTATAAACTCAGAAATTACCAGGCCACCCAATGGGCTAGATCCCCTAATTTTAAACCCGCCAACTCCGGAGGCTGGGATCAGTTAAAATCCTCCGCGGTTGAAGGCAGCGGCAACGACATCCAATTCTATGTAATCGACCCTAATAACGGAGACGCCGTGCTACTGGGACCCATCAACTATGAGGATCTCCCCTATGACATCTCCGCGGTTACGCAGGAGGAGATCGCCGTCAAGGTGAAGTTCATCAACAACGGGAAGGTTACCGATCAAGCCGTGGACTGGGTTCAACTCGACTACTCAACGGGCGGCATCGACATAACCTTCACCAACGAGATCGCATATAAGGCGATAAAGAAAGTATCAGAGGTTTTCATCCGAGACTTCTACTTTGACCTTAACGGATTGATCAACATCGTTACGGAGAGAACCAGAGATAAAACATCAATCGAATTTAAGCATGGAGACAACCTTGAAATCATCTCTGTTGAAGACGACTTTTTCAGTTATGCCAACAAGATCACGGTGCTGGGAGACGGGGTTTCCGCCACAACCCAAGACGATTCCAAGATAGCGGAGCTGGGAGGAGAGCCAAAAGGCGTAATTCACAAAACCTTTGTAAACAAGGACCTCAAAGACGCCAACACGTGTGGGGGATACGCGGAGTGGCTGTTAGACGCTAAGTCTAAGAGCAACGTGGTGGTCAAGGCGAAGATCACCGGGCTGAATGAAGCCTTGTTGCCGGGGGATAAGGTCCACGTCAACACATCGGTCTTAAACGACAACATCAAGATCTCCAAGATAACCTACAGCTATGGTGCGGGGGGAGAAGACGTTGAGATAGAGTTCCGCTACTTTATACCTCGAATCACGGATTACCTCAGAGACATTGACTTGACGAAGAGGTGGACGCTATGACCGTAAAATTCAAGTATGTAGGCCGAAGGAAGATGAAATTCATCCTCAGGGGTAAACGTTTCATCCTTAGACCCGGCAAAGAATATGATATACCCGACAAATACGCCGACAAAATCAGGAAAAGCCCCTACTACAGCAAGATATTCCAAGAGTCACCCCTTGAAGACAGAGTTGAGAGGTTGGAATGCGTCGTTAGACTCATCGTTAAAGAATTAGGGTTAGACGTATCGGAGTGCGTGTAAAGGTGAAAAAATAGTGGTTGAACACGAAGTCGTTATCCCGCTTCCAGAAGATCAACACCTTAAAAATCCAAGGTGGAAGTGGGTTGAAGAAACTATAATTGACCCTGAAACCGGCGAAAAAATCGTGGCTAAACGAAAACAATGGATTCTAAAGGAAGAGACAGCTGAAGGGCCCATATACGAGATGGGCGGAGAACCGACTTGGGGTCTTGGATGTCCCAATAACTGTAGAAGATTCTGGGAGCTCACCGCCGATACAACCTATGAAGAGGAAACAGTGGATGCCGACGGGGTGAAGAGGAGGTGGCCTCGTGGCAAAGGGGGTGGCCACTTCAAGCCAATTGACCCAGCAGCCCACCAACCCGCTGAGGATATGCCCCATGGCTACCTCAATTTTAGGCCTGACCCTGATGTGCCCAGCAACGCGAAAAACTTTGTGTGTGATAGGTGTGGAGCAAGGATCAAGTTGGTTAGGAGGTAAGATAAATGAGGTTAGACAACGTAGAGTTGCCCAACCCGAGGACCCAAGTGAAGACCTATAGAAGGGTTGTATCCAAGAAGTTTATCCCGGGTAAGGGTGTGGGCTATAAGGAAGATCTAGGCAGCCCCGGCCTAGACCTGGCGATATCGGGGTGGGAATCCGATGTTTCCGACGTGGATGACAAGATCGCCGCGTTGATCAAGCTCTTGGGGTCTGGGTGGACCCATCGATTGGACCTCATGGGGTCTCCGCTGAAGGTTCAGTTCGACGATCAAAACCAAGACCTTTATAATCCATACGTGAAGATCAGGGTGTCCACCGACTTTGAACACATCTATATCTACCGCAACGCGGGCACACCAAGTTCACCTACATGGGAACAACATGGAGATATAGACCTCACCAACTCCGATTGGTCCTCAACGCCTAATCCCACTACCAAGAAGATTCAAACATCAAAGGATAAGTCGACGTGGAAGGACATAACTGATCAGAACGTGAACGACGTGGCTCGAACATGGATGTTCAGCCAGATAGGCTACTTGAGGATATATTGGACCGATGGCACCGATGAGTGGATCTGGACCATAACCCTCGAGGCTGGTAAACCCTATGCCCAGATTGAGGAATCTTTACCCGCAGGCGTAACCGTCAAATACAAGATGGCTACCTATGACGCCGGAGCAGACATCGTATGCACGCCTACACGCCTCGCCATCCCAGCCGATCAAACCA
>JBHHXX010000083.1:0-7737 GCA_046757245.1 Candidatus Geothermarchaeales archaeon
ACGCTCTTGGGCACGAGCTCCTCCCAGCTTCCCCCCTCGAGCATCCTCCTCCTCACCTCAGTGGCGGAGTAGAGCTCCCTTTCGTGCATGGGCACGGGCCTCACGGAATAGCCCAGGTCCCTGAAGGGCTCGGAGACGATGACGTTGTTTGAGTAAACGACGTCGAAGGGGGGCACATAGGCTATGATGTGCATCGTCCACGTCTTGTGGCTGTGGATGTCGGGGACGGGCACGATGAAGTATCGAGAGGCGTCGATCCCGGCTTCGTCCAAGGCCATCCTGATCATATATATGCGCTCCCCGGTCGTGAAGGGGTTTTCCACCTCATAGTTCAGCTCTGAGCTCCCCACGACGATGATGAGCTCGTCCACTTCCTCCAAGATGTCCCTTATGGCGTATAGATGGCCCTTATGGAATGGGTTGAACCTCCCGACGAAGAGCCCCCTCACGGCTCATAAACCTCCCGCCACCACTTATACAATAATTATCATCGATGGTCTTTTTATGGTGTTTCCCGATAGTGGGTGTTTCTCGGCTTATCCAGCTTTATTCCATGCGTTTGTGGTCGGGTCTTTGGGAAATTTGGGTGATTTATTAATGTGGTCTTGATTTCTCGATTTGGTGAATGTTTTGATCGAGGACGACCTCCTGATAATGCTTTGCGGACCCACCAACGTCTCAACGATGGTGATGAGCTCAATGATCAAGCCCACCATCAACCACAGGGGGGAGGAGTTCCACAAGCTATACCTTTCGCTCGAGGAGAAGTTGAAGAAGATTTTTATGACGAAAAACGATGTTGTCATCTTCACCGCCTCTGGCACGGGCGGCGTGGAGGCCACCCTCCTCAACCTCCTTAAATCGGGAGACAAGCTAATTCTCCCCATCTATGGGATGTTTTGTCAGAGAGCCGCGGACACGGCCCAAAAATTCGGGATAGAAGTTAAAGCTTGTAAAATTGAATTCGGCTCCGTCCCAACCCTCGAGCTCGTGAAAAAAGAGCTGGATGAAAATCCGGATGCGAGGGCGGTCTTCATCGTTTATAACGAAACCTCCACGGGCGTAACCGTGAGAGGTTTAAAAGACATCTGTTTAGAAGCTAAGCGACGAGGCGTGTTGACGATCGTCGACGCCATATCCATCCTGGGGGGAGACCATCTACCCGTGGATGCGTGGGGCATCGACGCATGCATCGCGGGCGCACAAAAGTGCCTGGCGGTTCCCCCGGGGGTAGTCCTCGTCTCCGTGAGCGAGGAGGCGCTGCAAACAGCCCGAGAAAATCGCCCCAAGACCACCTACTTCAACATCCCCCTCTACATCGATTGGCTAAGGGATAGGGCGGAGACGCCCTTCACCCCCGCCGTACCCCTCTTCTACGCCCTCGATGAGAGCCTCCACCTCATCTTGACTGAGGGGCTGGAGGAGCGCTTTAGGAGGCATGAGAGGTGTGCCTCGGCCATCTACGCGGCCTTGGAGGACATGGGCCTAGAGGTTTTTCCCGAGGAAAAGTGTAGGTCTAACGTTGTGATAGCCGTCAAGTATCCCCCGGGCGTAAAGGATGGAGAGTTTAGACCCCTCCTAAAGAGGGGCTCTGGGGTAGAGGTCTCTGGGGGAATGGGAGATATGAAGGGAAAAGTTTTCAGGATAGGCTGTATGGGTGAGGTGTCACCCCCCAAGGTCATGAGGACGATCCTAGCCATCTCGAACACGATGAACAGGCTTGGCTTCAAGAACGACGCCTCCTCGGCCGTGGAGGCGGCTCTAAGCCATCTATCCTCTGACACCTAGCCTCACGCATCCTCTTCAATCAAGGTTGTTTAACCCGAGGAAAAAGCTGGGAAGTGAGATGGACGTGAGAATCCTAGCCGTCTCCGACCTCCACGGCGACGTGGAGAGGGCGAGAAAGCTCGGCTTCGTCATAAGGGAGGTGGCGCCTGACCTAGTGTTGGTGGGAGGAGACTTGACCAACTTTGGAACCCTCGATTCGGCTAAAAATATACTTGGTATGCTCGTGGTGAACGACTCAAAGATCCTCTTTGTCCCCGGCAACTGTGACCCGAGGGAACTTCTCAACGTGGAGGAAGTCGAAGGTGCCCACAACATCCATGGGAGACGTTTCGAGTTTAAGGGGGTTAACGTCTTGGGGATTGGGGGGAGCAACCCCACACCCTTTAAAACACTCATAGAGTTTTCAGAGGAGGAAATCCGTGGAATCCTGTCCTCCCTCGACGCATCCCCAAAATCGATCGTTCTCTCCCACTTCCCACCCCACAACACGAGGCTAGACAGGGTCTTCTTTGGCGTCCACGTTGGGAGCGTGGAGCTGAGGAAGTTCATTGAAAGGCATAAGCCTCGACTCGTGGTGGTCGGACACGTCCACGAGGGCAGGGGGCAACAAGAGATAAATACCTCCATTATAGTCAACGGCGGCCCCGGGGCCAGGGGTTTTTACAGCATCGTAGATTGGAGCCTCGAAGCCGTGGAGGTGACTCTAAACCAGATTTAATAGCCACCCCAAGGTTTAGGTATCCTAAGGAACTGGGTGGGTATGGCCGTTGACGATCGAGCAAGGCAACCTCGTCTACATCGACTACATCGGGAAGGTTAAGGAGACGGGGGAGGTCTTCGACACCACCATCGAGGAGGAGGCCAAGAAAGCCAACATATACCGCTCCGATCAAGAGTGGGAGCCCATGCTCGTGGCTGTAGGCGAGTCGTGGGTCGTCAAGGGGTTGGACAAGGCTTTGGTCGGGAAGGAGAAGGGACAGGAGTTCGAGGTGGAGGTCGCTCCGTCAGAGGGTTTCGGCGAGAGGGACCCCAAGAAGATCGTCCTCTACACAAAGCGAAAACTTTTGGAGGCCAATATAAAGGATGAATTGCGTCCAGGGATGATCGTAAACGTCGATGGCCTCCCCGCCGTGGTACGCGTGGCGGGGGGCGGTAGAGCGCTCCTAGACTTCAACCCACCCCTGGCTGGGAAAACCCTCATATACAAGGTTTTCATACGCTCCATATGCTCAGCCTTCGATGAAAAGGTGAGAGCTCTCATCAAAAGGAGAAGTAGGAAGCTGGCGGAGAAAAAGGATCTGTTTCGGTATAGGGAGAAGAAGAGACATTTGGTTGTCAAACTGGCGGAGTCCGACATGCTCCTCCAAAACATACAGCTCATCAAGAGGGGAATCGCCAACGACATCTTCAAATTCCTCCCAGAGGTGTTGAAGATGCAATTCGTGGAGGAGCTTGAGAACCCCACCGTCAAAGAAGAAGCTAGGTCAAAACCAGGGATAGAACCGCCTCAACCAAGCGGTGGCCAAGGGGGCAAAGAATAGGGTCCCGAACCTCCTCTATCCTCACGGCGTCGCCCTCACACAAGCCCACGGGGTCGCAGAGCACCTTTCCCTCACAATCCTCTGAGCAACTCAGCCTAAAAAATTTTGTTTTTGCACCCTCGATGGCACCCTTCACGGGAATCGCCGCCCTTATTTTCGCAGGTATAACCTCGACGACGCGAACATAGTTGTCGGTGAGAGGGCACCGCAGAGTTTTACTTTCACCCCTTATGTCAACTATCTCATAGATTCTACCTTGTTCGAGCCTCCCTATGCAGGGCGTCCTATGTTTACACTCGTTGCATGCATCACTTTTAAAAAACTGGAAGACGTGTCCCTTCTTTGCGCATGGCTCACCCACAAAGGTGACCATCCTCTTCGTTAACCTATCACCTCCGTCTCCTTCGCCAGCCTGAGAGCCCTCTCCTCATCGAGTTTTTCCTCGTTTAAGACGGTGTATCTCTCTGGCCTAATCGTGGAGGCCAAGGTCAAGGCCTTAACGATGTTTTTTTCGCTGATCCCCAGCTCTCCGGCGTTGGTGGGTGAACCCGCCCTCTTTAATGTGTCCCTTATCTCATCATAGCTCAGCCCGTGTAACTGAGCCATTATTATGGCGCCTACGCCACACTGCTCCCCGTGGAGGGCGTGTTGATCAGAATATATGTCCAAGGCGTGGCTAAACAGGTGCTCCGATCCACTACAGGGCCTGCTGCTGCCCGCTATGCCCGCCGCGACCCCGTCGCTGATTAGTGCCTCAACCAGGGTGCGTATGCTCTCCCTCTCACTCCTCCCTATTCCCCCTGTGTTCCTGGCAACTAGGTCGGCGCCCATGAGGGCCAGCTGTGCGGCGTAATCTCCAAAGTACTCCCCTTCCCTCTCGTGGGCCAGCCTCCAATCCCTCACCGCGATGATCTTCGCTATGGCGTCGCCTACCCCACTCGCTGTCAGCCGAGCCGGAGCCCTCGCCACCACGTCTATGTCCACGATGACTGAACGGGGGGGTTTGGTGACGTATGAGTATGCCCTCTTACCGTCCCTTATTGAGGCGAATTGACTTGAGATCCCATCGTGGGAGGCAGCCGTGGGAACGCTGATAAAATCCATGTTTAACTTGAATGCAACCATTTTTGCTAGGTCTATAACTCTTCCCCCACCCACGCCCAGGATTACTTCTGATCCCTCTACTCCCGCGATTTTAGCCAATCTTCCCACCTCGCCCATTGTGGCTTCCCCAGAGAATTCAAGTCTTATCTCTTGATTATCACCCCACCCCTTTTCGAGTTCCCTACCGATCGTCTTAAATATATTTGGGCCTGTTATAATCAGGATTTTCCTCTTTTCCCCGAGCTTTTCATCAACTTCTGGTAGCTTCTCTATCATCCTTTCGCCCACGATAACCTTGCGGGGAAGAACCATTTCATGGATATGATGGTTCAATTTTTGTTTATGACCTCGCCCAAGGTTGCTCAAATAATTCTGATATCCTTAAAAAGAGTTTATTTCCGTTAATGGATTAAAGTTTTAACCTATTAAAAACCTTCGGGGATTCATCATCACTTATAACCGATTAGAACAGTGCTTCTTACCAAAACACTTATTATAGGTTAACCATAAAATTAATAATTGTAGAACTACTCTCTACCAAGCCCACTATACTGCTGGGATCGGAGGTTTTGATCATTGGATCACTGGCCTACAAAAGATAACATTAGCAACAGAATCATGAAAGGGACTACAACAGTCGCTCTGGTGTGTAAAGACGGGGTGGTCGTGGGAGCCGACACCAGGGTCACGTCGGGCTACTTCATCGCCCATAAGAGGGGCAAAAAGATCTTTACGATAACGCCCAGGATTACCGTGACCATAGCGGGTGTGGTGGCGGATGCCCAAGCCTTGATCGACACCCTAAAGTACAACGTGAAGCTCTATGAGCTGAAGAACAAGGCGATGATGAACCCAAGGTCGGCCGCTCGCCTTCTATCCTTTATCTTGTTTAGGAATAGGATGTTCCCCTTAATCACTGAGTTACTCGTGGCTGGAGTCGATGGAGACGGCGATTTCTCCCTGTATCGCTTGGATCTCTTCGGCTCTTTAACCAAAGACGATTATTCGGCGACGGGTTCGGGTTCACCCATAGCCCTCGGAGTCTTGGAGAACGAGTATAGAAAGGAGGTGACCCTCGAGGAGGGTGTAAACCTCGTCGCCAAGACGTTGCTCGCCGCGATGAGGAGGGACATAGGCAGCGGGAACGACTTAGACATAGTGGTGATAAATAGGGAGGGGGCCAAGGAGTTAGGGATCGAGGAAAAGGAGAAGCTGGTTAAGAAGATATCAGAGATATCCACCTAGGTATCATAGGTTTTCGTTATGTCCTTGGATACAGTTCACATAACCTCAAAGGTGTTAGAATACGCGCCGAAAGAGGCTGGCATCACTAGGGTTGAATACGAGGGCCCCAACATAGCGATCTACTCCAAAAATCCCGTCCTTCTGATTCACCACGGATATCTCCTAACGGAGATAGCCAATAAGTTGAAGAAGCGCGTGATCGTGAGGTCTGAGCCCCAGGTGAGACTTTCCGTCGACGAGGCTAGGGAGAAGATTGGAGAGATATTGAAAAGCTACGTTAAAACCCCAGATTATTTCTTTGACCCCGTCAAGGGAGAGGTGATTTTGTATCTCATCGAGCCGTTAGATCCATCCATCACGCCTGAGGTATCCTTTAAAATCGTTTCTCAGACGAGGTGGTTCCCCCTCTTTAAGAGATGTCTATCACCGCTCTCAAAGACCCTTGCCAAGGTATACTCGGTGAACTCCTACTTTGAGAAGGAGAGGAGGGGTTTCTATCTCTCTCTGGGGAACAGAATCTTCAGGATCCCCATGAACCCCAGCAGAGACATTAGGGTGAGGGTTTTAGGGGGGGCTCAAGAGGTCGGTCGCTCCGCCTTCTACTTTTCGACGAGCGAGACGAACCTGTTGATCGACTTCGGGATAAAGCCGGGCGTATCGAATAGGGTTCACGCCTATCCGAGGATAGATCTGGATGATTTCAACCTCGATGAGCTGGACGCGGTGATAATTACCCACGCCCACCTAGATCACTGTGGCTTGCTACCCTTCCTGTATAAACACGACTATAGGGGACCAGTCTACGTCACTGAGCCGACCCTCCCACTAATGGTCCTCCTACAGCTCGACCTCATAGAGATCGCCAAGAGGGAGGGCCAAACCCCACCCTACACCGTCGCCGATGTGCAAAAGATGATCTATCACTGCGTAACCCTCAAATACGGACAGGTCACCGACATCTCTCCCGATGTGAAGTTGACCTTTCAAAACGCGGGACACGTCTTGGGCTCAGCTATGGTGCACCTCCATGTGACTGAGGGCGTCCACAATGTCGTTTTCACCGGCGACTTCAAGTATGGGCCCACCCTCTTGCTCGACACAGCCTACAGCGCCTTTACTAGAGCAGAGACGATGATAATGGAGAGCACATATGGTGGGGAGGATGACGTAGCCCTCCCCAGAAGGGAGGCGGAGGAGCTTCTCCTTTCGACCATCAATAAGAGTCTCAGGGGGGGTGGTAAGGTTTTGATGCCCGTTCCCGCCGTGGGCCGCGCCCAGGAGGTCTTGGTGATCTTTGATCGCTTCCTCAGGGCGGGTCAGATGCCCGACGTGCCCATCTTCGTCGATGGGATGCTCGATGAGAGTAACGCCATACACGTTTCCTACACCGAGTATCTTTCCAATAGTCTGAGGAGTCTGATACTGAACAAGGGGGTCAACCCCTTCTCGGCTGAGCAGTTCGTGAACGTGGAAAACTCCTCCCAGCGCGAAGAGGCCTCGAGAGATGGGCCGTGCGTCATTATCTCTACCTCAGGGATGATGGAGGGGGGACCCGTTTTAGAATATTTCAAGCACCTGGCTGGGGATGAGAAAAACCGCCTCCTCTTCCTCTCCTATCAGGTTTCGGGAACCCTGGGGAGGCGACTCCTCGACGGTGTGAGGAACGTGGTCATGACGGAGGAGGACAAGATGATAACCGTCGAGGTGGAGGCGGAGGTGAGTAAAATCGAGGGCTTCTCGGGTCATAGCGATCGAAAGCAGCTGTTAGCCTACTTGAAGCGTGTGTCACCGATGGTCAAAAACCTCTACTTGGCTCACGGGGAGCCCACGAAGACGTCTTCGCTGGCTCAGGGTGCGAGAAAGCTGCTGAGGCTCAACGCGAAGGTCCTCAATAACCTTCAGACGGTCCCGCTAACCTGAGTCAGATCTTGTGATAGGTTTATAACCCCCTTTTCTGATATAATAGGACAGCGAGGCGCGGCCGTAGTCTAGTTTGGTTAGGACATCGGCCTGCCACGCCGACGACCCGGGTTCAAATCCCGGCGGCCGCACCACCAAT
>JBHHXX010000084.1:0-7717 GCA_046757245.1 Candidatus Geothermarchaeales archaeon
GGGAGGGCCTCCGTGTGCTGGATGCTCAACTCAGGGGTATACCTGGTTCTAAAGAATTAAATCTATAGGTGAAATATTCAACTCAAGATATCACACTTGGGGGAAGATGTGTGCATGTCTCTCTACGCAGAGTTGGCGGGCATAAAGGTCGGCAGGGGTTATCCCGTCCGCGTCGTGGGCGTGATCAACCTGAGCCCCGAATCCTTCTATAAGGCCTCTGTCAAGACCACGGCTTCCGAGGTTGCTTCAGCTGCCCAAAAAATGGTTGAGGAGGGAGCCGATGCAATCGATGTGGGGGCGATGTCTACGGCACCCTATCTCGAAACCTTTGTTTCGGTCAGCGAAGAGATCAAGAGGTTGATCCCGGCCATCAGGACCATCAGGGAGGCCGTGGACACCCCGGTCTCTGCTGACACCTTCAGGGGCGAAACGGCTGAGAGAGCCATCGAGGCTGGGGCTCAAATAGTCAACGACGTCACGGGTTTGAAGGGGGACCCCGTTATGGCCAAGGCAATATCCAACGAAGGGGTTTCAGGGATCCTCATGGCCCATGAGAGGAGACCGGGGAGGGGTGATCCCATTGAGAGGGTCAGGGCCGCCCTCAAGGAAAGCTTGGAGATCGGGGATGAGGCTGGCATCTCGAGAAAACACGTGGTGGTCGACCCGGGCATAGGCTTCTTCAGAGAAACGGGCTGGAAATGGTACGAGTGGGACACTTACGTCCTAAGGGGGCTTAGGAGGCTCCACACCCTCGGGAGGCCCATCCACGTAGCCGTCTCCAGAAAATCCTTCATAGGAGCCCTCCTGAATCAAGAGAGACCCGAGGAGAGGCTCATAGGCTCCCTCGCCGCGGCGGCGCTGGCGGTGTACAACGGGGCCTATATCGTGAGGACTCACGACGTGAGGGAGACCGTTGAGGCCGTTAGGCTGGCCGAGAAAACGGTGGGGGAGAACGCACCCGTCGAAGAGGGTGGACTAAAGGGTGAAATCCTCCTCGGCGTTGAGGAGCCCAGCGACGTCGAGGAAGTCATGATGGGGTTCAACGTGTACGATGAGGGAGCAAGGCTCATGGGTAAGAAAGGCGTCTTCAAGATCATAGCTCTGAGGGGTGTTTCAAACCCCCTAGCCCTCATCCTTAAGCAGGAGATGCTCGCCGCTGGGGGGGAAGCCGCCCTTCCGAAGGGGGCGATTCTCTGTAGGGGCGATAGAGCCGACGTCTTGGCGATGGGTACGTTGAGTCAGTTGGAGAGGGTTGCAAAGAAGCTGGAGAGAATGTCTGAGAGCCCAACCCCCCTGAGGTCCGACCTCAAAGACGTCTCCAATTTGATGAGGCGTCTAATACACGGTTAACAGCTTACCCAGGATGATTGCTTCTCCACCCATAGTTACACATAAAATTACGTTGAATCTTCACACCAGCTTCGCCTCTAGATGCAGATGGAGCATCCGCCAGAGTGCTCAAGAATCTCCTCCTCTAAGCCGTAACGCCTTGACCCACCAAAGTATATGACCTGCTCCAACCTGCTTTTATCCCTGTAGAGAGTTATCCCCTTGCAGCCCAGCTCGTGGGCGAGGAGGAGCGCCTTCTCCACGTCCTCGGGCGTGGCCTCGAAGGGTAGATTTACGGTCTTGGAGACGGCGTTGTCAACGTATTTTTGGAAGGCCGCCTGCATCCTCACGTGCCACTCGGGGGAGATCTCTCGGGACGTGGGGAATAGCTTTTGAATGTGCTCGGGCACCTCCTCCAAGCCTCGCACGGTTCCCCTGGCAGCTATGTTGGCTATTAGCTCTTTGCTATAGAAACCTTCCCTCTCAGCGATCTCCATGAATAGGGGGTTGACCTCGTGGAACTCGCCCATGCTCACCTTCCTGACATAGACAACGGCGAATAGGGGCTCTATCCCGCTGGAGCAGCCCGCGATTATGCTTAGGGTCCCGGTGGGGGCGATGGTTGTGATCGCTGAGTTTCTGAGCCTCGTTCCCTCCTCGAAATATATGCTCTTATCCCAATTGGGGAACACGCCCCTATCCTCGGCGAGCTTCATGGAGGCTTTCCTTCCCTCGGCTTGGATGAACCCCATAACCCTCTCGGCCGTCTCTAGGGCCTTTGGAGAGTCGTAGGGTATCCCAAGCTTGATAAGCATGTCGGCGAAGCCCATCACCCCCAGCCCAATCTTCCTATTCCCTTTGGTTATTTCTTCAATTTGGGGCAGGGGAAAGACGTTCACATCTATAACGTTGTCGAGGTAGTGGACGCCACTCCAAACGGTCTTCCTCAGCTTCTCCCAGTCTATCTCTCCACCGTCAACCATCTTTGCAAGGTTGATGGAGCCGAGGTTGCAGGATTCATAGGGTAGTAGAGGTTGCTCCCCACAGGGGTTTGTGGTCTCGATCTTCCCCAGTTTGGGCGTTGGGTTGCTTCTGTTTATGGTGTCTAAGAAGATCATTCCGGGCTCGCCGTTGCGCCAAGCCGCTGTCACGATTAGGTCAAAGACCATTCTAGCGGGGACTTCGTCGGTGACCTCCCCGTTTCGAGGATTGATCAACTTGTATTTCCCCCTCTTCCTCACGGCCTCCATGAATTCATCGGTGGCGGCCACGGAGATATTGAAGTTGCTGAGAACACCCTCCCTCTCCTTGACGCTGATGAAGTCGAAGATGTCTGGGTGGTCCACCCTTAGGATGCCCATGTTCGCCCCCCTCCTCCTCCCACCCTGTTTGATGACGTCTGTGGTCGCATCGAAGACCTTCATGAAGGAGATGGGGCCCGAGGCTGTTCCCCCGGTGGATCTCACCACATCCCCCTTCGGCCTGATTCTGGAGAAGGAGAAACCCGTCCCCCCACCCGACTTGTGGATGATCGCAGCGTACCTCAAGGCGTTAAATATGCTATCAATGGAGTCCTCCACGGGTAGAACGAAGCACGCCGAGAGTTGACCCAACTCCGTGCCAGCGTTCATCAGGGTTGGGGAGTTGGGCAAGAACTCCAGGTTGACCATCATTGAGTAGAATTCCTCCTCTAGGCTCTTCACATCTGCGTCCTCGTTGTAGAGGAGGTCGGCGGAGGCTATCGTGTTGGCCACCCTCCTAAACATCTCGCTGGGGGTCTCTGCGACTTGTCCATACATGTTTTTGAGCAGGTATCGTTGCTCCAAGACCCTTGTCGCGTTGACGGATAGTTTTAGGTCGTCTCTTACCCCATAGATGAGGGTCTTAGCCTCGCGGATGCGTCGCCTCTCATCTCGGTAGAGGATGTAGGCCTTGGCGACGTCTTCGAATCCCTCCCTCATCAAAACCCTTTCAACAACGTCTTGAACATCCTCCACCCCCGGGATTCTTTCTCTGTCAAACGTACCTTCAAGTATCTCCACTACTTTATGGGACAACCTCTCGGGAGTTTTCCTATCGTCCACGCCCCGAGCCCTAAAGGCCTTGTAGATGGCGTTGGCTATTTTTTCGCGTTCAAACCTAGCTATTCTCCCATCTCTCTTTCTGATGAGCGTAATCTTGCCCAAGCCTATCTCTCCTTAAAATCTCATGTCTCCACCATCGTAATAAAAGATTACATGAGGTGGGCGACCACGGTTCCGTCGCGCGTTATGACCGTTAGATGAATCTATTACTCTTTTATGATGCTGCCATTGATGGTTATCTCACCTATGCGGGCAATGTCCTCCGCAATACCCTTTAAGTGGTATAGCACCAATGTAAGGGCCATCGAGGTAACGTAATCCATCTGCTCTGTTACCTCCCTGGAGGGGGACCACTCGTGTCTTCTGACCTCCTCTAAGGTCTCAATCACGTCATTCGCTAGGCACGAGTCTTTGGAGAAGAAGGAACTTAGGATCTGCTCATAAGCCTTGATGATGCGCTCGCTTAATTTGGATATGTGCCGAGCGAAGGGCTCGCTGGGTGGTGACTTCAGATCCAAGGAGATCTTAGCGATGTTTTCAGCGCTGTCGGCGATGCTTTCCAATCGAACCGCCAGGCTACGATATTCGAGGCTTTGGCGGAGGTCTTCGATTTCCAACTCCCTCGCTAGATCTGGGTTTTCCAACGCCAACTCGAGTTGCCGCAGGATCAGCCAGTAGACGGTATCAGAGTCCTTCTCCATGCGTATTATATCTCTCGCCTTATCGGTATTCAGGGATGTGAGGGCGACCATAGTTTCTCTAAGCATCTTGTGGGTGAGAGTGTGTAGCCTGCGTACAAGTCTTTCCACCGGGAACTTGGCGGGCTCCATGAGTCCCTGGATGACTAGTTTATTGGTGGATTCTTCGACTATGGCTGCACCCATCAATCTTGGCAGGATGCTCTGTATCTCCTTGATGTGTCTATAGCTGATTTCTCTCTCAGAGGTGATCTTGATGATCTCACGTCCCAAGATGTAGTTTGCAACGAGCATCCTCTTCAAGAGGTTAGGCTTGTCACACTCGTCGGCATCTATGACGAATTCAGAGCTCGTCTTCTTGACCTTCTCCCTAGGGGACAACCTGAGGCTGCCATCCCTCTCAGTGACGACCACGACGGCGTCTCCCTTTTTGAGGTTATTATCGACCACCCACTTCTTGGGAAGCGAGACCGTGAGCGTGTAATTTCCGATGGATTGAATTTTTCTATGCTCCATTACGCGTTCTCCCCCCTTTGAAATATTATATTCTAATAAATAAATATTATATATAGATATATATTTTTTATATATTTTATAAATTGGTATTAAAGAAGATTAAACATTATATTTTCAACGCTACGAAAACAATTCGGGAAATGAGCGTTTATGCCCTGATCCTAGAGCTCCCAGATGATGTTGAAGTCTGGGTGGGAAGCCTCGGAAGGCTCCACCTCCGAGGTGGCTTCTACGCGTACATAGGCTCGGCTCTGACCGGACTGGAGGCGAGGATAAGAAGGCATCTCAGGGAGGAGAAGACTAAGCGCTGGCATATCGACTACCTCGAACCCCAAAAGTTTGTGAGGGCTGTGGCGATAGGGAGGACGAGGGAGAGGATGGAGTGTCAAGTCGTGGAGGAGCTCAAGGGAGGTTTCGAGGCTGTTAAGGGCTTTGGCTCCAGCGACTGTGGCTGTGAGAGCCACCTCTTCTATTCTGAGTCCTTCAAGAGGCTAAGGGAGGGAATCGCCGAGGCGTTCATCAAAAGCCATCTTGAGCCGGAATTCCTAGAACATAAATCCTCCTTTTGAAGTTTCTCGCTTTGGGTAGGCTGATCGACCTTAAGCCGTCTTTGACGATAAATCACTTAGAATCTCCCTCATCTTCACCGAGTCCTGCTCGAGGATCGGGGATTCGCTTATGACGGTTGCGTCCACACCCACCTCGAGGAGCGCTTCGCCAACGACTTTGAAGTCGGGTTCAAATCCCTCATCCATCGTCAGATGGCGCTTCTCCCCCTTCTCGCCGTATTCAATGGGCGTGTAGTGGCAGTGCAGGGGGTCGATGGCCTCCTTCCCTAGGCGCTTCTCCGTTTCATCCACGATCTTTAGGATGTCCCCCTTGGCCTTCAAGGAGCCACCATCCCGGGCGTGTACGTGGCTCCAGTCGAAGGTGGGTAGAGTGTGATCGAGGCTGCCACAGATCTCGATGACCTCATCGACGGATCCGATCTGTTTTTGCTTACCGATGGTCTCAGGGGAAAACGTAAAAGTCTTGATCCCCCTCTTGCGGGTCTCCTCTATTGCCCTCCTCAGGGGACAAATCGCCATAGAAGCCGACGTGGAATACTATGCGGTAGGCACCCATCTTCTCCGCCGCCCACGCAGATCTCACCAGACGTACGATGCTTTTATCGACGGTCTCCGGCTTGCCGTTTAGGTTTATATAGTAGGGGCCGTGGAAGGAGAGGAGGATATCGGTGCCTCTCGCTGCCTCCCCCATCCTTTGGGCATCCTCCGCTGATATTTTCACACCGTAGGTCGCTTGGTATTCGAAGGCGTCCAACCCCATATCGCGTAGATGCTGTGGTATGCCCGCCTTGTCTCCCTGATAATTCGTCGGTGTCCCAGCGGGTCCAAACCTCACCCTCAACTTGATGCGCCTTAACTTAATTAGAGTGAATTGCTCATTAATGTTTATTGAGCTGCGCCTTGTCGAGAAGAGACGTGATTGGGAGGGGGACGTGGGTCGACAGGGTCTCCCATGACTTGATAGAGAGGGAGAGGAAGTTAGGTAGGAGCCTTGACCTCATAGTCACCGAGAGCGGCCTTGGAGCCTCGGGCATACCCCACGTCGGGAGCATCGCTGACGCCATAAGATCCTACGCTGTAACCCTCGCTATAAGAGACATGGGCTATCGCTCGAAGACCATAGCCTTCGCAGACGACATGGACGGGCTGAGGAAGGTTCCAGCGGGTCTACCTCTCGAACTTGAGAAGCACCTCCTAAAGCCCGTATCGATGATCCCGGACCCGTTCTCCTGCCACGACTCATATGCGGGGCACATGACGGGGCTATTGGGAGAGGCTCTTGACGAATGTGGGGTTGAATATGAGGCTGGCTCAGGCTTTAAAATGTATGAGAGCGGGGCTTTGGCACCCTACATAGAGAAGATTCTTTTAAACTGGAGGATAATCGGGGAGAAAATTGAAGAGCTCACTTATCAAACGAAATTTAAGGAAGTTTTGCCATATTTCGCCGTTTGCGGGAATTGCGGGAGGATATACACCACCCACGCTTTAAGCTACGATGATGAGACGAAGAAGGTCCACTACGTGTGTAGGGGAACAGAGATCAAGGGTGCGATGTTTGAGGGGTGCGGCTATGAGGGTGAGGCTGACATCAGGAGGGCTGAAGGGAAGCTCAGTTGGAAGGCGGAGTTCGCCGCTCGATGGGCTCTACTAGACGTCAGGTTTGAGGCTTACGGAAAGGACATCGCCGACTCGGTTAGGGTGAACGACTGGGTGAGCCGCGAAATCCTGGGCTTTGAGCCCCCTATGCACGTTAGATACGAGATGTTTCTGGACGTCGTGGGGAGGAAGATCTCCAAGTCTATCGGAAACGTCTTCACGCCTCAGATTTGGCTGAGATACGGCTCACCGGAGAGCCTCATTTTCTACATGCTCAAGAGGTTTCGGGGCACGAGGAGGACCTCTCTCGAAACCGTGAGGAAGACCATGTTGGAGCTAGACCGCTTCAAGGACATATACTTCGGAAGGGTGAGGCTGGAAAACCCCGCTAAACTGGCCAAGGTGAAGGGTCTGCTTGAGTACTCCCACAGACTCGAGCCCGTGAGGGACGTGGTGGTCCCCTATGGGCTCGTATTTAACCTGGCGGCGGCCTCACCCCCAGGGAGAGAGCGCGATTTTGTGGTCTCCAGGCTTAGGTCTTACGGCTACGTGGCGGAAGCGGTCGATGAGGAGGTGGAGAGGAAGATAGGGTACGCGGTGAATTGGGTTAGGGACGT
The DNA here is from genome assembly GCA_046757245.1 of Candidatus Geothermarchaeales archaeon. Classification (GTDB taxonomy): domain Archaea; phylum Thermoproteota; class Nitrososphaeria; order Geothermarchaeales; family JAUWBL01; genus JBHHXX01. The sequence continues at coordinate 7,413 of JBHHXX010000084.1, forward strand.
GGGGAAGAGGCCGAGGAGGAAGAGGGTGAAAGTCACGGAGGCGGAGAGAAAGGCCATAGGGGAGCTCATAGGGGAGCTATTGAGGGTCACCGATGAGGAGGACATTCAAAACAGCGTCTTCGAGGCGGCGAGGAGGCACGGGTTGAGACCCAAGGAGTTCTTCTCAACCCTGTATGAGGTGCTGATCGGTCGGAGGGAGGGGCCCAGAATGGGACCCCTAATAATGGACATGGGCCCAGAAAACGTGTCAAAGATTTTAGAGTCATGCCTGAAGGGTAAATCCTGAGGCAGGGCGTGTTTCAATA
>JBHHXX010000085.1:0-7581 GCA_046757245.1 Candidatus Geothermarchaeales archaeon
GACCCGGGTTCGAATCCCGGCCGGAGCACCAGATTTTTCATTGTTAAGTTTTTTAAGAAGTTGTGATAAGAGAAGAGGGGCTTTTAGTAATCATATTGTACATATGTTATTATACATATTATACATATACGATTATAGAAATATATCTAAATGAATTAAATCAAGATAACATACACTATTTCAACAGACTAAGAAACTCTTCCATGCTTAGACCCGTTGATCTGATTATCGATCTAAGGGTCCTTCTGTCAAGTTCTTTATGTAACGGTACGGTTACAGGGGGTCTATCCTTATGCTATAGTATGATATGACTTCCTCTTTGTCTTCTTTTGTAGTATCCTATTTTGGAAAGGGCTTTGATAACTTCAAAACCTGATACAACGGGTAATCTCATTTGCTGATAGTTACGGTGATCTCTTTGACCTTTTTCTTTTCCCTAGTTAACTCTCGGTATTCTTCCTCTAATGTTTCTAAGTATAATTCTATGGCTTCTTTGATATTGGCCAGGGCATCTTCTTCCGTCCTACCTTGGGATATGCAACCCGGCAGAGACGGAACTGTAGCAACAATCCAGCCATCTTTTTATTAAGAGAGGGTGACTTTGAATTCCTTAGACAAGGCAAATATCTCCTAATTATATACAACACGTTTAAATTATTAAGCGGATTCCAATCAAGGTTCAAAAAGCTAACCGGAGCACTACTTATTTCATAGGTAGTGCATTCAAAGTCTCTATTGGGAGGTCCTTGTTATGACAGAAGGGTTCTCAAGCCTCAGCTAGGCTCTCGGTGCTTCTCACGCCCTCCAAGGAGTTGATTTGACCGGTCACCTCCCTCAGGACCTTGTAGTCGTCAACCTCGAGGAAAGCGGCGATGTCAAATCTCCCGTAGGTGAAGTAGGCCTTCCTCACGCCCCTAACCTTCTGAAGCGCCTCTAGAATGCCGTCTGCCTTGGTTGGAACCACCTTCAACAGGACGCACACGTTGATCAAGCCTACCCCTCCCCGTGTTGAATCTCGACGAGGGTCTCGGTGAAGACCACGCCCGCCATCCTGCCCATCCTCAATATGACGTTTCCCAGAGTCACTGAGTCCGGAGCCTCGACATCGGCCACGACGTCATACCGACCGAGAACCGGGAAAATCCTCTCGACCTCCTTGAACCGTTTGATCTTCTCGACGACTTCGTCGAATTCCCCGCGCCTCGTCCTAATCAGCACGCACGCAGAAACCATGGACATCATCCCTCAAAACCTATGGCCGAATCCCGATATAAATGGCTGTTTTCCCCGCGGTGGATAAGACGTCATCACGATTCCAAATTTCCTTTGACGTAAAGGTTCTCCGGGGAAGAGATGTGTTCAGATAGCTTTTTCAGGGGAAAAGCCTCTCGGGGTCTCGGGGAAGCAGCCTCGTCTCCCTGATGTTTTCAAGCCCGAGGATTTGCTGGGTCACGCGCTCTAAGCCTATCCCGACGCCTCCGTGGGGGGGCATGCCGTGCTTGAAGAAGTTTAGGTAGAACTCGAAGTCCCTTGGGTCAAACCCCTTCTCCCTACACTGTTTGACCAAGGTTTCATAGCGGTGTTCCCTCTGCCCACCCGTGACGATCTCCAGACCGGCGTGTATCAAGTCGAAGGAGTAGGTCCAGTCGGGCTCATCCTCGTTCCTCATGGTGTAGAAAGGCCTCTTCCCCCAGGGGAACTCCGTGAGGAAGAAAAGCTCGCTGTCGTATTCCTCCCTCACCACCTTGGAGAGAATCCTCTCCCCCTCGGGGTCTAGGTCGTCTCCATAGGGAATCTCCTTCCCCTTTCTCTTTAACAGCCTGTAGGCGTCCCTCATCGATATTCTGGGTATCTCTCTCGGTATGGAGACGCTGACACCAGACAGCTCCAAGTATTCTTGGCAATTCTCCTTGACGTAATTCAGGTAGTGTCTCGTTAAGCCCTCCGTTTCCCGCATAACATCCTCATAGCCTTCGATGAAGGCTTTCTCAAAGTCAACGGAGTGGTATTCGCAGAGGTGTCTGGGCGTGTGGTGCTTCTCAGCTCGGAATACGGGTCCGATCTCAAAGACTTTGTCGAAGCCGGTGGCCATCATCATCTGCTTGTAAAACTGGGGGCTCTGCGCTAAAACGGCCTCCCTCCCAAAATAGGATGTTTTGAAGACCTCGGCGCCGGATTCCGTGGCCGCGCCCACCAGCTTGGGGGTGAACACCTCAATGAAGCCCCTGCTCCTGAAGTACTCCCTCATGGCGTGGGCGACCTCGCTCTCCAACTTGAATATGGACGCTATCCTCCTATTCCTAAGGTCTAGGTTCCTCCAGTTCAGCCTCGTGTCAAGCCAAGACCTCACCCCCTCATCCCTAAACTCCAGGGGGAGGGGTCTCTCCGACTTGTTGAGGACGACCAGTTTTCTGGGCGAGAGTTCTCGGCCCCCCGGGGCGATGGGGTTTCCCTTTAGCTCACCCTCGATGTAGACCACGTCCTCCTTACCAAGGTCTTGGACCATCTCATACACGGGTTCTGGGACCTCACCCCTCTTCACCACGACCTGGAAGTGCCCCTCTCTATCCCTCACCGATAGGAACTTAACGGCTCCCATGTCCCGGATCCTCTCGACCCAGCCCGCTAAGACGTATTCTCCCCCGATTTTCCCCCTTTCGATCAGCTCGGCGCTATAGAGCCTTTCCACCGTCACCACCACTTCCCAAGGTTCTCTAGACAAATCTCTTAAATCTCATCCGGGAAGCCGATTAAGCTATCAGAGGTGTGAGAGACGCCCTCTCCACACCCCTATGGGCACAAAAAGATAATTCTCAGGTTGTTTAAATAGTTAGAATGCGGTGCTTGGCCTAAAAGGAGTTATGGATCTAAAACTCTGTTGGAGAAGAGGAGTACAAATCTCCCCACGCAAATCAGGCAGTTGACAGTGATGATTAATCAAATGTGTGATGATCGCTATCAATCGAGTCGAAGGTCCATTCCAGTGTGAGCAGCGTTATGAAGACGGCGGGCAGGGGTCACCAAGAAACCCCTAGGGTGAGCCTTGAGATCTGCGAGAAGTTTAAGTCGAGTAGGACGCGTGCACGATCAGCGGTATCGCGCCGATTATCGATATGGCGGACACCTCCACGAGCTACTTCTTCTTTCTCGCCGTGATCAACTTCATTCAAACCCACAAAAACCTTTTTAGTTAAACCATTAAATATGTGTTGAAATGAGGAACTTTATTCTTAAAAGGAGCGAGGCATGTCTCATCCTAGCGCTCCTGTCTCTATCTGTTTTCTCGGCCTACATCAATACGGCGAAAGTTGGTGCCGCCGTTGAGTCTGGGCACAGCTACACGATCTTCCAGGACGGCTTCGAGGATGGGGACGCCGAGGGTTGGACGATAGATATCCCCCCGGATGCCCCGGAAAACTCGAGGGGGGGAGTCGAGAGGGAGGATGGCAACTATGTCCTGAGCGAGGAAGGTCATGTGTGGGCCGAGGTCGGGTTTTTTGAGTGGACCGATTACACATTCGAGGTTAATTTCAAGCTATTAACTGGCAGTGGTCCTCAGATAAATTTTCGCATGACCTCCAATGGAAGATATCTCGTTGGTCTATACGATACGACCATATCTCTGAAGAAAGAAAGACCACCGGGGACGTTCTATGATTTTGGCTCTACACGGATGAGTATAGAGCTAAACACCTGGCATACCGTGAAGATAGTTGTCGTGGGGAATAGCATCGAGGTTTACCTCGATGATGCGCTCAAGCTCAGTTACGCGGATGACGTCAAACCACACCTGTCAGGCAGAATTGGACTTGAAAGTGCTCCGGGCTCACACGTCCACTTCGACGATGTCAGGGTGTCAACCACGCAGCGCCTCTACACCGTCTACCTGATCAACATGGCTCAAAATGAGATCGACAAGGCTGAGGGGATAGGAGCCGACGTGAGCGAGGCCGAGAAAAAGCTAGAAGAGGCAAAAACCAATTTGGACACCGGAAACCTTGACGCAGCCTCATCCCTGGCCTCGGAGGCCATCGAGCTAGCCAAACACGCAGACGTAGGTCTGAGGCTGGTGGGGGAGTTGTTGGATTACCCGAAGAAGTATGATGGGCGCACCGTCGAATTGTTCGGGACCATAAGGGACATCAGCTACGATCAAGGCATCTATCGATTCGTCATCGACGACGGCTCGGGCGTCATCTCAGCCACCTTTGACGGGAGTTTGGGGGATATCAAGAGCGAGGATAGCGTCAGGGTGGTGGGGATCTTCGACGCTTCAACCATGACGGTGGTCTCTGAGAGCCTAGAGAGAATAGCGAAGCTCCCCGGCGAAGAGCTACACACCTATGTGATCTTTGAAGATGGCTTTGAGGATGGTGACTATGAGGGGTGGACCACATGGCATGAGGGAGTCGGGGCGGCCTTGGCCGTTGAGGTAGAGGGTGGCAACCATGTTTTGAGCGGCAAGGGAGGCGAGGGTTTCTACAATGCCCGCCCATGGGAGAGCAAAGCCTGGTCCTATATCACTGATAAGTGGACGGACTACACCTTCGAGATTAGGCTTAAGTTAATCAAGATGGGTGATTTTCAGCTTAGCTTCCGCATGACCGACTGGCCCCACAGATACTATGTCCATGTTAACCCGTGGAGATACATCATAGGTAAACAAACGGGCCCCCAGTGGCCGGAGGATTTCCACCAACTGGGTGGTAGAGAGGAGGCCCTCGATTTAAACCGATGGTATACGCTGAAGATAGTTTGCGTTGAGAGCAACATCAAGGTCTACGTCGACGACGTGCTGAAGATCCGATACGTGGATACCGATAAACCCCATCTCTTCGGCGGAATCGCCTTAAGCCTTCAACGCGACTCATACGTCTACTTCGACGACGTTAAGGTATCAACTACGCAAAGACTCTATGTCGACCACCTCTTAAACGTGGCCCAATACGAGATTAAGAGGGCGAGGGAGGTGGCGGCTGACACGGGTGAGGCCGAGCAGAAGCTGGCTGAGGTCCAAACCGCCTTGGACGCTGGAAACCTAGATTTGGCCTCATCCCTAGCTCAAGAGGCCATCGAGCTAGCCAAGCACGCCAGCATGGGGCGGAGGCTGGTAGGAGATCTATTGGGTTCCCCGGCCATGTATGATCGGCGCACCGTGGAGCTGCTGGGGACCATTAGGGACATAAGATATGAGGATGGCAAGTATAAATTCGTCATCGATGATGGAACGGACGTGATTTCAGCCGCCTATGAGAGAACCTTGGGCGACATCAGAAGCGAAGACGTGGTTAGGGTTGTGGGCGTCTTCGACGCCTCGACCGAGACGGTGTTCGTGGAGAGCGTAGAGAGGGTCACCAAGCCCCCTACACCCGGCGAGGAACAGTTCCCCTACCTCCTCTTCCGAGACGACTTCGAGGACGGTGACACTTATGGATGGAGGATAGACCTTAACACCGCGGGGGCTGAGTCAACGGTTGAGGTGGAGGATGGTAACCGCGTCTTAAGCTACGAGGAGGGCGTACATAGCGAGACCGGGATGGATGTCTGGACTGACTACTTCCTCCAGGTTAGGGTCAAGGTCATCGGAGGAAAAGACCCCCGGTTCAACGTCGGCATCCGTTGGAGATACGGTTATATCGTCCACTTCTCTTACAACCATCTAAGACTGGAAAAAGAGATGCCAGGAGGCTGGATCACCTTAACTCACACGGCTGTAAGTCTCTCCCCCAATGTGTGGTACACGGTGAAGGTTGTGGGCTTTGAGAGCAACGTGAAGGTCTACGTCGACAACGTGCTGAAAATCGACTACACGGACGATGTTGACCCCTCTCTCACCGGACGCATAGTCCTGGGAACAGGGCCCGGTTCCCACGTCCACTTCGACGACGTCGAGGTTTATGCCACACAGCGGTGCTACGCCATCCACCTCATCGATAGAGCTCAGTTTGAAATCAATAAGGCTCGGGAGATCCGTGCCGAGGTGGGGGACGCCGAGCAAAGGTTGAGGGATGCCAAAACGGCCTTGAAAAACGATGAGCTCGACCTGGCGGTGTCCTCGGCCGAGAAGGCTTTTAAGTTGGCCGAGCACGCGAGCGTCGGCCAAAAGTCGGTGGAGGGGCTGTTGGGTTCTCCCACTCTGTTTCATAGGCGCACCGTGGAGCTGTTGGGCACCATAAGGGACATAGCGTATGTACCAGATAAGCGCGTATATAGGTTCGCCGTAGACGACGGCACGGGTACGATTCTAGCCGTCTTCAACCAGAGTATGGGGGACATCAAAAACGAGGACCGCGTCAAGGTGGCGGGCATATTCAACGCCGAAGAAAAGGTTGTGTTTGTGAAGAGCATAGAGAAGGTGACAAAAACAGTTCCCGGCGAAGAGCTCCCCGAGGAGGCGTTGTACACCTTTGTCATCTTTAAGGACGATTTTGAGGATGGAGACGCCAGCGACTGGAGGGTTAACATAGACCCTAGGTTTGCCGAATACTCGGCTTGGAAGGTCGTGAGAGAGGGCGACAACTACGTCTTGAGCGGTGAGGGACATATATTTAGCAGTGTCGGGGACCCCGAGTGGACCAACTACGTCTTCGAGGTTAGGGTCAAGATAATTAAACCCGCCGTTCACATCAACTTCCGACTCTCTAGAGATAAAAGGTATTTTGTTTCGATCGGTTTTAATCATCTAGCTCTAAGAAAGCAGAGCACACCAGAGGTAGACTCTGACTTAGCCCACGTAGAAGTGGATCTCAGCCCAAACACATGGTATAATATAAAGATAGTGTGTTTCGACAACAACGTCAAAGTTTACTTAGACGATGAGCTTAAGTTCGACTATACAGACGAAGATAACCCCCATCTTTCTGGCAACATCGGCCTCGAACCCGTACCCGGACCACAGGAGAAACCCTCCCACATCCTCTTCGACGACGTCAGGGTGTCCAAGCCCATGACCACCGGGGACATCGACGACCTCATCAACTACGCCCAGTCCGAGATCGACGAGGCCAAAGCCCTCAACGCCGACACAAGGGATGCGGAGGAAAAACTGGCGAGGGCAAAAACAGCGCTGTCCCAAGAGAACTATCAACTCGTCCAGTATCTGGTGGACGACGCCGTGCAGCTGGCCAGACGATCAAACGTCGGATCTGTCCCCATAAGAGACCTGAAGGCGATGCCCCAATACAGCGGCCACACGGTGGAGATATCGGGGACAGTGAGAAACCTAGAGGCACGCCCCGGCGCATACGAATTCGCTATAGACGATGGCACAGATGTGATCAAAGCGGTATTCCAGGGCGTACTGGGTGATATCAAAAAAGAGGATAGGGTTAAGGTAGCGGGCGTCTTCGACGCCTCCAGCATGACGGTGAACGCGAGGAGCGTGGCGATGCTGGAGAGGGCAACGCCTCAGCCGGTCCCGGCGCCATTCGGCCTCCCCATGCAGATCGACCCTGTCGCCATAGCCCTCACCTTGATCATGGGGATAGGCGGCGGAGTCGGGTGGATGATGAGGAGGAGGAGCGAGAAGAGGAAGAAGAGGAAAATCAAGGAGCTGCTGGATGAGATCGACAACGTCTACAC
>JBHHXX010000086.1:0-7226 GCA_046757245.1 Candidatus Geothermarchaeales archaeon
GGGTGTAAGAGCTTAAACTTCAGGGTTTATGGCGTGATTCTCGATGAAAGGCTCACCCTAGAGGTTCGTTGTATAGCGTGTGGAAAAATAGTCAACCACGTCGAGGTTAAAAATGCGTGACATAACAAAAATCGAGGCCATCCTAAGGGACAGGAGGCTCATACTGGCCTCGAATAGGGAGCCCTACATACACAGAAAATCGGGTGGAGATGTCATATGTGCGCGGGGGCCTGGAGGTTTAATATCCGCCCTCGACCCGGTTATGCGTAAAACTGGTGGCGTATGGGTTTCCTGGGGGAGCGGCGACCAAGACTTCGCCGTGAGCGACGACCGAGGCAGGGTGAAGGTCCCCTCCGAAAACCCCTCATATACGCTTAGGAGGGTTCGACTCTCAAAGAGGGACGTCAACCAATATTATTATGGCTTCTCCAACAGGGTTCTGTGGCCCGTCTTCTGCCTCTTCATAGACAAGGCACGTTTCAGGGTGGACTACTGGAGGGGATACCGCAGGGTCAACGGGAAGTTTGCGAGGGCCATCGTGGAGGATATGAGGACCGACGACTTGATCTGGGTACACGACTACCATTTAACCTTGGTTCCACGCTTGATCAGGGATTCGGAGGAGGACGCGAAGATAGCCTTTTTCTGGCACATCCCGTGGTCTCCCCCCGAGGCCTTCTTCACCCTCCCCTGGCGCAGAGAGATACTGAGGGGCCTGCTGGGGAGCGACCTCATCGGGTTCCAAACGCAGCCTGACGTCAAGAATTTCGTCGAGTGCGTGAAGAAGGAGTTTAAAGCCTCCTTCGACGAGGGTGAAGGCGTTTTGGAGACAGCCGACCGCAGAGTTGTTGTCAAGGCGTTCCCGATAGGGATAGATTACGATGAACTTGTAGATCTCTCCAGAGAGGGGATGCTGCCTCGAATAATGGAGAGGGTGAAGACGATACGACGGAGACGATACGTCGACCACCTCGTCCTAGGGGTTGATCGACTTGATTACACAAAGGGGATCCTGAAAAAGCTAGAGGCCTTCGAGAGATTCCTGGAGAGAAACCCCGCCTTCCACGGCAAGGTCTCACTCGTTCAAATCGCATCCCCCAGCCGAACGAGGGTCCAGGAATACCGCGAGATGAAGAGGGAGATCGACGAGACGGTGGCGCGGATCAACGGGAGGTTTCAAACGATGGATTGGGTTCCGATCCGCTATTTCTACCGCTATATACCCCACGAGCGGTTGGTGGCTTACTATAAGGCCGCAGACGTCGCGCTGGTCACCTCGCTGGTCGACGGGATGAACCTTGTGGCGAAGGAGTATGTGGCGGCAAAGGTCAAGGGGGACGGGGTGCTCATCCTAAGCGAGTTCACCGGCGCAGCGGAGGAGCTGAGTGAGGCACTCATCGTCAACCCATACGACATCGAAGGCGTCGCGGAGGCCATTAAAGAGGCTCTAGAGATGCCTCCAGAGGAGAAGAAGAGGCGGTTCGAGGGATTGAGGGAGAAGGTGAGAAGCCGCGACGTCTACTGGTGGCTGGAGAGCTTTCTCGAGGAGTGGAGGGGAATATACGATTAGGGGCCATCTCTTCGACCACCTCCAAGGAGTGCAGAAGAAAATTGAAGGGTCAGATCTATTGGCGCTCTTCCTCGACTACGATGGGACACTTGTTCCCTTCAAGGACAGACCGGGTGACGCCGTCGCAACAGACGACCTACGCGAAGTTTTGAGGGCCCTGGTTCGAGACCCCAAGTGTACGGTCGCCATCATAAGCGGCAGACCCGTCGGAGAGCTCAAAAAAATGCTGAGCGTTGAGGGCCTGTCCCTCGCAGGCCTGCACGGGCTACAGATCTCGTTCTCAGACGGGGGGAGTTTTGTTTGGGAGCGGGCGAGAGAGACAAAGGCCAGCATAGATGAAATCAAGCGTAGGGTAATCCGTGAACTGGGAGATGAGGGGGGGCTCTACATCGAGGATAAGGAGTTAACCCTGGCGCTCCACCACCGATTGGTGCCTAGGGAGAGGGTTGAGAGAGTCAGGGAAAATATCATCGACATAGCAAAAGACTACGTGGGGGATGAACTCGAGGTAATGCATGGGGTGGAGGTCTTAGAGGTTAGGCCGAGGGGTTGGCACAAGGGAAAGGCCGTGGAGAAGTTCTTCAACCGATTTCTACCCAAGGACAAGAAAATTCTTCCCCTATACCTGGGTGACGACCTGACGGATGAGGACGCCTTTCTCTACCTCAAGGATAGAGGCGTTACAATCCTCGTTTCAAGTGATTTGAGCAGGCCGACGGCGGCTGGCTTCTACCTCAGAGACGTTCAAGAGGTCCTCAAATTCCTGCGATGGATCACCCGTATCAGAGGAGGAGTTTGAAACACACGTTTTAGCATTTCCATTTTAATCTTTCAATTGAGGAGGTGACAAATCGTGACGGATGAGATGAAGATCGTGGAGGCGAAGGTCCTGAAGGGCCAAGTGGAGGTATATCGATGAACCATATACCTTCTCCCCTAAGGTGTCGATAGGGCTACGCCCTAGAATCAATAAACTCAACGTGGGGTCAACTTTGCCTCCATGAACTCGAGATGTATTAAATGAGACTAGAGGGATTAGAACCCGATATCAAGATAGAGAACGTCGTCGCCTCCGTCACGTTGGACCAAGAGATAGATCTAATGAGGATCTGTCGCAGGTTCCCCCACACCGAGTACGACCCGAGGCGCTTCCCAGGATTGATCTACAGGCTGAAGAGGCCGAAGGCGACGGCCCTCCTCTTCAACTCAGGGAAGATGGTCGTGACCGGCGCGAAGTCGGAGAGGGAGGCACACAACGCCGTGAGAAACATCGTCAGGAGGCTAAATACGAAGGGGATAGTGAAGAAGAACCCGAAGGTGAGGGTCGAGATAAATAACGTGGTCGCGTCCGCCAACCTCTTCACTGGGATCGATCTGGAAAAGGCCGCAGAGAAACTCGACCTCGCCATGTACGAGCCCGAAGAGTTCCCGGGGATCGTTTACCAGATAAGAGAGCCGAGGGTGGTCGTCCTCGTGTTCGCGACTGGAAATGTGGTGTGTACGGGCGCGAGGAAGAAGAAAGAGGTGTTAAAGGCCCTGGACAGACTGAGGAAGGAGCTGAGAGAGAAGAACCTGTGCTATCGGAGGGCATAAGAAATGGCTATGGACGAGTATAGGCAGCGGGCGAGGGAGCGTCTACGTATACCATCTAGGATGTGAACCCTGTGGGGGGATTAAGGTTGCCCAAAAATTTATCGGTTGAGAGGAAGCACGGCAGGGGAAGCAGGAGGTGTAGGAGGTGTGGGACGCGTAAAGCGGTGATTCAAGCCCACGGCCTCATGCTCTGTCGGCGGTGCTTCAGAGAGTTGGCTACTAGGCTCGGTTTCAGGAAATATAGCTAGCTCCCTCTCCGCCGATAAATAAAATAACTGGAGGAGGTGATGTCGAGGGGGATGTATAAAGTAGTGTTCTGCCCCCGCTGTTAGCGGCCACGGCCAGGTGACCCGGGCGAGGAAGTTCAGATGTCAGAGATGCGGACACAGCACCACGAAGTATAGGGTCAGATTTGAGAGTAATGACGGATGGCAGGCAGGGGAAATGCTGAGGAGAATGAAGCGGAGGGAGGTTGAGATATGAGATGTTCGTCGCTGAAATCATAGGTATCGAACGATTAGATTTGATATATTCAATAGCGATAATCGCTGCGTTCCTGTTAGGGGCTAAGCTCGTAAACTATGTTCTCAAAAAATCCTTGGCACTCACGTCGAAAACTCCGACCGAGTTTGATGATAGGTTAATAGCGGGAGTCAGAATTCCCATCTATGTAGCTTTAATTCTCGCGGGTTTGAGCGTGGCATTATACAGAATAGAATGGATACAAATTTATTCAAGCTACATAAGTCTAGGTTTCTATCTTTCTTGGTTGCTACTCGGGGGTCTAGTATTAATAAGAATTTTTGATCTAACCGTAAGATTCTTCGGTGGTCTATGGTCGAAGAGATCCGGAGCCAAGGTAGACACGATACTAGGTCCGTTGATCGGCGTTGGAAAGGCCTTGATCATTTTCTTCATAGCCATAAGCATTCTTGGGATATGGGGCATCGATGTCGTAGGCTTCCTCTTCGGATGGGGTCTGATAGGTTTCGCCACAGTCCTCGCCTTGATGCCGATTCTCCAAGACATCTTTTCGGGATTAACGGTGGTGGTTACTAAGACGTTCAAAGTGGGGGATAAGATCCAGCTCTCCTCAGGGGAAATCTGTGAGGTCGTCGATATAAAGATGCAGAACACGCTACTCCACGATCTGATTAATAAAAATTATTTATCCATCTCGAACACTGAGCTGATGAAGTCCAAATTCACATTGCTGCCAGAGTCAAAGTTAAGACTGATGATTCCCTTTAAGGTGGATTACTCTAATGTTGAGAGAGCCGCGAATATCGCGTTGGAAATCGCAAACAACGTGCCGAGCGTAATCGAGGAGCCTAAACCCGTGGTTCACATTTTAGATTTGGGTGACGCCGTTAAATTAGAGTTATCCTTCTGGATTTCGGATTGCAGCAAAAAACATGAAGTTCTTGACGTAGTAAATTCAAAGCTGATAGAAGAATTTGGAAAAGCTAAGATCGAGTATAAGGGCTAGGATTGAACAGTTGGATTTTTTGATAAGGAAATCTAATCCGAAAAATGCTACGCCTTAATTGGATTAACTAAGGGTTGCTAGTTGATCGTTACATCACGAATTAAGTCCCTTTGAACTTAAATCGTATTGCAAGATGAAGACGGAACATCTAGGTTTGAGGGATTCGAAACTCTAACTTCAGCAAATTTTATCCCATTAATTCATTGGATTTATCACATACCGAGTTGTCTATTGAATGACTGAGTTATTGGTTGAATATGCCTTCTTCATAACATCGGCCATTTTGATAGCGGGCTTCATAGCCTCGATAATGTTAAATAAGTTCGGAATACCTGACTCAATGTTTTTGATAGGCCTCGGCATCCTAATAGGTCCAGTGCTCAGACTGCTACCGCCATCAGAATTTCTCGGGCTAGCCCCCTACATAGGCGCATTAGCCTTTGTCGCCATAATGTTTGAAAGCAGCCTAGGCATAAACGTACACGAACTCATAGAGACCGCCAGACACGCAACGATATTAGCCATTTTAACCTTCTTTTCATCACTGATAGCGTCTACGCTTTTCGTTCACCTCTTACTAAACCGAAGCCTCATGGAAGGTATATTATTCGGAAGCATCATAGGGGGAAGCAGCTCCGCCGTCATCGCAGCCATAGCCCCTAAAGTCGGGCTAAACTCTTTTGTACAACTCATCGTCAGTTTGGAGTCGATCTTGAGCGATGTCTTCTGCGTAGTTTCAACCATAGTCGTCTTGACCATCATGACCTCCCCACCCTCCATGACGCCCGGTCAAATCGGAGGATACGTAGCCTCAAAGTTCTGTGTAAGCATAGTCTTGGGATTCGTCTTCGGCCTCATACTCCTCAACATCCTCTATCGTGTCAAGAGATACAAGCATGTTTATACCGCGACCTTGGCTGCCCTCATATTCCTCTATGCCCTGGCGGAGTTTCTTCGGGGAAGCGGTGCAGTATCGGTCTTAATCGCTGGGATTATTTTATCGAACTTTGAACATCTACCCTTCTCCCTCACCACAAAGAGGGAAACCGGGACCTTGAAGTTTCAGAGGGTCTTCCTCGAGAGCTTTCACTCCGAGCTAACGCTACTCATCAAAGTCTTCTTCTACGTCGAAGTGGGTTTAGTGTTCACCGTCCACAACCCCCTAAATCTCATAGTTGCCCTGATATTGTCAGTCCTCCTCCTAGCCGTCAGATACCCAAATGCACTCCTAGTCTCCACAATGGCCAAACTGAGAAACGCGACACCCACGATCACGGTGTTCTACGCAAGGGGGTTGTCGGCCGCCGTCTTAGCGTTCCTGCCAGCGCTACACGGAATCCCTAACGCACGGTTCTACACCGAGTCGGCCTCCGGAATCGTAGTCATCACAAACGTGATCCTAACCTTGTCTTACTGGTTTATCAAACGTAGGAGTCAATATAGACCTTCTTATTACTTTCCGTGGAGAGAATAATCGATGAATTAAAGCATAGAAGAGTCCTTGAGAATCCAAAGATTAGAGTTCAAATAAGGAACGTGGTGACATCAACGAAACTCCTCGACGGAATAGACTCTGAGCCAGCGGTAAAGGTCGCCAGCGTAACTGGGGAGTCGAGGGCGATCAAACGACGGCAGGAGTTTAACATATCCCATCTCCGCTAATGTCGACCACTACCACCTTTCACGGCCAATCAACACTCAGAACAACTCGGGGCGTTTCTTTCTCAGCCACCGATATCTCTTCCCCTGTGGTCATCTCCCACGACGCTAAAATTGGTCTTGAAACGCATGGTTAACACGCTAGGGGATGATGGCGATCTTCAAGTCTTTCTTGGAGGTGGAGAGGATTCTGAGCGCCTCCTCGACCTCGCCCAGCCCCATCTCCCTGGTGATGAGCGGCTTCACCCTCACGGCACCCGAGGCGATGAGGCTCAAGGCCACCTCGAAGTCGTGGGGCTTGGCGTGGAAGGCGCCGAGAAGCGCGACCTCACCGTAGTGCAAAAGGTCGGCCTCAAGGCCTACCCTCGTGCCGGGGGGACAACCCCCAAACTCCAAGACTGTCCCACCCTTCTTAACCATCTCGAGGGCCTGCTCCCACGTCTCGGGGAGGCCCACGGCCTCGATCACCACGTCGGCGCCTCGGCCACCCGTCAGCTGTTTTACCCGCTCCACGGGTTTCTCACGTCTCGGGTTGATGGTTTCATCGGCCCCCATCTTTTCTGCTACCTCAAGCCTCTCGTCGACGGGGTCGATCATCACCACCCTCTCCGCCCCCCGAATCTTGGCCACCTGCATGTGCATGATCCCTATGGGCCCCGAGCCGATTAAAACCACGGTGTCACCCATCTTAACGCCCGCCCTACGTGCGCCGTGTATGACGCAGCCCAGCGGCTCGGCCATCGCCGCCTCCTCATAGGCTAGGTGTTTGGGTAACACCTGCGTGTTATACCTAACTATGGCTGATGGAACCTTGATGTACTCGGCGTAGGCCCCCCAGAGCCACGTCCTATCCTCACAGAGGTTGTACCTCCCCTCCCTGCACGGGTGGCATCGAAAACAGGGAGCCGTATTCCC
>JBHHXX010000087.1:0-7050 GCA_046757245.1 Candidatus Geothermarchaeales archaeon
TTCGGAGGGAATGATATTCATAATATCTATAGTAACTTACTGAGCTCTTTTACTGGATATAAACGGGGTCCTCTTTATTCCCCTACGTGGACACGTTGGCCAGATACACGTGGAACAATCGGATAAAGCCACCCTCGGTGTCTTCGTCCCCTTAACCTCATTTATGACCCTTATGGCTTCCATGACCCGATCAGCCTCACCCCTTATCACGAGTGTTATGGATCCCTCGGCGCCGTTGACACCACCTGCTCCTATGGGGGTGGCCTCAGACCCGGTCAGGATTCTGATGGCTTCGACCTCGGTGACGACGATACCGTCTATGGGGAGGAGGCCCACGGGCATCCCCATCGAGTAGTCCATCTTCTCTATCCCGGCCTCCCTCGTCGCCATCCTCACAGAGACCGGAATGAGCTTCTCCAAGCCTATAGGTATGATCAGGTTCCAGCCCCTAGCCTTACACGAGGCGTAGGCTTGACCTATGGTCCCACCCAGGGGGTGTCCGATGAAAACACCGACGTTCCCCCCCGGGTCGATCGCGTTGCCCGCCTTGATGTAAACGTCGTTTCTCCCCATCTTCCCCAGGGCGTCTCGAAGCCTGACATCCCTTTTCACCTCACCCCTCTCGATGACCCATGGACGGAATTTTCCGACCGTGCTGAGAACCCCCTCGGATTTTATGTGTCTATGGGACTCGGCGGATATGCACGTTCCGGTGGGCACGATGACTCCGCTCACAAACTTGCCCTTCGGCCTCTCGCCTACGATTTCCTCCATGATGTAGAGGGTCGTGGTGCTGGGGTGGATGACCACGACTCCCTCTTCTAAGGCCCTCTTGACGACGTCCATGCCTAACACCGCCCTCGCTATGAGCCTCTTGGACTCAGAGGGTGTAAGGGAAGCCTGTGCCCTAGAAATCATTCTCATAACCCCATGAGGATTCGATGAGCCAGCTTAAAAACCTGTAGACTTGGTGGAAGACTTCAATCTCATGCAAACTATGAATGGTGATAGAGACGCAACCGTTAATGGGCTTTTGAACTATGGGGTTAAGCATCAACTCAGCTGTTGATAAGGGCTCAGCGAGAATCATCGGTTCCCTGAGCGTATCTAAATTTGGTCAGCCACCCCCAATAAAGGGCATGAACACGACTTCATCCCCGGCATCAACCACGGCCTTCAGACCACCAAATAGGCCCGCGGACTTGCCGTTCAAGAGTATGACCACGTTGGTGGATATACCCTCCTCGGCGAGGACTGCTCTCTCAAAGTCCCTGTTGTAACTCTCGGAGATTATCCTTATCAGTTCGTGGAGGGTCATGGCTCCCTCGGCTTCAACCTCAACCTTGGCCCTACCCACGATGTCCATCAACAAGCCGATAAAGCGCGCCACGATCATGTCCTATACCCAACGCCGTGAGCCTTGGTTCATTCGAGCTCGATTCCCATGTCAGAGAGTTGCTTCCCCGCTGAGAGCAACCCAAGGTCCTCGAGGATGCCCTTGTTGGGAAGACGTTTTCAACCTCCACGCCTTCACCAAGGAACAGAAGCATAAAAACAAATTTCACAAAAGCTTTAATAAAAGTGCCTTTTGGGCATGTAGCCTATTCTCCGCCTGATCCCAGACGATGGAGGAAGGCCCATCGATGACCTCGTCGACCACCTCCTCCCCTCTATGGGCGGGCAAGCAGTGCATGAAGTAGCTCTTCTTCCTCGTTGAGGCCATCAGGTGCGGGGTGACTTGATACTTTGGCTTGAAGGCCCTCATCCTCGCCTCCCTCTCCGCCTCCATCCCCATGGAGACGAAGGTGTCGGTGTACACAACGTCGGCGCCGGAGACGGCGATCGATGGGTCTTCTATGACCTCAACTTTAGATCCGCTTTTCCCTGCATTCCTCCGAGCCGTCTCAACGATCTCCTTCCGAGGCATGTATCTCGGTGGTGAAGCAGCCGTGATGTGAGCCCCCACCTTGGAGGCGCCTATGAGGAGGGAGTTGCAGACGTTGTTTCCGTCGCCAACAAACGCGATTTTGACGCCCCTCAGCCTCCCAACCCTTTCCCATATGGTTAGTAGATCAGCCAGGGCTTGCGCCGGGTGGAATCTATCGGAGAGCCCGTTTATCACGGGTACCGTGGAATGTCTGGCCAACTCCTCCAAGTCTTCATGGCTAAAGACACGGGCCACGACTCCGTCCACATATCTGCTCAGGACCCTCGCCGTGTCGGAGATGGTCTCGCCCCTCCCCAGCTGTAGCTGATCCCAGCCCAGATAGACGGCGTCTCCGCCGAGTTGCTTCATCGCCGCCTCGAAGGAGAGCCTCGTCCTAGTAGAGGATTTTTGAAAGATCATGGCCAACATCTTTCCCTCGAGATTCTCCGGCCTTTCCCTCTCCATCTTGAGTTCCTTGGCTAGTCTGAGGATATCTAAGATTTCTTCCCCACTATAGTCTTGGAGGGTGAGAAAATCTCGCTTAAGACTTCGGGACGGATGGGATGACGTGGCTCTATACCCCCTAAACCAATCTAATGATAAAGAGCGTTTTTTAACATTTAAATGGGGGATGATTGACGCTCATCCCTCAAAGCCTATGGCCGAATCCCCGTTACGCAATTTCCAGCCTTCCCGAAGGGTCCTTTTTGGAAAGCCGGCCGGATCAGAGGGGTTGGCTTGATCTCTACCGTCGAAGTGGGCTCGACTTCTTGAGATCAGGGGTCGTTGAGACAACCGCTGAAATGCTGGTGATCCTAGCGGTTAAACCTCAATGAGCTTTACTTGAGTGGAGACGGGTTCGTTTTCTTATTCTGTCCTCGCAGACTTCAACCATCCCCGCTAGTGTGCATAGGCCGTTGAGGCTATACCCACACTCCCTGTTTTTGCACTCCCTGCTCAAGGTATCCTCTATATGTACAAGTTCAACGGGTCGGTTAAGGCTTTAGAAAGGATCGTTCACATCTTAATCCATATGAAGAGATTTTTTTTCCTATGCATAACAGACCCCCGTCGTTCCTAAGGAGATAAAATAAAAGTAGAAATAGGGTGGTTTGTAAAACAATTGTAGAGAGAAGTGATACGATGAGGGGGCAATCGGAGAAAAGGAAGATATTAAAGGGGTTGATTAGAAGACTGCATGAAGGTGTAAACCCTGAGGATATAAAACAGGAGTTTAAAGAGTTTCTTGGAGGGGTCAAGCCCGAAGAGATTGCCCAGATAGAAGAGGACCTCATAAAAGAGGGAGTTCCCAGGGAGGAGATTCAGAGACTTTGCGATATTCACCTCACCGTTTTCAGAGACTCCCTTGAAGGGGAGAAGACTCTAGCGCCTGTTGGGCATCCAATCCATATTCTATTGGAAGAACATAAAATCCTTCTCAAGACTGCCGATGAGCTTAGAGACATCTCCCAGAAGATAAAGGAGATGAGTGATCTCGCCTCTGCCATAGGAGGGATGGAACATATAAGACATATCGAAGAGCACTTAAAGGATTCGGAAAGTCACTACGTGCGAGAGGAGAATGTTCTTTTTCCTTATCTTGAGAGGCATGGAATCACCCAGCCCCCAGCAATTATGTGGACGGAGCATGACAAGATAAGGAAGATCGAGAAGGATCTCTACAGACTCATCGATACGCATGAAAGTATGACTTTTCAAGATTTTACGAAACAGTTGGAAGATGTAGCGACATCCTTGGTTGATATGCTATCAAGTCATTTTTACAAGGAAAATAACATTCTCTTTCCAACCGCTTTGAAGGTTATCAACAGGAATGAATGGAAAGACCTAAGGAAACAATTTGATGAACTGGGTTATTGTTGCTTTACACCAGAACATGCAAAGAAAGTTGCTGAGGAATTAGAGATACGTGTCCCTGAGGCTAGAGAGGAGGGTAAAATCCTATTCGAGATAGGGGAACTATCAAGGGAGGAGCTTGAAACCATCCTCAACACCTTACCCGTAGATATCACCTTTGTGGATAAAGAAGATACAGTCCGATACTTCAGCCAAAGCAAAGAGAGGATCTTTCCAAGAACAAAGGCCGTTATTGGTCGTAAGGTCCAGCTATGCCACCCACAAAAAAGCATCCATGTAGTCAATAAGATTTTAGACAGCTTCAAAAGCGGCAAAAAAGATGTAGCAGAGTTTTGGATTCAAAAAGAGGACAGACTGGTTCACATTCGATACTTCGCGGTGCGAAGCAAAGATGGAAGGTATCTCGGGACTATGGAAGTGACACAGGATATCACTGATGTAAAAAAGATTGAAGGAGAGAAAAGACTTTTAGACTGGAAAGACTAGCACAGAGATCATTAACTTTAGAGAGGATCATATAACAGTCGAAACTGTACCGTAAATTGATTATAACTTACATACTCGCCGTTTGAATCCCCCGCAACCCTTTATATATACAGAGCATAAAACGTCAAACATGTTAGGGTTCATTTATTACGAGTGATGAATCCTCTAATATCTGGCTGTACGGGTCATCCACCCATAAATATTTATCTCTCATCGACAGATCCAACGATCGTTCTTTACCTATTCGATGACGCTAATTTCCGATCAGCGTCTCCACGAACTCCCCTAGGTCGAAGGCCTTCAAGTCGTCGTATTTCTGCCCGGTCCCCACGAATAGGATGGGCTTCTTCGTCTGGTGGGCGATGGATATGGCGGAGCCTCCCCGCGCATCTGCATCCGTCTTCGTTAAGATAACGCCGTGGAAACCTGTGAACCTCAAATAGTCTCTGGCTTGAGCGAGGGCGTCGTTCCCCGTCAGAGAGTCCACGATCAGGATCACGAAGTCTGGTTCGATGACCCTTATGATCTTGTTGAGCTCGTTCATGAGGTTGTAGTCGGTGTGTTGCCTCCCGGCCGTGTCGATCATCACCACGTCGATACCCCTCGCCCTCGCGTGTTCCACGGCGTCATAGGCCACGGCGGCTGGATCGCCTCCATACCGATGCTTTATCATCCTAATCCCTAGCCTCTTCGCGTGGACCTCTAACTGCTCTATGGCCCCGGCCCTATAGGTGTCGGAACAGGCCAAAACGACGCTGAGGCCTCTCTCTCGTAACATGTGGGTCATCTTGGCTATGGTGGTGGTCTTGCCCGTCCCATTGTTGCCTATAAAGAGGATTTTCAGGGGTTCCGTCTTGCCACTGGCCTCCTCCACTGACTTTAAGAATTCGACCCCCTCCGTTTCCGCAAACACGTCGTAAATAACCCTCTTGAGGGATTCTTTGAGGAGGGGCCCCACCTTCCCAAACCTCTTGACGCGGGTCCCCACGACCTCCTCCTTGACTCTACCCGCTATATGTTCAGCGGTCTTGAGGGCAACGTCGTTCTGGACGAGGATGAGCTCCAGCTCACCTATTTCATTCTCTATCTCCTCTTCGCTGAGCTCCTTATCTGAGATTCTTCTGATAAGGCCGCTGACTTGACCCCTAAACTTCTCAAACATTTTAAACCTTCTTTTCCGCCTTGAGCTGATACTCTAGGAGTCGGGCATATATCTCATCGTGCCTCCTCCTCAGCTCATCGAAGAGCTTGGCCCTCTCCTCATAGGCCTTGCTTATGGACTCGATCGCCCTCTCTATAAACCCCCTCGCCTCGCCCTTCGTCTTCGCCAAGTATATGTTGGCGCCCACATTCACTAGAACTTCATCTACCCCCGTGAGCGAGGCGTGCATGAAGACGCCGCCGCCTATGGGGACGAGGGTTGTCTTATCCTTCAGGGGCTCTTTCAAGTCTTCGCTGATGGTTGAGAGGGCGGCCCTCCTATCTGATAATGTTCTCTCAAGGGCAACGAGTTCCCTGTAGACCCCCTCCATGGCTCTCGCGAGCCTCCTCTCCTCCACAATGGCCCCCTGAATCTCCTCCCTACTCATCTTTAAATCACCTTTAAGGCTTGGCTTATCCTCATCAACTCGCTTCCGTCGGTGATCTTTCCAACCACCGCTCCATGATCGTTGGCTATTAATCCGGATGGGATGAACTGTATCCCAGAGTTGATGGTGCCCCTTATGACCTCCACGTTTAACACGTCCTCCAAGATCTTGATTTCGTCTGCCCCAGCGAAGGGGCTCACAAGCCCTCCATAATTGTTAACGACGCCGAGGGAACCTATGTAGAGGGCTTTGCCGATGGTTTCAACGCCGACCTCCACGTCCAAGGCCTCGGAAACCTCCTCGTGAATCTTTTGGGGGAGCAGAGGGGAGGCCACGGCCCCATGGTCGTTAGCCAAGACTAGGTTCCCTATTGCGGTGTATTTCACGTCCACCACGTCCACCTCGACGCCCTCAGCTCTTAACTCTTCCTTGATCGTTTGAACGGTCTCCTCGTCGACAAAACTTGAAACCAACAGTCCATTTTTGTTTCCCACGAAGAATGGCGCCGTAATCCTGCAGTCCCTTATCACGACCTTGATCGGTTTAACGTTCAAGACCTCGGAGATCCTCGATATCTTCTCGTCTGTGGCCTCACCCGTGACGACGAGATACTTATTCGTTGAGACGGCGTAGTTCCCTATGTTCACCGAACCCAGAACGTCCAGTTTGATGATCGCCAACGACATCACACAGACTCATACACACTTTTTGAGATTTATATCGAGTGGATACAATCTCTTAGTCTCACTGAGGTATAAAATAATTTTTGGCATGGCCTTTAAATTAATAAGGCAGGAATAATTAAGGGAAGAAAGAAGTCATTGCCAGAAAGGGAGACAACATGAGCTCAGATGAACCGATCGAGGAAGTTGAAGAGGAGGGTAAGGGGGAGCCAGCTAGAGAGGTTGAGGAGAAGGAGGAAGAGGAGAGGCGGGAGATAGAGGAGTTTAAGCCCGTGGAGGAGAGGGTTTACGTCATACCCCTCCACAAGGCGAGGGTGGGCAGAGGCTATAGGAGGACGAAGAAGGCCATCAAATACCTAAGGGAATTCATAGTTAAGCACATGAAGAGCGAAGACGTGGTGATCATGGGGGAGGTAAACGAGAAAATCTGGGAGCACGGGATTAGAGACCCCCCGAGGAGGATAAGGGTTAAAGCCCTGAAAAACGA
>JBHHXX010000088.1:0-6986 GCA_046757245.1 Candidatus Geothermarchaeales archaeon
GAGGCCAACAGAGACTCCAATGCCGGTGGAGGTTCCGTGGTACATGAATGCGGTGATCTTGGCAGCGATAGGCATCCTGGCAACATTGATAGGTGGGATAGTGTCCCTATTTGTGCGGAACAGAAGGGGAGCAGCCAGCGCAACGGAATAAAGCAACAGTTGGCGTGGAAGTTCCCCACTGTTAGTTTTTTTAAACTTACGTCATTCTTTAAAGATAAATCAGGTATAAATAATGTATCCCGTTCAAAGGTGAAATAGAGGAGGCATTCGGATGGGGGAGGCGGAGAAGGTCGTCTTTAAGTCATTGGGCCATCCCACTAGGCGTGAAATCATCCGAGTGATAGGTGAAAAGGGGTACGCGACCTTCACAGACCTCTCAGCGTTGGAGAGCAAGGTGGGCCTCCTCTACTACCACCTCAACATTATGAGCGACCTACTCTACCAGGACGAGGATAAGCGGTATATATTGACGGAGTTGGGAAGGAAGGCCTATGAACTGCTTGTGAGCGGGGAGACTCTCGAGGCCTACGTACCCGTTAAAGCCGGGATCGTGCCCTCATTAATAGCCGAGTTGGCCACGCTGAGGGCACTCTTCAGATACCTGACTGGTTCTCCATCAAGGTTTATTGTGGAAGCGGCTTTGTTGATGGGGCTCATCGGCTGGGTGGATGTCAACGCGAAGCTAGCGCCATACCTGCTCTTCCCGGTGGCATTCACCGATGAAGTCGACTTGATCTGGGGCGTAACCCGCGTCTACGTCAACTGGCTCCTCCTCGCCGCCCTGTCCTCCATACTAACATATGTCATCTACCGGAGAGGCGGGGTAAACGTCTCCGCGGGGATTCTGGTGGGCTCCGCCATAGCGCAGACACCCCTACTCATCTACGCGGCGCTGTGGTGGCTCACACCTTGGATCAGAGGTGCAGCGGGCCTATCCATGCTTCTATTGCTGGTTTTCCAGACGTGGAGTCTGTGGCTGCTCTCGTCCGCCATCAGTGCGGCCGGAGACCTAACGTTCAGGAAGTCCTTCCTCATCGCGCTGCTAGTCCAATATACAAGTTTACCTTTCGTCCTATATGCCCTCGCATAACTAAAGGACGACACGTGTGTATTTGAAAGAATTAATCCCATTCTAGGATGTGTGTATGAGGGAGATAAACCCATGACGTAGTTGTCCCATCGATCGAAATTCCTACTTAGGCTGGTTAGAATCCTCGGTTTGAAGGGATAAAGGCATTCTATTTGTTCCATATCGAGTGATATTCTTCTCGTAGATATTTCTCTCTTACACCTCTAAATTTTGGGTCGGTGTTCGCCCACAACAAGTAGATTTTTCGTTGGCAGAGCTGGTGTATGAGGCCGACAACCCTGCCCAAATCTTCGAGGCCCATATCATCTAATTTGTCTGCCCACAGCTTCCTACGATTCTCCGCTCCCCTAACCTGATATATGTGCCAATTCTTGTAGACGTAGGGGTGCCTCAACCCCTTCAACTCCGCCTTCACCTCGGAGATTGTTTGAGAATTAAGGGTTTCAAGTCACGTGGAAACATAGCTTTGGGACCCCACCAACTCGGTGTTCAACCTCATGTTTCTCAGGGATTAGAGGAGGTCGACGAGGCTTTGATCAGGATTCTTCTCACAGATTTTTTATTTTCTCCCTCGAAAAATGGATTGTAGCGTGCCGAGCTCCGTCTCCTTCGAATCCGAGGTAACCAAGGAAAAAAATTGCGCACATACAGACTTTGTCCGTGGACGTAATTGACCCATTGATTTAATATCCCAACCCCTTCCTTGCTAGGATGCCCCTACTATAAGGATGCTTGACCTCTCTCATCTCAGTGACCAAGTCCGCGACCTCAACGAGTTCCCTCGGTGCATATCGTCCCGTCAGGACGAGTTCAACGCTTCTAGGCTTCTCCCTAATCATCTCCAAGACCTCGCTCAACTCTATCAGCTTCCATTCTAGGGCGACGTTGACCTCATCCAGTATGACTATGTCGTATTTCCCGCTCCCCACAACCTCCTTGGCATGGCTTAGGGCTTCCCTAGCCAGATCCACGTCTATCTTTGAGGGTTTCCCCTTGTCCACGAGGGTTGGACGGCCGAACTGCCTTATGGTGAAGTTGGGCAATTTCTCCGCGACCCTCAACTCTCCATAATCCCAACCGCCCTTCATGAACTGTATCATATAGACCCTGAAGCCGTGTCCACAGGCCCTCATGGCCAAGCCCAAGGCGGCGGTCGTCTTACCCTTGCCATCCCCCGTATAAACGTGCACCAATCCTTCCCCGGGTTCCTTACCGCCCATCTCAACACCTACGTTAGGCTTGAACGTCCCCGTGAAGGCATAACATCAGAAGCCATATTTAACTTTCAATTTTCCAACGGGGTTGACGTGGTGCATACGAAATTGTTTTCCAACGATTGCGAAACACTTAAGTTTTTTCTCAGGAACATAAGAGGTTCGCTGATTTACTTAGTTCCCTTTTTAGGTGTCCAAGTATCCTGTTCTATATCTCCCAAGTCCAGTTTATTCTCTCCGACCTACCATAGGGGCTTTTGGCGATCATGCTTGGGTCCAGCAGCTGCCACTTAACCTCCTCCTCGTAGACCTCTGATCCTATCACCTTGGCCTTGGTTTTCTCGATTTCTCTCACGAGTTCCTCAGCGATCTCGGAGACCTCTTCCCTCGTTTTGGGCCTTATCAGGGTTTTCCTTATGGCTCCAAACAAAATTTTTGCTATGGTGTTTCCCTCCTCGTCCTCGTCGTATAGAATGCTGGTCGCGGCATGTCTCTCGGATACTTCGTCGATGGCTCTCTGCACAGCGGCCTTTTCACCGTCCCTTATCTTCAACTCCAAGCCATACACTTTTTCGACTACCTTGAACACGCCTAGGTTTATCCCGATTAAGCCCTCAAAAAAGTAGGTCTTCCTACTCATCCCGACGATGGTGACCTTCTGTCCCTCCTCTATTGAAAAACGCCTAGCCAGCTCAACGGGTATAGTTACGACGAAGCTATTACCGCTCCTCCGTATGTTTCCGGAGAAAACCACTGTGTCCTCTTCCCAGGGTGCCTCTTCGCTCGACGTCGTTGTCATCCTCCATGGTTATACAAATAAGACTTAAATATTATGTATATTTAAATGGAGAAAGTATATAAAATTTTGTTTTACGTCTTCCTGTGTTATTGAAAACATATTTTTTAGACCTAATTCACACGGATAAAGTGTATTCTGGGATCACCTGTTTAATATCCTATTTGATAGGAAAACACCGAATGTAAAGAAGGCAAGGGCGAAAATAACAAGTACACTATAGTCAAAAAACAGCGTGGAGCTATGGTTTGTCAAAACCAAGCCCCTAACCACATTCACACAATATGTGATGGGATTTACCCTAGCTACGATTTGGAGCCATTGAGGCATCTGCTTGAGGGGGAATAAGGCGTTGCTGGCGAACATCAGGGGCAAGTTTACCATGTTCGCCATAGCCACCAATGTTTCGTGCTCCGTGATCGAGAAGGATAGGGCCACAAAGATGCTGGAAAGCCCGATGGAGAGTAGGCTTAGGGCAAAGAAAATCCCTAGGAGGTTTAGTAAACCGAAATCCGGGCTCAGCTTGAGCCCCATTATCACGGCTGCGGTGAAGATCAACAGCACTTGAGTCATGCCTCGGATGACGCTGGAGCTCACCCTTGACATAACTAATGACGTGGTCGATATGGGAGCCACCAGCAGTTTGTTGAGGAAGCCGAGTCTCCTATCCCACACGATGGACATCCCGCTCCACATCGAGGTGAATAGAACCAAGATCGATAGCATCCCGCATACCATGAAGGTGAAATAGTCATAGGTACCGAACAGCTCGAACACGATTCTCTGCGAGAACTCCTTGAGGATGCTGGCCAACTCCTCTGGGAGACCCTCTGAGCCACTAAAGAAGGTCCCCAAGTTGAAAGATTTCCCGAAGAGGCCGATCCAGAAGAGGGGTGTGATGAGGGTGAAAACGATGGCATACTTGTGCCTATACCAGCGCTTCAACTCCCTCACGGTCAGAACCCATGTTTCATCTAGGGTTCGACTCATCATCCCCTAAGCCTCCTGAGCAGAGACATCCTCCTCCTCGCCTCCTCTTTAGTCGCGTGTGCGTCTCTCAAGGATCTACCAGTATATTCTAGGAAGACTTGGTCGAGGGTGGGCTTTATCAGAGAAACCGTCTTAATATCGATTTTCCTCTCCAAAATCTCCATCAAAACCTTGGGTAGGACCTCTTCCCCCCTCGAGACTTTTAACCGATAGAGATCATCCACCCTCCTAACCTCCTTGACATAGGGTAGGGATGTCAGCAAATCCTCGAGGTTTAGAGAATCTTCGGCTATACTTATCTGGATGATGTCCCCACCGATTTGGTCCTTCAACTCTGAGGGCTTACCCATGGCCACTATCTTCCCCCGGTCTATAATGGCCAATCTATCGCAGAGAATGTCGGCCTCCTCTAGGTAGTGGGTTGTTAGGAATATGGTGACGTTATGATCCTCGTTGAGCTCCTTTATATAGTCCCACATAATTGCCCTCGTTTGCACGTCCAGCCCCAAGGTGGGTTCATCCATGAATAGGATCTGGGGGTGGTGGATCAAGCCTTCGGCTAACTCCAGACGCTTCCTCATACCGCCTGAGTAGGTCTTTACGTATCGATTCGCAGCGTCTCTTAGGCCAACCAGCCCTAAAACCTCATCTATCCTCGCCTTGGCTATGTCGATGGGTACGTGATAAAGCCTCGCCTGCAGAAGCATATTCTCCATGCCCGTCAGTTCGTCATCGACGGTCAACTCTTGGGGGACGAGGCCGACCAAGCTACGGACTTTAGCCGCGTCTTCTACGACGTCGAATCCGGCGATCGATGCCCTTCCCTCTGTTGGCTTAATCAGTGTGGTTAGCATATTTATTGTCGTGGTCTTTCCGGCTCCATTTGGCCCAAGGAAGCCGAAGATTTCGCCTTCGTGAACGGTGAAGGAGACGTGATCTACGGCCTTCACGTGGTCGCCGAAAACCTTTGTTAGATTCTCGGTGTAAACGATCTCGTCCATGCTTCCGCCTCGTTACTTTCTTTAGTTCCTTGCTTCGCTGATGGAAATACCCTCCTTGCGTTCATCTGCAAGCTTTCATATGATATACCCGCCTTGCGATGGGTCACAATCGTGTATACGATTATCTCGAAACCCTCTCCTATCTCTCCCTCATATATCATTTTGATGAACATAAAAGTATAGGCCCGTGTCTTTTGATCAGTAGATGGTTGGCTCCTGATATTCCCCAAAAACCCCTCTCAACACGTCGCATATCTCACCAAGGGTGGCGTAGGCCCTCACCCCATCAAGTATGTAGGGCATAAGGTTTTCCTCGCCCTCAGCGGCTCTCTCTAGGTTTCTCAGCGCATTCTCGACCTTTCCCCTATCCCTATCCCTCCTCAACCTCCTCAGACGGTTTACCTGCCTCTCCTCACCCTCGGGGTCCGGCCTAAATATCGGGATCTCCAACGGCTCATCGACCCGATATTTGTTCACACCCACGGCGATCTTTTCTCCCCTCTCAAGCTTTCTCTGGTGTTCGTAGGCAGCTTCAGCGATCTCCCTCTGGAAGAAGCCCCTCTCGATCCCGCTTATAACCCCTCCCAGCCCCTCTATCTTGTCAAAGTACTTGTTGGCCTCCTCCTCCATCTGCTCCGTGAGCCACTCGACGTAGTAGGAACCGCCGAGGGGATCCACCGTGTTGGTTACGCCGCTCTCATGGGCGATGATCTGCTGGGTCCTCAAGGCAATCCGAACAGCTCTCTCCGAGGGGAGGCCAAGCGCCTCGTCCAGGGAGTTGGTGTGGAGTGATTGGGTGCCTCCTAGAACGGCGGCTAATGTCTGCAGGGCGACTCTGACGACGTTGTTCTCAGGCTGCTGAGCCGTCAGGGTGACACCAGAGGTTTGAGCGTGGAATCTTAGCCAACACGACCTAGGCTTCTTAGCCCTGAATTCCTCCCTCATTTTTTTGGCCCAGATCCTCCTCGCCGCCCTGAGCTTGGCGACCTCCTCGAAGAAGTCGTTGTGTACCGCGAAAAAGAAGGAGAGGCGCGGCGCGAAGTCGTCCACGTTGAGTCCTCTCTCAATGGCGGCCTGAACATACGTGAAGCCATCGGCCAAGGTGAAGGCCAGTTCTTGTATGGCCGTAGACCCCGCCTCCCGGATGTGGTATCCGCTTATGCTGATGGGGTTCCACTTGGGGAGGTTTTTGCATCCATACTCGATGGTGTCGGTCACGAGCCTTAGAGAGGGCTCGGGTGGGAAGATGAATGATTTCTGAGCCATGAATTCCTTCAGTATATCGTTTTGTATGGTGCCGTCGAGTTGACTCGGCTCAACGCCTTGCTTTTCCCCCGTGGCTATATACATGGCCCAGAGGACCGCAGCGGGTCCGTTTATGGTCATGGAGGTTGATATACCATCTAGGAGAATCCCGTCAAAGAGAATCCCCATGTCCTCCAACGTGTCTATAGCAACCCCACATACGCCCACCTCTCCCCTCGCCTCGGGGTGATCGGAGTCATAGCCTATGAGCGTTGGGAAGTCGAAGGCCACGCTGAGCCCGGTTTCTCCGTGCTCGAGGAGGTATTTGAAACGCTTATTCGTTTCCTCGGCGGTGCCGAAGCCGGAGAACTCCCGCATCGTCCACATTCGACCTCGATACATGGTGGGGTGGATCCCCCTCGTGAAGGGGTATTCCCCGGGGAGGCCGAGGTCTCTAGCATATTCCAGTTTCTCGACGTCCTCGGGTGTGTATACTATCTTAACCGGAATGCCCGAAGAGGTCATGAACCCTTCCTTTCTCTCGGGGGCTCTATCTGACGTCTTTTTCAGAGATGTTTTCATCCGGGTCTTCTTCGCTCCCTCGATAAAGGGTTTTTCAGGCATTCTTCATCCAGCTCTTCAAGAGTTCA
>JBHHXX010000089.1:0-6730 GCA_046757245.1 Candidatus Geothermarchaeales archaeon
ACTCACTCGCATGGGCTATGACTACGTTACCCGTCGCCTTGGCCATCGAAACCATTTGTCCCACCATGTTGGAAAGGGGGTCAAATTTATTGTAGCCGAACGTGTGCTCTAGCGTGTCGAGTCCGAGAAAAGTCAACACCGGGCGACCGTACGTTTTTTCCAGGGTTTTTTGGGCGGACACCATTTCCTCTAACGTCTCCACCGCATCCACGCTTAAGGGTTTAACCCTCGGGTTATTTTCCGGCGGAAAGCGCTCAAAAGAAATTACCTGCTTTCTGAATCTGTCCTCCTTGCTTAGAAACGGGATGTTGTGTTGCTCAACAATTTCCGTCGAATGACCCTCAGCCATCGATATCACAAGTCCTCGGCCGAGGTTGAGATGATTCAGGATGGTCGGGACCAACACCATGTCGTGTAGGTCTCCGATCCCTATCCCCTGCTCTATCACGTTAAAGCTCCCCCTCTCATAGCCGCCGCCGAGCAACTCATCCAAATCGTGTATTCCTGATGAGATGCGGTTTTTATCGGGGTCTTCAATCGGAGGCCTTTTTTGGAGGATCGCTGGGAGATACGTTTTCCTCGCCCTAAAACTTTGAAATCTTCCATCGAGTAGGGTGAAGAGATACCTGTCTGAAGATCTTTGCACCCCCCGGAGTTTGTTTAACGTGATCTCCCTCACAGGTCTATTCTCAACCCTTCTCTCGGACAGGGTGACAACGCCGTCGACCAAGTAGTCCAGGGTCGTTCGCTCCGACTTCTCGCTCACGAAGACGATGTTCGCTTTTTTGGAGGCGATCAAGGTCTCCAAGAGGCTCATGACATTTACCCGTTCCTCAGGGTCGAATCGATATAGAGCCGCATCCCAGCTATCTATAACGAGAAAGGGATTATCCAATTCCATGGCCAACTCATACAAGTGCTCAAAGGTGGTGGGAAAATGTCCAAGCCTAGCGTCGGAAACCACAAACCTCTCATCCTTCGAAGCCCCACCTCTATTTCTGGATGAAGCGTCTAAAATGCGCTCCGGCTCAACCACATCCCTCAACCAAGGGAACTGTGTGAACAGCCTCTCAGGGGAAACCCTGGTGCTCAGATAGACGCCGCTCTTATCCACTCCGAACCTCCTCAACAGCTCCAGGCTCAGGATGGTCTTACCCGTGCCCGGATCACCCTTGATCAGGAGCGTACCACTTCCCAGAGAGAAAAAATCGATCAATTCCTGGGGTATCCTAAACATCATCCCCTCATCCCCTTTTCACCTCTAAAACCCAGGGCTTCCTCCGATAACCGCGCCAGCGCCTCCAACAGTCTCGCCGACTCAGCGCTACCCTTTCTTGTCACCGTGTAGGTTTTTTTCCTCCCACTGGAAAAATCCCCCTCGGCACTTATCAAACCCTCCTCCTCCAGCCTAGTTAGCAGGGGAAAGAGTGTGCTTGGACTTATCAAAAAATGGAACCTTTCGTGGATCGCGGCGATGATGCCATAGCTGTGCATAGCTCTCTCATCAAGGAGATCCAGCACAATCGACTCCAAGAAATCCTCTACGTATTCCTTTCTCAAACCCGACATAACATCAGTTTGAGGAGTCTGGAATCTAAAAAACTTTATTATAAAATTCGATCGTTCCTAAAAATCAAAAACTCATAATCCATCCCTGCTGAAAACGTAAGAGACCATAAATGAATTCAAAAAAAACTTGGATGCCTCCTCCCATTCTTCGATCACATACTAGCACCCCATCAAAGGCTCATTTCTTCAGATGTCCGCCTCTCCCAGCCATGGCTCCTCAAGGTATAAAGTGACCTCATCACCGCATGCCCCGCCCTCCACACGTAGAATCACACGTCTCCTATCTTCCTTCTAACCCAGCGTCCGAGGGTGGGTGTCAGCGCGGTGGGAACAAAGGTCCTCCACAACTTGGCATAGGCGTTCGACGATAGCGCCACATCCAGGATATTCCTCTTCTCGCCGCCGAAGAAGAGGTAGTACTTGTTCAGAGGCAGCCTCTCCGCCCCCCAACCCTTCTCCTTGAACCGTAGAATACCCGTACCCCCCCTCGTCCTACCGAAGTCAACCAACCCGTAACCGTTCTCGCAGGCGTATTTGATGTACCAGTCAAAGAGAAGGTCGTTCAGCCCCCGATGCCTCCAGTATTCCTTGGAGGAGACGTTTAGAACATAGTAGAGTTTTCTCTTGAAGAGAAGTGAAACGAAGCCAGCGATCTTCTCGCCGCTCAAGACGGTGAAGATCAACTTCATCCTGTCTCTGGGGTGGAATATGTCCCACATGTTGAGCCAGAAGGAGAGGGGAGCCGGGGGTGTCCCGAAGTCCTTCATCCTCCCCAGGTATAGCCGATAGAAATCTTCAACATCCTCCCGATCTCTCGCCTCCACAACCCTCAATCCTTCCCTTCTCGCCTTCCGTATATTCTTCCTGATCTTCTTGACATAGCCACTCCATATCTTCTCGTATGGGGGTCTCGTGTCCAACCTAAAGGTGAAGGCCTGAAAGCCCCTGGTGAAGTTTAACTCAAACAGCTCCTCTTCATCGTGGGGGAACATCCGGAGTTCGATGAAGCCCACATTCAGCTCATCGCCTATCCTGACGAGTTCCTTGAGGAGATCCTTGGAGCAATTAGAATAATCGTCTAGAGTGCAGGGTCCACCATAGTCGGAGAAGGGTAAGGAGACGATCTTCCCGCCGAATAGAGCGCTTTTGAAGCTGACGAAGGGCAACACGCCGACGGCGGCGCCGTCGTCCTCGGCGAGGAGTCTTTTAACCCGGATGTCATAGGTTTTTTCTATCAGTTCTCCCCACTCGTATAAGTGATATACTTCTGAGGCGCTGCTTCCTTCAACAACTCCGTTCCACTCCTCCCTGTCAGACTCGTCTGCCAGGCGGATTCTCCTTCCCATTTTTTTGACCTGTTCTAATCAAAGATTACAATGAGAAATTGAATATTTATGTTCATGCGTTTCTCTTTTATTTAAACCGGGTGCTAGATATTAACATCTCACTCCCGGAAATTTGTGGTTGGTCCTGACGAAAAAGTCATGAACTAAAGAGCAATTATGTCAGATAGGCTTCAAAAATAGGGGCTACGATGAATCTAAGGAAGTATTGGCAAAGGAAATTTTCGGAGAGGGCCAGAAGATATGCGGAAATAATCAGGATGGCTTATTCCTCACCCTTCGTGTGGAGACACGCCTTCGAGAAAAGATATGAGGTAATCAGAAGCTTCTTGAAGAAGTATCTCCCGCACATAGAGGGCAGGAAGATCCTAGACGCCGGCTGCGGGCCCGGACTCTACCTGTCTACGCTCTTTGACAACACCTTCTCGGTGGGTCTCGACATCTCCGAGGACATCATAAGGCATCTACATCAGAGAAACAGGGATATACCGGTTGTCCAAGGAGACATAACGGCGACCTGTTTCAGAGACGAGTTCTTCGACGCCGTTCTGTGCGTCGAGGTTTTTCAATATTTGGATGCGAGCTATGTCAAAAAGACCGTTGAGGAATTTGCGAGGGTGTTACGGAGGGGTGGGTATGTCCTCATCACGACCCTCAACCCAGATTTCTTCGTGAGAAACTTGGGTAGAGTAAAGCGGGAGAGCAGCTGGGGATTTGAGGAACTGTCTGATCTTCTGGGGTCGAGGTTCCGGATACTCGAGGGTGGCTTCATCGTCGTTCTCCCGGATTGGGGCAGATTATTGGAGATGGTCATAGAGAGGTGCCCTAGAAGAATAGTTAAATATTTTTCCACCGCTATCTTTGTCGTGGCTGAGCCAAAGACCTAGTCCGTCTTCGGTCACTCACGTCTAAAACCTCTGAGAAATGGTTGTAAATGACCAAGGTCTTCATCACTAGAGGAGACGACTCGATGGGGGAGATGGTGGATAAGCTTTCGTTAGACAGGAAAATCCCCAAGTCGTCAAAGGTCTTCATCAAGCCCAACATCAGGGCGGCGGGTTTTAAGAGGTTCAGAAAAGGATCCATAACAAACCCAGCCATGATCACAGATTTGGTTGAGACGCTGCTCGACCTAGGCTTGGAGGTGACCGTCGGGGAGGGAACATCATCCAGCCCATTAACTCAGAGGGCCATCGAGAACAGCGGGATTGAGGAATTAAGGGAAAGAGGGATCGACGTTTTAAACCTCAACCACGCAGAAAGAAGGAGGGTGACGGTCCCCGGGAGCGCCCTCGGATGGATAGATGTCCCCCTGCCGATCCTGACGTCAGACTATGTCATCTCATTCCCCGTGATGAAGACCCACTACATGACCGAGGTCTCCCTAAGCCTAAAAAACATGGTGGGGGTGTTAGTCGAAACCGAGCCCAATAGGCTTCACTGCCGTGGAATCCATCAGTCGATAGCCGACATTAGCACGGTTCTCAGGCCAGACTGGTCGATCATCGATGCGTCTTGGGCCATGGAGGGCTTCGGACCGGTCTACGGGGAGGAGCTGAGGCTGGGCGTTTTGGTGGGGGGGACGGATCCGCTGGCTGTAGACGTCGTGGGGGCTCGCATCATGGGTTTTGACCCCCTCGAGATTAGGCACCTACACCTAGCTAAAGGGAAAGGGATCGGAGACTTCAACCCTGAGGTCGACGGTGATTTCACCTGCCAAAGATTCGTGAAGCCGTCGGAGGCGAAGAAGATGGATTTTTTGGATCGTCTCCTCGCCTCGAGACTATACCACTTCGCCATGTGCAATAAGTTGATACATAACGTCGCGTTCAATCAAGCCTATCATGGGCTCAAGAGTCTAATTGACTTCTTTGAGAGTTGATCGATTTGTTAAAAAGGAATGTGGGTCATATGATTTTTACCAAGCGGCTTTGAGTTGTGGCTTACGAGGGGTTACATCAGACCACAATTGACCTGAATTGCCTACGAAAGATATGAAGAAAATGCCCGAGACAAACAGGGTCATGTTGATAGGGTTGGACGGGGCGACATCCGAAATAATAAAGCTCCTAGTGGGCAAAGGTCGTCTCCCCACCTTCGAGAGGATGATGAAGCACGGATGCTTCGGTGAATTAACTTCCGTCGTCCCTCCCCTCTCAGCTCCCGCCTGGGCTTCTCTCGCAACCGGGAAAAACCCGGGTAAGCACGGGGTTTACGACTTCATGACATCTTACATCTCCGACGGTAGCCTCGAGGTCGTGATCAACAACTCGGGGAGTATCCGCGGAATGGCGATGTGGGACATCCTAAGCAACGCCGATAAGAAGGTAATAGTCCAAAACGTGCCGTTGACCTTCCCATGCTACCGGGTAAACGGCGTCATGATAGCGGGCTTTCCATCGCCCCTGAAGGGCTTCACCACCTATCCTCCTGGACTAGCCTCCACGCTCGGGCGCAGACATAAGGACTACAGCGTGGAGGTGACCTATCTGAAGTCGGAGTACAAGGGCTTGGACGAGGAGAAGTTCGCCAGGGAGGTCGACATCCTCCTACAGAAACACCTCGAGGTGACGCTGGATCTACTGGAGAGCTACGAGTGGGATTTCTTCATGCTCGTCTACTCGTGTCTCGATCGCATCCAACACATGCTTTGGAGGTACACTGACCCCTCCTACTCGGCGACTGACGAAAAAGCCGAGAGGTTTCGGGGGGTTATCCACCATTTCTATCGGAGAGCTGATAGTATACTCGAACGAATATGTCAGAGACTTCCCAGCGATGCCTTCACGATCGTTGTTTCAGACCATGGGTTTGAGCCCCTCCACAGTTACGCGGGTCTCAACAACTGGTTGGCTCAAAAGGGGCTGCTGAGGGTGAAGCCTTCCAGCAGGATCTTCAGTTCGAGCAACGTAGATGAGATATACAGGTCGCTCTACTACCATCTGAACAAGCTGGGCTTACTCAGAGTCATCAGGTTTTTTCCCTTCGGAGCAGGTTTGAACCTGCTGAGGAGGATGAAGGCCCTGTCTGAAAGAATCGACTTTGACGAGTCAGCCGCCTACTCCCTCCACTATGGGGGGATATCGATCAACGACGACTACTTGAGGGGAAGAGGCGAGGACCCCACCAAATTGGAAGACTTCATCATCGGGGAACTGTATAGGCTCAAAGACCCGATGACCAAGGGACGGCTCGTCGAGAAGATTTATAGGAGGGAGGAGATCTACAGCGGAAGCCTCCTCGAGAGGGCACCCAATCTCATAGTTGTATTCCGAGGGGGCTGCGAGCCCAAGAGGTGGACGAGAGGGACGGTGATCGAACCAAACGAGTGGGTTCCATCAAAGTCCGTGGTGTCCGGTGCACATCACAGCTCGGGCGCCCTTCACGGGATTCTGCTGGTGAATGGACCACAAGTCAGGCACGGCGGTGTCAAGGCCAACATAGTCGATGTCGCCCCGACGATTCTCCACATCCTCGGCGTTCCAATACCCCTTGACGTGGATGGGAGAGTCTTGAAGGAGATCTTTGAGGAAGATAGTTGGTACGCTGAGAAAGAGGTCGCATACCAAGAAGCGGTGGGTGAAAGGGAGAGGATTAGAGAGACCGTTAGAAGGCTGAGAGGACTCGGCAGATTTTAGCTAAGGAGAAATCAGAATATCGTCTTTATTTGATCTGATAGAATAGAGATTCAATCTCTATGTCTATGGCTTTGTCAACGTCAAGTCGCTCATTGATCTGAAGGTCTTGATGTATTACCAAAGTCTTCTTCGGGGTGTCCCCACGTATCCTCCCCGTATCAGCGTCTCAAGCTTTCCCTC
>JBHHXX010000090.1:0-6630 GCA_046757245.1 Candidatus Geothermarchaeales archaeon
GTCTAGCTTCTCAAGCTCTTTGAAGGCTTTCTTCTTAATCTCTACCTTGAACATCGCTATTTGCTTAAACTCTTGATTAATTCTTCCTCTCCAATGATTTTATCTTCACTCTCTATAGCCTCTCTCTCCTCTTTAGTCGGCTCCTCAACGGGAATCAACTTCTCAACAAGCCCCTTATACAGTAGTCTAAGCTCCTTAAGCTCTTCCCTAATCCCCCTCAACTCCTCCACTACGCCACCCACTGAAACCACTTCCTAAACAACTAGACATCAACACAGATAAAAGCCTTAAAGACATTGGAAGAATTGCGTCTTCCCCACTTCTTTAATCAACCACTATTCATCGGAGCCACAGACTCCTAACGCTAAACGAGAATGGCTTTGTATCTATCGCAAGAGCCTATAAACAACTATTCATTTACTACGATTATCTTCAAGCATTCTCCGCTCTTCGAAGCCAATCTTATCGCGTCTCCAACCTGATCCAACTTGAAGCGGTGGGTGATGAGCTCCCTCGCCCTAACTCTTTTGGAACGTATAAGCCTTAAGGCTATTCGAGTCTCGAAGTGAGAAGTCGAATAAGATGGAATTATCGAGGTCTCGAAAAAGAAAAGTTTGTGGGGGCTCACCACAAGGTTTTTATCCGGTGACGTCGGGGCGAATAAGCATAGAACCCCGCCTCTCCGGCAAACATCGATCCCTGTGGATAGGGCCTCGACGCTCGGGGCTGTAACGATCACCACGTCTGCCCCCCTACCGTTGGTGGCCTCCCTAACCCTCTCAACCACGTCCTCCTCCGAGGGGTTTATCGCGACATCCACCCCGAACCTCTTAGCGGCCTCAAGCCGGTATTCGATGAAGTCGCTTATGATGATGATGCCCGCACCTAGAATCTTAGCGAGTTCCGCGTGGATTATCCCGGCTGGGCCCGCCCCGATTATGGCCACGGCATCCCCTAGTTGGACATCACACTTCGATATGGCCCTTATGCAACACGCCATGGGTTCGATGAGGGTGGCCTCCTCGAAGGAGAGGTCATCCGGGATCTTCAAAACGTCTCTCTGCACGTTTTCGGCGGGCACCTTGAAGCTTTCAGCGAACCCCCCGGGGTCCAGGTGGGTCTGGCTGAACTGCTGGCATAAGGTGAAGTCTCCATGTGCACAGTAGTGGCAGCTGAGGCAGGCCACGTGATGGTGGGCGAAGACGCGGTCCCCGGGCTGAA
This sequence comes from Candidatus Geothermarchaeales archaeon, assembly GCA_046757245.1. Classification (GTDB taxonomy): domain Archaea; phylum Thermoproteota; class Nitrososphaeria; order Geothermarchaeales; family JAUWBL01; genus JBHHXX01. The sequence goes on from JBHHXX010000090.1 coordinate 1,222, forward strand.
GGTCAACAACTCCATCGCCCACCTCGGAGACGATACCCGAGGGTTCATGTCCCAGGACGAGGGGCGCTCGATCTTTGAGATACCACTCCATGAGGTCTGATCCGCAAAGGCCACAGGCCCTCATGTCAACCACGATTTCGCCCGGCTTAACCTCGGGTCTTGGCACCTCCTCGTATCTCACATCGGTCGGGCTATAATACACTGCGACCTTCAATCAAAACCTCTCCACCGCAATAATGTGTTAATATGTTTATAGATTTTCAAACACATCTTAGCAGATGTCGCCTTAAATCTATGCGGTTTAAACCTTTTAATTCGGAGTAGATTCCATATTCTCTATGATTTATTCGAGGCACGAGCTGGAGAGGGTGGTTAAGTCGAAGCTCAAACCCCACCTCTTCATGGCTCAATATAGCCTTGCCCTCAACGTATAGGTATAAAGTGTGATCTTGACATGCAAATCGTCATAATGCCGAGGCTCGACCTAGCCATGGACAGCGGGGTCGTGCTCGAGTGGCTCATCCAAGAAGGTGAAAGAGTAGAGAAGGATAAACCCCTAGCCACCATAATGACCGAAAAGGTGACATACGACCTCCCATCCCCGGCCTCAGGAACCCTCTATAGAACCATCGTGCCCGTAGAGGTGGAGGTGCCCGTGGGTCAAACCATCGCCGTTATAACAGAGCCCGGCGACGACATGAGGGCTGTCGATAAAGCCGTCGAGGAGGCGAGGAAGGATATACCCGAGGTCAAGATGCCTGAACCAGAGGTGGCCGAGAAAGCGGAGGCGGTGAAGGTCAGAGTGGAGAGGGAGAGGGTGAAGATCTCGCCCCTAGCCAGAAAATTGGCCGAAAAATATGGCGTGGACGTTACTCGGGTCAAGGGCACGGGGCCCGGGGGGAGGATCGTCAAGAGCGACATCCTTAAGGCGGTGGAATCGCTGGAGGCCAAACCTCCATCGGTGCCCACGGCTCTCCCCAGGGTGACGCGCGTCATCCCCCTGAGAGGGGTGAGGAAGGTCATCGCTGAGCGCATGGCCTACAGCTACGGCGCGGCGCCCCACGTCACGATAACCATGGGTGTCGACATGACGAGGGTGGTCAAGATCCGTCAAGACCTTGAGGAGGAGGGGAAGAGCATCTCCTACAACGCGTTTCTCACCAAGGCCGCTTCTAAGGCCCTAGGAGAACATCCCATCATCAACTCCACCCTAGAAGGGGATCAGATCAAGGTGTTCGAGGACATAAACGTAGGCGTCGCCGTGGCCACTGATCAAGGCTTGATCGTACCCGTGGTTCAGAACGCTGATGAAAAAACGTTGGATGAACTCAACCTCCTCATCGATGAACTCGCCGAGAAGGCGAGGCAGGGAAGGCTCACGGTGAGTGAGGTAAAGGGCGGAACCTTCACCATCACGAACCTGGGCATGTTCGGGGTGGAGACCTTCACGCCCATAATAACCCCCAAGCAGACCGCGATCTTGGGGGTTGGAAGAATCGCCGAGAAACCCCTCTCGGTCGAGGGAAGAGCCGTCACGAGGCCCACATTGACCCTAAGCCTCTCCTTCGACCATAGAGTGGTGGATGGAGCCCAAGCAGCCCAATTCCTCAAGAGGATAAAGGAAATCCTGGAGACCTTTGAGATGGCGGGGGGTCGAGGCGAGGCTCATGAAGGCTAAAAAAGCCTTTGACGTGGTGGTGATAGGTGGCGGCCCCGGGGGCTATGCCGCCGCCATCCACGCCGCGCATCTCGGTGCAGACGTGGCGATCATCGAAAGGGATAGGATAGGGGGAACCTGTCTCAATAGGGGATGCGTCCCCATGATTTTTTTACAGAGAGCCTCGAGACTACTCTCCCGGATAAGGGATGCGGAAGGATATGGCATAAGCGTGGAAGTTGACCTAGACCTCGAGGCGATGCAGAGGAGGAGAGACGAGGTGATCGAGGAAATCGCCGGGGAGATGGAGGTCTCCCTGAAGAGGGAGGGTGTGGAATTGATCGAGGGCACCGCGGCCTTCCTCAAACCGGGCCTCATCGAAGTCTCGATGGAGGGCGGCAGAGAAACGCTGGTGTACAAGAGCGCGATCATCGCCACGGGCTCTCAGCCCGATAGAGGGCGGCTGGGGGTCTCGGCGGAGAATGTTTTGACGACTGATGAGGCGCTGGATCTAGGAGAGATTCCGAGGAGCATCGCCGTCATCGGGGGGGGTGCCGTGGCCACGTCTCTCGCCTGCGCCTTCATGAACCTCGGCTCAGAGGTGTTCATCCTCGAAGACGATGCCCGCATACTAGACGAGGAGGACGAGGAAATCGCTCTTGGACTGCAAGATTTGCTGGGTTCTAAAGGCATGAAAATATTTACGAATGCCCGCGTCACCGCCGTGGGTGACGCTGATGGCGGGAGGAGGGTTTTCATGACCACCCCGTCTGGCGATAGGGAGATAAAGGTGGAGGAGGTCCTCACGTGTCAGAGGGCACCCAACATAGGCGGCATCGGCTTGGAACTTATAGGCGTGGAGACGGAGCGCGGCCGGATCGCGGTGAACGATCGAATGGAGACAAACGTCTCCGCTGTGTACGCTGTGGGCGATGTGGTGGGCAGGCAGATGCTCGCCCACGTCGCCTCAGCCGAGGGCATGGTTGCGGCTGAAAACGCGGTGGGTGGCGAAGCTAAGGTGGACTATAGGGTCATACCGAAGGCCATCTACTCCACACCCGAGGTGGCCAGCGTCGGGTTGACCCAGGAGCGTGCGAGGAGTCAGGGTTATAGGGTTAAGGCTAGCAAGTTCTCCCTCGCCCAGAACACCTACGCGAAGATCATCGGGGAGGCTGAGGGCGTGATAAAGGCCGTGGCTGACGTTGAGAGCGAGGAGGTCTTGGGGGTACACATCTTGGGTTCCAACGCCTTCGACATGATATCCGAGTGCGCCCTAGCCATGAGGCTCGAGGCGACGATAGAGGACATCGTGAACGCGGTGTATGCTCATCCAACGAGGGCCGAGGCCATAAGAGACGTCTTTTGGAAGATGTATAGGGCGCTACACTACGATTGAAAGATTTCTTCAACCATCCTCAGGAATTTAAAAAAGAGGGGGAGATGGGCCTTCCTAACCTTTAAGTCGCTTGACGAGTGTGTCAACGGAGATCGCTGGAAAGGTTGTGGTTTGAACGGTTCCTCTGGCCCCCAGTTCAACCGCTACCTTAATTATTGTTTCATTGTCAGGGGCCTCCAAGATGTTCAGAAAGTCATAGGGGCCCAGCAGTGCATATTGACTCAGTATCTCCACTCCCATCTTCTTTACTTCCTCGTTGACCTCCCTTATTCTCTCTGGTCTCTCTTTCATCGTCTTTCTACCCTCATCCGTAAGGGTGGTCAACATAACATAAACGGGCATGTTCCACCACAACAAATCTATCCTCGATAAATAATTTAAAACTAAGTGTTTTGACACACACTCCCACCTTATGCCGTGAGACATAGATAAAAATAGATAACAATAGAAAAGGCTTGTAGATCTGAGGTCTCTAGCTTCCTACTGGATGGGCTCGCTGTCCTCAGCCTAGTTGAATACGATACTGGCTCTAGGGTCTGGGCTAAATTTTTAGGTCCTCGGTGGGGACTGGGGGGAGCCTCTCCCTCATCTCCCTCTCCACTCTCTTTTCGGCATTCCTAATGATGTTTTCCGCCTCTAGGTTGGTGGTGGAGAAATCGAGGGTCACCCCGCCGATCCTCGCTGAGTCCGCCACCACGCTGCTCATCAGGTCCAAGATGTTGTCGTATTCCTTCTCCGCCTGAGGTATGACGTTGGACACGTTTCCCCTTATCGATCGGACGAGGGATAGGGCCGGCGCTAGGGTAACCGCAATATCCCCCACGTCCCTCACGGTGCTCAGCCTCACGGAGATCTGCTCCAGGGCCAGCCTCGCTTGGTTGATGTCCTTGATGATCTTCCTCACCTCCGCCATCTCGTTGGCGTAGATAACGGCCCTCCTTCGGTCGTGCTTCCTCAGGGCTCCGACGACCCTGCGAAAGAAGTAGTCGTCCTTCCGCGTAAGACTGGCCGCGGCGGTCTCTAGCTTCATCCTCTGGCGGTCGAGGAGGCGCATAACCTTGTTGAGCTTATACCTGAACTCGCGTTCCGGGCGGAGTGTCTCCTTGAGCCTCTTCTGGACGCCCTTCTTCCCCGTCCAGACCTCAATGAACTTGGACATTCCTTGCCTCACTTTAACAACAGATGAGCGGGATGGTTTAATTCTGCGTCGTAACGATCACCCATCGACTCTTAGTTACTTCGCACATGCATTAGAAAATCGAGGAGATGGGATGGTGTAATTCAATGTTAAAGTCTTTGAGAATCTCAAAAATACGGAATTCTTGGCGTAGAAGGTAGATTAAAGTCACCGCTTGAACCCTTATTCACGCTTTATCAGACTTTATGAGCTCACACTAAACAATAGGTGGAAAGATTAAATTGGCTAAATCGAATGAGTTAAAGGTTCTCCAAGACCTTTTTTAAAGAAGTTTATACGACGGCAGGGTAATAGATGAGATAAAAGGACCGTTAAGACTGAAAAACCGTTGTCTCCCATAATGGGTGGAAAAGACTTGGAAACCTGGAGGCTGCTCGACCTAGAGTCTTCGGACCCCCACTGGAACGTGGCGGTTGAGGAGGCCCTCCTCCAAGCCGTGGAAGGGGGAATCACGCCCAGCACGTTCAGGCTTTGGAGGAACCCGAACTCAGTGGTGATAGGGCGTTTCCAAAGCGTCGGACTTGAGGTCGACGTCAAGGCCTGCACGGAGTTTGACACAGCGATCGTGAGGAGGATCACTGGCGGAGGAACTGTCTACCATGACTGGGGAAACCTAAATTGGACCATCGTGGCAGGCAGGGGTCAACCTATGGTCAGTGGAGACTTTCTCAAGGTCTTCGGGGGTTTTGGCGGGGCTGTCGTCGAGGGTCTGAAAACCATGGGGGTTAAGGCGAAGTTTAACCCTCCCAACGGCATCCAGTTCAATGGCAAGAAGATCTCGGGTATGGCGGCCTACGTGAAGAGGGGCGCTGTTCTATGTCACGGCACCCTCTTGGTAAACACCGATTTAAATGTTCTATCGAGGGTCCTAAGGGCTCTGGAAAAACCATCGAACCCGATTTTGACTAGAGAGGCGTTAGTGAGAAGTAGGCCGTCGGAGGTGACCTCTCTTCAACGGGAACTCGGGCAACGTGTCAGCCTACAGGTCGTGAAAGAGGCGATGATCAGGGGTGTTGAGAAGGTGTGTAAGGTAAAATTAAGGGGGGGAGGGTTGACCGCGGAGGAGTGCGAATTCATAGAGTCGCTTTACGAGGAGAAATACGGGAGGGTCGAGTGGAACCTGAGGTGGTAGAGGAAAACAGATATATATGTCTCATC
>JBHHXX010000091.1:0-6500 GCA_046757245.1 Candidatus Geothermarchaeales archaeon
GAATAGGAGTTGAGCCGGGGCCGGGACTCGAACCCGGATAAAGTCGGTGTCAACCTCTCATCGCTATGCTCAAAACACCGACTGCAGCCGACCACCTCACCACTCGGTCACCCCGGCCTAGCCAAAAATATGATTGGTATGGGTTCTCTTTATATTCTTTCCTTCACGCTGTTCCCATCGCTAATTACCCATCGAACGCTTTATCCCTCTGAAAAAGCCCCGTTTCGACTTTGCTTTTACCCCTAGCTACCGGCTCGCATCCTCTGGATTTCTGTCTCTATCGTTTTAGAGGCCTAAAAAATCGAGGCGGAAACGTATAAATCATAAGACATAAATTTAGTGAACTCTCTTTAAGTATGGATGGCACCCAACTATGGAATGAGAACTCTTGATCGTATTGTTTACCGTTTGGTTCCCCCTGATAAAGGGCTTACTCCTCATCATCCTAGGCTTGGAACAACTCTACCTATTCAGATTTATTTACTTGGGCTATCAAATAGTGAGGGATAAGTCAATACTCGTGACCTCAACCTCCTTCCTCGCCTTCTCAGTTGGGAGCTTCGCCTCTTCTCTAGTGAGCGTATCAGCCTTCACCTATTTGAGTAACGGCGCCGTCCAAGAGGGCTCCCAACTCATATCGGCAAGCGACACAGTTCTATCCACTTTCGAGATAGTTGGTTTCTGCGTCTTCCTCATCGTGCCCTTCATATCCAGAGCAAGGGGGGCATCTTTGAGTTTCTCCCTTGTACCCATGTTCGTCATGGGTCTACACAACTATCGCCTAGCGGTGAACTCGATCTTAGCCATCCTCATAGTGATGTTCTTTGTCTACATCGCGAAAAACGCTGGCAGACCTGCCTCACTCGAGATATATACCGTGTTGGGGGGCCTCGTGATGCTCGCGTTTTCCAAGATCATCGCCTTTATCCCCGTTTATCCATATTCTCTGGGAACAGTGGCGATCCTTCTTGAGGTGATGGCCTTCTTCACCTTTATCTTCCTCAGGGAGATCATATCAACCACCTTAACCCTTAAACCAACGCCTCAAAAGGGGGATGGGTAGAGGTGAAGTATAGGTCCTCAATCTCAATAACCCTAGCCATACTGGAGACGATATATGAAAAGAAAGGCGCCAACATGACCCAGATCTCTACTCACGCAAACGTCCCCCACGCAAGGCTCAAGGTCAGGCTGGAAGAATTGATGGAGAGTGGATTGATCACCGGAAACCCCTCCAACCGCGGCCGAAGAAAGACCTATGTCTTGACTGAGAAGGGTTGGAAGGCTTACCTAAAACTCCGTGAGTTGGCTCCCTTCCTTTCATCCCTTGGGCTGATGCCCAAAGAAACCCCGTAGATGGCCAAGAAGAGCTCACGCCCCTCAGAGCTCTCGATCAAAACATCAGAAAATTTTTTAACGCATGTTTGAATTGAGAGACTAAACCTAGCTTCTCTTAGGATGTGCTTTTTTCTTTCATCTCGCGTATTCTAGGAGTATGCTCATCAGCTCATTTGCCCTAATCCTGTGAAAACCACCCTTATAGGCCTCCCTCTCCGAGAATCGAGTGGCCTCGTCGCCTATGATCTCAGAGAACCAAACCAGGAAGGGCACTGGATCGCCGCGGTGCTCTCCCAGCCTCACAGGGGTTACGTGGTCCGCTGTGATGCACACCACGACCTCATCCTTGGGTGAAGCCTCTAGAATCTTCCCAACCAACCCGTCGAACCTCTCGATCATCCTGACCTTTAGTTCTACATTGCCGTCGTGGCTGGCGCTGTCCATAGCCTTAACGTGGACGTAGACGTAGTCGAACTCCTCGAGCGCCTTGATGGCGGCCTCTGTCTTCCCGTCGAAGTTCGTATCGGTTCTCCCTGTGGCACCCTCAACGTCTGGAGCCTCTAACCCTACAATTCGCGCCAAACCCTTGATCATGGGCATCCCGCATATGACGGCTCCCCTCAAACCGTATTCCTCCGTGAAGGAGGGTATATCCGGTAGGGTTCCCGCACCCCTCGTGATAAGGGTGTTGGCCGGGAGTAGACCTTGCTCCTCTCTCTCCCTGTTTAGGGGCAGTTTATCGAGGGATTTCTCGGCCTCTTCGATATATTCGTTTAAGATTTTCGCGGTTCTCAGGGCTGGTCCGCTTTCTTGGATGGGCTTAGACTTGATTGGAGGGACCCCTACGGCGTGGGGATCCGTGTCTGAGACGTGGGGGGAGAGAGGGGTCTTACTCCTCATAACGATTATCCCGCGATGCTCGAGGCTGTGATAATACTTAACCTCGGCTCCCCGAACCTTAATTTTGTTTAGGGCTTCCTCTAGGGGCTTAGGGTCCCAGTTGAATCTCCCAGCCCTCCTATCAACCAATATGCCGTTCTCTACGGTGGCGAAATTCGTTCTGAAGGCTATCTCTCCTCTCTCAAGTCTTATCCCACGTCCTAGGGCCTCGATGGGTCCCCTCCTGATACGGATTTTGGAGGGATCATAACCCATGATCGAGAGGTTTGCGTCTTCACTCTCGACTCTCACGCCCGACTTCAAGGGGACATGGACTCCGAGAACCCCCCTTCGCGCGAGGAGATCAATGTTCGGCGTCTCTGCGACCTCTAAGGGGCTTCGCCAACCCAGATCCTTCACGGCTCTATCAGCCATTCCATCCCCTACGGTCACGAGTATTTTGCGTGGTTTCATTCTCTACACGATTTCATTCATTATGCTGGGTATCATCCACTATGCTAGAGAAGTTGTTTACTTATATTTCTTATACGAAGTGCGTGAAACCACGAGAGGGGTAAATCTCACGATTGATTCATTGCCTTTAGCGGAAAGCCTAAGACCGCCCCCTAGTTAGCCTACGCTGGGAAGGCATAAATGCGATTGAAGTATTAGCTCTATTGTGTGAGAATGTATGGAGACCTATCCGCGTTACGTCACACCGAACTTCACCCCCTTCGACCCCGTGGAACTAGCCAAGAGGACGGAGAGGATAGTCTGCCACGGAGACGAGCGAAAGTACACGGACTTCTATGCCACCGGCGTATATGCCCCCGACGGACAGCGCAAACGGTGGCATCGAAACGGGCTATACTTGTGGATGCTGTCTGAGATGCGTCTTCTGCTGGGTTGACTGGAGCCGCGACTTCCCGGAGCAATATGGTCGATTCTACTCCGCCCAAGAAGCCTTCGAGAGGCTAAGTGCCGCGGCCCATAGGCAGGGGGTTGAGAAGCTGAGGATATCGGGGGCGGAGCCCACGCTGGGGAAGGAGCACCTCCTCAACCTGCTGGAGCACGTCGAGGGCTCAGAGTTCAAGCTTTTCATCCTCGAGACGAATGGGATTCTCTTCGGTGTCGACAGAGACTATGTAAGGAGAGTCGCCCGATTCATGAAACCCCACGTCAGGGTCTCCCTGAAGGCGGGCACACCAGAGGCCTTCGAGATGAAGACCGGAGCTAGAGCCGAGAGCTTTGAAATCCCCTTCGAAGCCATAAGGAACCTCCTAGACTCTGGGGCCAGCTTTCACGTGGCTGCCATGAGCGCTGACCCGAGGATCATGAGCCCCGAGGAGAGGGTGAGCCTCATCGAGAGGCTAGTTGACATCGATCCAAAGCTTGCCCTGAACCTCGAGGAGGAGGTCATCGACCCCTACAGAACGACCCTCGACAGACTGAAGTTCGCAGGTCTAGAGCTGGAGTGGCCCCTCAAGAGGGTCTACTCTCCGATGAGGTCAATATTGAGGGATGAACGACTAAGGTCTTCATAATCCACTTCTCCGCTTCAGCGTGACTTCCCACATCTCTTCGCGTTCAACTGTATGATTATCTTTTACCCTCTGTAATTTCGAGGATCTTGGGCTTCTTTCCAAGGACCTCTGCACAAGTCACGAGTTTCTTTCCCTCCCTCCTAGCCGTGGCCCACACGTTCTCGGTTAATTCCTTGAATCTAGGTTCACGGGTGAGGTGGTGGTCGTAAACGATCAACTCGCTCTCGATCTCTCGCACGATGCTCGAGGCGTTTTCAACGGCCCTATTGAGGTTGATTCGATTGAGCAAATATCCGAACATGTAGGTCATAGGTCCATCTAAAAACAGGATGTCTGGGTTCTCCTCGATGATCCACTCAGCGTAGTCCTCAATGATGGGGCCGTTCAAATCGGAGGAGTGAACCAGCTTTTCACGGCCGCACTCAACTACTGTTCCCAGAACCCAGCCCACCCTCGAATACTCGACCCCGTGGAAGAGGGGCTTGGTGAACCTCAGCTTGGTCCCGCCAAACAAAAATTCCTCTCCATCGCAAAAGACGACCTTGACCCTATCAAAATCCATCTTCGGTATCTCCCTCCAACCTCTCCAGTTCTGCGCCCTGTTCAGAAACCATTTCCTACCTTTTTTTAGGAGCTCCCTCTTCCTCGAGGAATAGTCTCCGTAGTCTCTCCCCCTGGCGAGGGTGAGGTCTTCCCAAGGGTCTCGGTAGTCCCCCTCCTCCTTATCCTTTAACATCGATTCCAGGGTGGTCTCACCAAAGGCCCTACACAGGTTGTCGAGGAACCTTTCAGCTCGCCGCCTCTGGGAGTCGTTGATATACTCGTTGGGACTCTTCACAAAGAGGGTCTTCCCATCGTAGAGCTCCTCATCAAAATCGGTGAAGTGGTCGTAGTGGTAGTGGGAGATGACAACCACCTCAGCTTCCCCGCTCGCATCCTTGATCGCTACCTCAGCCTCCTCCAGCCAATCAACCTTCTCCTCATCGGAGGCGGGATAGGATGGCTGCATGACCGCAGCCCCTGGATCAATGAGGATCGACACGTCATGGGTCTTAACTAGGACGCAGCTACTCTTGGCCCCTAAAGAGTCGAACCAGACAGGTTTGAAGGAGATCCCTTTCATCAAAACCACTACGTCGAAATCGCCGAGAAACCCAAGGGTAAAACGCACCTCAATTACATTGAATATAAATGAGAAATCCTGGGAAGCCGTCCTCTTCTTTTAATCATCGCTTTGCTCCTCTTTCCACATCAAATGGCGCCCCCTCATGGGGCAACGGGCAATAGCGCGGATCTAAATCATCCGAGCTATGGCATACACGGCGGGATCGCCCAACACGCCTTAGACTAGCTGCCCGACGCAGAGAAGGATACATCCTGGAGAACCCGCCTTCAACCCCGTATCAGACGTCCCGCTCTCCCCACTTTGAAGCTTCTCCTTTCTCACCCCTACTACGGCGACTCCAAGTCGTGTGGCTAGTCGATAACGCTTTGATGCGGCTCGCCCTCAGAGGTCTTTCCCAAGCACCTTCGCGATGAGTTCGATGAGTTTGACGGAGTATCCCCACTCGTTGTCGTACCAAGCCACGACCTTAACTAAGTCGCCACCCACGACGCTGGTCAGCAGACCGTCGACGATGGAGAGGGCTGGGTTACCCATGAAGTCTTGAGACACGAGGGGCTCCTCCACGTATTCCATGAGGCCCTCAAGGGGACCCTCTGACGCCTCCCTGAGGGAGGCGTTGACGCGATCGACGGTGACCTTCTTCCCTACCTCAACGGCCGCGTCGATGAGGGAGACGTCGGGGACGGGCACCCTCAGGGCCATGGCCTCCAGCTTCCCCTCCAGCTCTGGGAGCACCTGGGCGACGGCCCTCGCGGCGCCTGTGGTGGTTGGGATGATGTTGAGAGCGGCGGCCCTGGACCTTCGGGGGTCCCTATGGATGGCGTCCAGCAGCCTCTGATCGTTGGTGTAGGCGTGGACCGTGGTGAAGACGCCCTTCACGATGCCGAATTCGTCGTTGAGCACCTTTAGGACGGGTACGACCGCGTTGGTGGTGCAGGAGGCCATGGAGAGGACGTGATGTTGGCCCGGGTCATAGGTCTCCTCGTTGATTCCCAGCATCAGCGTGGCGTCGGGATCCCCCATGGGGGCGGATACGAGGACCTTCTTGGCGCCGGCGTCGAGGTGCTTCTTGGCATCATCTCGAGTTCGGAATATCCCGGTGGACTCGATCGCGACCTCCACCCCCAGCGCCTTCCACGGAAGCTCAGCCGGGCTCCTGATCCGATAGGACTTAACCTCCCTCCCATCCACGACGATGGCGTCTTCCCTGGCTTCGACGTCGAAGCCAAGCTTTCCGAAGACCGAGTCGTACTTGAGGAGGAAGGCCAGGGTTTGAGTGTCCGCTAAGTCGTTTATCGCCAAGACCTCGACCTCATCGAAGTCGAGGGCGGCCCTAAAGGCTAGGCGTCCAATCCTGCCGAAGCCGTTGATACCTACCTTTATGCTCAATTTTCCATCACAATATTTCGACCTAGCGAGTCAATTTAAATCCTTACGGGATTCTCACCCCTGAGCTAGCCCTGGGTTTAGGCATCTAAAGATTTACGTTTTTTCGTGGGTACCTAAGCGTATGGATCGCCTCAGCGGCGAGGCGCTTACGATATGGTTAAGCTCTTGATCACCGGCTGCTTGAGGATTTCGTTTATGGCTTCCCCTGGGACATCGCCCGAGAC
>JBHHXX010000092.1:0-6379 GCA_046757245.1 Candidatus Geothermarchaeales archaeon
AGTGATAAGTTGGTGGACAAGGAGGTTCCCTATAAGGTTTGGATAAACCCGAGGAAGCTCATAAATTAAACGTGCTCGAAGCCCTAAGAGAAATCCTCGACTCATCGAGCCTACTACTGGACCTATCATACGCGGCCGTTCTCCACGAAAACGAGGAGCTGGCTCAAAAGGTCATCGACCTCGAGCGCCACGTCGACAGGCTGACCGACACCCTAACCATACACATGAGCCTAGCCATAAGGGACCGAGACGACGCCTTAAAGTCCCTCTCGGTGTTCAAGGCCGCCACCGTCGCAGATCAAATCTCGGATGCGGCGGCTGAGATCGCCAAAATAGCCCTAAGGAAACTGAGGCTTCACCCCAAGCTGAGGGAGGCCCTGCTCGAAACGGATGAAACCGTGGGGATATTCACCCTCGGGGGCGAGAGTAGATTCAACGGGTATAACCTTGAGGAGTCCAGGATGAGGAGCGGAGTTGGGTTCGACGTGATCGCCGTTAAGAGAGACTACAAGTGGATCATCAACCCCGAAGACGACTTCTTGTTCGCGGCGGGCGACGTTTTGGTGGTCAGGGGCACCAAGGAAGCCCTAGACCAGTTTAAATCCTTCTCAAGGGGCGATTGACCCGTGGAGGCAGACGTTTTCTCAAAGGTGGGAAGCCTCCTAAAGGAGCTAAAGGACAAGAGCGAGGTGACCGTCTACCTGGCCTACTCCGCCCTCCTCTACGGGTCAAGGGGAATCGCAAACGGCTCGATACAACTCGAGGAGGAGGTGGACGCCATCAGGCTCAAGCTCCAAGAAATACTGATCAGGGAAGCGGAAACCATAGGCACCGACACGGCCCTAGCGGTCATGCTGCTGGCTGAGGCCTTGGAGACGATCTCCGACGCGGGGAGGAGGCTGGCCATAACCGTCATCGAGGAGGTGGAGCCCCACCCAATCCTAGACCTGGTTGATGAGGAGAGCGAGGAGCAGTTCCTCTTGATCAAGGTTGACCAAAACTCGGTCTTCATGGGGAGCAGCATAGGGACCCTAGCCTTCGACGACAAGATGGGGGTCAGGGTCATAGCCGTGAAGCACAGGGGTAAGTGGATCTTCGACCCCGAGGAAGACCTCACCGTGAACGCCGGAGACCTCATGCTCCTAAGAGGCTACAAGGCTGGGATAGAGGCGCTGGAGGAAGGCGAGAGGGAAGTAGAAGCCCCCGAAGAGTAAGACCGCCCAAAATGGAAACCCACAGAATCTTCCTACCCGACGGACACCAGAAGCTGGATGTCTCCTACATTCCACCCCAACTACCCCACAGGGAGGAACACATCAAGCTCATCCTAGAAGCCCTAGGCCCCCTGATGGAAGCCCCCGCCGAAACCTTCTTCCCCCCCCTCCTCCACGGCCCCACGGGAACGGGCAAGACCTCCTCGATGAAAAAGGCGGCGAAGAAGATCAGGGAGGGCGTAAAAAAGAGGATCATACTCCACTACGTACACGTCCCCTGCTCGGTCTTCACCAAGTCCTACTCGGTGGTCCAGAAAATATCCGAGGGGATCACCTCGGCGCCCCCGAGGGGCCTAGGGGGGGAGGAACTCCTATCCAGGGTTTACGGAGAACTAGAGACGAGGGATGAATACCTCCTCCTCGTCTTGGACGACGTGGACGAGCTGATCAAGAGGGATCGAGGCCGCCTCCTCTTCATGATCACGAGGCTGGAGGAGGGTGGGGGATTCAGGGAGAGAAGGGTTTTCCCCACGCTCATAATGAGGAAGTGGAGGATTCTAAGAGCCATTCCCCCAGCCGTGAGATCGAAGATCACGGGGCTAAGGGTGGAATTCCAGCCCTACAACGCGGTGGAGATGGCTTCCATCGTGAGGCAGAGGGTGAAACTCGCGTTTCAACCGGGGGTGATAACTCCCAACACCATCAAGCAGATCAGCTTTAACGGCGCCGCGCTGGGGGGAGGCGACGCGAGGTACGCCTTGGCATTACTCAACGGAAGCGCCCACGTGGCCCTCAGGATGGGGACCAATAAGATAGAGGTTGAGCACGCCCGGAGGGCACAGCAGGAATTCGACAAGAAGCCCTCCTCCGGCGTGGTTGAGAGGGCCGACCGCTTCGGCTTGGCCGCCCTGATGGCCGCGGCGAAGTGTTTCAGGGATAACCCGGATAAGTATACGGTCTCGATCGGTGAGATATACGGTGTTTTCCAAGAGGTAGCTCGAAAAATTAACGTTGAAGCGCGGCCCCGGCGGGAGTTAGCCCAGAAATTATACGATATGTGCGACGCGGGGATCTTGCACAGGGTTGAAGGCAAGATCGTGCTATCCAACCCATCCGCGGAGACTCTCTACGACAGGGTTTTAAAATTGATATACGAATAGTTTCACCGAACCCTCCCCCTAATTTCAACGAGAGATACACGTCCCATAGAAGACATATAGCTTATTGAAATGTCGGGAAACATCGTCATATACGCCCCCTTCGACGTCGACTTGAAGAGGCTTGAGGAGATAAAGCGCGTGGTGGAGAGCGAGGCGAGAAGCCTCGATTTGAGGGTCAAGGGCCCCTTCCTTCGAAGCGACAACCGGATATGCGTCTTCTACGAGGATGAGAAAGCCAGGTGCTACGTCTACATCGACGACTATGAGGAGCCCCTAAACATCGAGAAGATGGCCCTAACCATCAGGCTCATGTCCACCATCACGATGATGGAGTCGGGCAAGATAAAGGTCGAAGTCGAGTAGGCGTCGAAGCTTCAACGAACCCCGTGGATAACACTATCCAAGCCTATGAAGCCTGGGTAGCCTTCACGTCAACTGAAACAAAGCCTCAAAATCCGTGATGTGTGAGGTCTCGAAGATCTAGCAGAGCACCCTATACGCCAGAATCACCGCGAGGGTCAAGACCACGGGGAGTGGTAGGGCTGGTATGATCCTTCTCTGCCTGAGAATCCAAAGGTTCGCGGTGTGTCCAAGGGTCAGCGATATGGAGGCTGGGAGGAAGAGGGCATAGGCCGTCTCAAGGGCGTAGGAGAGCAGGAGGGAGTAGAAGATCACGTCCCCCACCCCAAGGGCTAGGGGCCCAAACCTTATGAGCAGGGGGTCGAGGAGCCTCAGGGCCGCCTCCCTCTCCTCGAACATAACCTTGAGCATGCCCTTGTACACGGAGTAGATGTCGAAGAGGGAGTAGACCACCAAGACGGCGACCTTGGTCATCTCCTCAAAGGACGCGTTGAAGATTATGCCGAGTCCCACCATGACGGTGAGCAGGATGACCGAATATAGGAGCGTATACCTCCTCTTGATGAGGGAGTAAAGTGAAAGCGAGGCGGTCAACAGGGATAGGGTGAGGGCGACCCCGAAGGAGAATAGGATGTCGAGATAGAAGAGGCTTATCGCCAAGATCGTGTATATGCTTAGGGCGATGATGAAGCCCCTCAGAACATCGGCTGATTTTCTCACCAGAAAAATGAGCATAAGGCCGAAGAAGGCGGTGACCGAAACCCATAGGACCGCGTTGAGCAGGGGTCCAACCCCACCCTCCGGGAAGACCCCCAGATTCGGCGTCTCCACGCCTCCCCGGTGTAGGAGGATGAAGAATAGGGGGGTTAGGGCGATGGTGGACCCTAGGGGGACATAGTAAAGAAGCGTGAATGTTTTCCTCATTTCTACGATCCGTCGTTAACGTATCTTCAGCCTAGCCCTACAAACTTTGCAGAAGAGGGGGAGCTTCTCATCCACGTCGAGGAGGGTGGGGGAAAAACTCATGACGCAGGACTTGTCGGGGCAATGCTCAAAGCCGAAGACATGCCCCATTTCGTGGAGCAGCTCCTTAAAGACCCTCTCCCTTAAATCGTCCACCGGCGCCATGTTTAGGGTGGAGTAGTCCCTCTCAAGCCTATAGGTGGAAACTACCACCTTCCTCCCCCTGATGTCGGCGAGACCGAAGATGAAGTTCATCTTCGCAAAGTACATGTCTTCGCTCAGGAGCGCTATGGTGAGGTCCAAGTCGTCGAGTCGGGGAACCTCCGCCAAGCTCCTGATTAGCTTGACGGCGTCCACCTGCCCCCTCTCGGCGTCGTATGCGTCGCTAGGCGTATCCATCTTCACCACGTCCAGGTCTACCTCGTCGTAGAAGAGGTTCACAGCGGCCTCGATGGTGTCCTTCACGTGGTCAAATACGGGTTCCACTCCTCCCAACAACACCAGAGCCACCGATCTCAAACTCCTCACCCAACCTCGGGACATACGCCTCTAGGCCGATCTCCTCTGAAACCAGCCCCGCCAAGGCCTCCAGGTTTTGAGGGTCGCCGTGCACCACAAAAACAATCGGCTCCACCCTTATATTTTTAAACATCTTTTCAAAGCCCCTGTGGTCGATGTGGGACGAGAACCTGTAGTTGTGGACCTCTGCCCTCACCCTCCTCTCTTTTCCCCTTATGAAGGTCCTCTTCTCCTCCACCAGCGTCCTGCCGGGGGTGCCCGGGCTCTGGAACCCCACCACGAAGATGGCGCTCCGAGGATCGTCGTGAATCCTCCTCATATAGAAGACGGCGGCTCCCCCACTCAACATCCCCGCCGGCGCAATGATGACGCAGGGATCCCTGACGACCCTTCTCCTCTGCTTCCACTCGTAGATTTTATTCACCTTCCTCAGGGCCCTCTCCAACTTGTGGGCGTCCCTAAGGAAGGTGGGGTGCCGAATCAATATGTCGGAGGCGGTGACGGCCATGCCGTCCATGAAGATTTCGTGGTCGAAGCCCCTGTCGACGAGCATCAAGAGTATCTCTTGGCTCCTACCGATGGCGAAGGTGGGGATCAAGGCTATGCCGCCATCCTCCAAGACCCCCCTAATCTTCTCGGCGAAGTCCTCCTCATGTTTATCCCTCTCGGGGTGGGTCTCCCCGGCGTAGGTGCTCTCGCTTATGACAACGTCTACGTCACCGTAATCGAAATCAGCCGGGGCCTGTAGGTGGGTCTCATAGGAGTTTATGTCCCCCGTGTAGAGGATGCGCTTCGAACCCATGTCCACCAATATCTGGGAGGCCCCCGGTACGTGTCCGGCGTTGAGGAACTCGATGGTGAAGGGGCTGTGGGGAACCTCGACGCGTTCACGGTAGCCCATCGTGGCTGCCTTGCTCTCAAGGGTCTGGAGGTCTACGAACTCAAAGGGGAGATCGGGGCCCGAAATCTTCAGGAAGTCCTTTATCAGGAGGTCTATGAGGTCCATGGTCGCTGGCGTCGTGTAGGCGCTCATCACCCCGCTGATGTATAGGAAGGGCGTCGCACCCGAGTGATCGAGGTGGGCGTGGGAAACCGCGATGCCGCTGAGCTCCCTCGGTGAGACGTGGAGGGGGAAGAGCGGCGGCCTCTTCAGTTGGACTCCATAGTCTAGGAGAAGCTTGGAGCCGTTGACCGTGATTAGGGTGGCCGATCTTTCGACTTGTCCCGCGGCCCCCAGGAATCTGAGCTTAAGCGTGTCTGTCACTTTCCTTGTCCTCTCTATGAATACATTTTGGCCTAGGCCATCCTTTAAAGTATTGAACCCAAACCAGTAGGTAGGTGACACAGAGGTTAATTTACTCCCTGCCCACGTTAGCCATCGTCGCCTAAAGCGATCCGACGAGGGTGGACCCGAGGGCGGCGGCGAATGCGGTCAAGGCCGCGGGCGGGGCGCTCGGGTTGGAGACGGGGGTCAAGGTGCTCTTGAGCAGGGCTGTCACCGTAGAGAGAGATGTGGAGAAGATGACCGCCAAGGTTTATCGGAGGAGACTTGTACGCGGACACCTCTATGCATGCTTGGACAGCCCGGTTTCTTCCATGAACTTGTCGAATATCTTCTTCACCCGGTCGGTGGCTGGCCCAGGGTCCCCATCGACGCCCTTCTCCGTCACCCTGATCCGGTTCATCACCAAGATCACGCCCAACTCCTTTTTGTAATCCACCAGCCTGGGGAATCTCTCCTCCAGCCTCTCCTTCAGTTTCTCCAAGTCCACCCTCTTCTCCTTGAGGTAAATCTTGGAGACATGGGACCCGTTTATCATCAGCCTCTTGAATTCCTCACCACCTATGATGGCGTCCTCGAGGATGATGGAGAGGTTGCCCGGGTCATAGGCCTTCAAGGTGCCCGTGATGCTCTCGCCTGCCACGGTCTCGATCGTTACCTCCTCGTTGATGAAGACCGTGACCTCCCTCTTAAAGGCCTCGATGGCGAACACGGACGTGCACCTCCAAATTAATGTCTCCAACTCCTTATAAAACGTTTAGACGCGTCCAAGGCGTCCCCTCTATTCGAAGAAGAGACTCAGGTCGTCTCTCTCTGAAACGAGGGTGAGCCAGTCCACGTCGCCGACCACCCTGGGCCTATCGCCCCTTAAGACCTCAACC
>JBHHXX010000093.1:0-6372 GCA_046757245.1 Candidatus Geothermarchaeales archaeon
AGATGTGATTTTTCCAATGGCGTTGGCGTCTATGGTGGCGTAGTTCCACCTGGCTGTTGCCGGGACGTGGAAGAGGTCGTTGATGGGGTCGTTGTATTCCTCAAGGGTGATGTCCCGCCTTATGAAGAGGATGCCCGCGTGGTGTGTGTCGACTAAAAGCGCCGTTCCCGCTGGGGCCTTGCTTGATACGAGGATCTTTATGCCGGGGATGTAGGCTATGGTGCCCCCGGGCACAAATTCTTCCCTGCGATAGGTGACGATGTTTTGGATGGCGCTGTCCTTGAGTAGGTCGGCGAATTCGTCGGGGTTCAACGCTAGGGCGTTGGGTGAACGATTGGCCTTAGCCATGGTTCCCCACATGGAGGCTATGTCGCTGAAGGCTAGGGCGCCCGAGGTGGCTGCGGTCGCGCTGTTACCCGCATCCGCGATCATCTGGGCTATGATGGTCTCGGTTTCAAAGTCGGCCATGGCGCGAGCTATCTCGCGGAGCTGCCTCTCAACCACATCCCACTCCGCATCCTCGATCATGTCCATGGAGATGACTGCTCTCCCGCCGCTCTTCTTCGCCGATATCGTGGTGAAGGTGTAGTCTTCTTCGGTTATGGGAACCCCTCCCACGCCGGCTATCCATCCGACCTTGGCCACAGCGGCCTTGGGCACCTTGATGCTTGAGGTATCCCTGGATATGACGACGCAGAGCTGTCTCCCCATGAGGTTTGGTGTGGCCGCATCCCAGACGATGTCCAAGACCTTGGCTGTGGCGCCCGCGTCGCTGGAGTAGAGGATCTCCTGTAGGGATTTTTGGGAAATCTCATCCATCCTCTTTCTTAGGTCTCTATGCATGTCGGTGAGTTTGCGTCCCTTGAGGCTTATCTCTAAGGTTTCCTCCAGTTTCTGTATGGCTAGGCTCTCTGCGTCTCTTCCCCTTTTAAACTCGACTTTTGGCTCCTCACTCATCTCCATCACTTTAGCAAAACTAAGATGTAGTCGTTGAGGACCGCTGATTGAAGGGCTATGCCTGAACGCTTAGCATAGTAGACGGTGTAGGTTGCGGTGCCGCCCTCATCCACCGCTTGGTCGGCTAGGGCCACAGCCCTCCCGTTGATGTCGCTGGCAACCGCTTGTCCCCTTACTATGGCACCACCAGCTACGATCTTCACCACGCCTCCAACCGCCACTGGAACCATCTCCCCGCTGGAGACCGTCTCTAGAGCCACCCCGATGACTCCGGAGTCAACGTCGGTTGCCTGTTGGACTTCAGGTGGGGGTCCGTCGGCCGTCAGCTTTACGAATAGGTTTTTTGTTATGTCTGCTCCGGCCTTGAATATGGCTACGATGGGTCCCTCAGATATTATTCCGTCTTCATTAGGCCACTTATCTGACATATTTCTCTACCTCCTGACCGCTTATACTATGCCTCCATAACTTCTTGGAGGCTCATTTTGGAGAAATCGATTTTCTCGGGTTCTTCGCCACCTGGGGATACGATGCCTTTGCCCATAGGCTTCGTCTCGGCTAGTTTGGGGTGGCTATGAGACATCTTCTTCAGCTCCTCTATGGCTTCGTTGACGGCGGTGATTTTGTCGCTGATCTCTCCGAGAGAGGTTCCGTTGACGTTGACCTCTTCACGTATCTTGTTCACCGTCTCATCGAGGGCTTCCACCTTCCCCCATAAATCCTCGATTTCAGAGGTGGGTGAAAGTTTGGCTCCTCTCTCGGGTAGACAGTTATAGGCTTCTCCGCCGATGAGGTCAAGCAACTTCAAAGCTGTTTCCTCTCCGAAGTGATCCATGAGGCGTTCCTCACCCGTCTTCGGCTTTCCTTTCTTCGGTGGGACGTATTGTTCAGAGAGGGTTTCGCAACTCGCAAACTCTAGGCCCTTGGATTTGGCTGCTGCACATAGAACCTTCAACGCCTTCTTCTTGGCGTCGGCGGATAGGTTGGTCTGTGGCAGACGAGCTAACGCGTTACGCAGGTGGGATAGGTCAATGTTGCCCTGAGCATCCTTGTAGGGTAGATGCCGTATGGTGCGTGGCACTGTTTTACCTTCCTCATCTTTTTTGCCTCCGGGTTCGATGTAGGCGAAGGCGTCATCTGTCAGCTGGTTGATATACTTGGTCGTCCACACGGCTTCCATGATCTGCTGTACGACGAATTCGGGTGTCTTGTTTCGAGCCTTCACGAGGACATCGACGACTAGGTTGTATTCGTCAATCGGTATCTGTTCCCCTGGAAACGCTTTCTTCAACAGTTCGTTGACGTCATTTACTGTGGTCCACGTCACTTCTCCGATGGGTGGACCCGGTGTCTCATCCCCCAAACCTGTTTTGACCTTTAGATGGGGGGGTTTACCTTTACTTTCTTGACTCATTCGAGCCTTCTCCTCCACCTCAGATATGCTCCGGGGTGGGGTTTGAGAGGCTAAAACCTCGTTGATTCTCTCAAGGATGGTGACAGAAGTGTTGGGGTCCCCTACCTCAACGCCCTTCGGCACCAATAGGACACCCTTAAAATCTAGGTATTGAGGCTCAAACCCGTTGATCTGCTTACCCCACAAAGGATCAGCTTCAATACTGCACTTGGTGATATCGCCCTTCTTCACCAAGTCGTAGATTTCGGGGGTTACTTGGGCCACGCCCTCAACGCGGTTGTCCTCGAAATAGTAGATTCCGTTTGTGCCCACTTCTTCTTTATCCTCTGGGTGGTGGCTGTGTCCATACCAAACGGGTGTGCCATTCATGGTTTGAGCGGCACGCTTCAAAACATCCGCTATATATCGGTTGAGATTCTTTGTTTTACCGGCGTTCAACGCCACAATCTTGATCTTGTTTGTTTTATCGATGTGGGGGAGGACGGGTCCTAGCCACTGGAAAGATTCGTAGAGTTTTGCTGGGTTCGGCGGGTCTGCCCCGTGGCTAGCACCTTCCTCCTCGTTTAGGCTCTCCGGCATCGGTTTGGTATCGTCCAACTTGTTTTTGTTGAGCCACGAATAATATACGGTGTCGGCCTTCTCACAGGGGCCCCCCTTCGGCCTCCTATCCTCAGTGGAGCCGTCGCAATAACGCTTCTGCATACTCTGATAGATTTTCTCAAAGTCGGAGTGCCTTGGGTTACTCAAGGCGTTGCCTCCTCTTCTTTCTCGGTGAGCTCCCACCCGATTTTCTGAAGCATGTTCCGCACCTCTTCGGGCCTGATGTATTGGATGCCGGTTTCAGCGCTGAGCTTCGCCAACTCAATGATGTGTTTGATGTCAAACTCGGGTCGCTCCTCCATGCCCCAATGAAGCCTCACGTTGGCCCTCCCCCAGTTGAGTCCCGCCTGCTCCACCACCGGCTTGAAGATTTCCCGCTCCACTATCCGCTTCACAAAGCGTTGGAAACACGCGACTTTGCGGTTGAATTGGGCCTCCACGACTTTCGCCGAGGCCTCGGTGAATCCGGGCGTGGTGAAGAGCTTGATGATGGGTGTCTGCAGGCCGTTGATGAGTTGGTTGTCGAAGTGGGTGATGAAGGCCTCGAAGCGCGCCCGAGGGTCGATGCTCTCCGTTAAGATCTTCAGGTCTCTGTTGGCAACTATGCGCTCCCCTGCCACCATCTTCTGGATGACTGAGGCCTTACTAGTGGTCCATTCGTCGGGGGCGTCGGGGAAGACCCAGGCGCTCCTCGGGAGATAGTGGTGGAAGATCTTCCTCATGTCGTCCTCCATGCGCCACTTGATGTCTAGGAGGGGTGGAATAGTGAAGGTGCGAGTTGTACCGTCGCCGAGTTTAACCCTGTATTTGCGTTCCTCGGCGAGGCTGTGTAAGAGTCCCCGCCCCTCGGCGCGGCAGTCCACGACGTTCCACTTCCAATGGATTAATTCATGGGGGTCGAAGGGGTTTGTCTGACCACCAACGGTTTGTACATAGCCGGTGATGTTTCCAAAGTTGTCCCGCACAACAAAGTTGGTTTTAAAGGCGCTGAGGGGTAGAATCTTGAGGTTCTCCAGGTAGTTGGGCTCAATCTTCTCCCAGAAGCTGTTTCCGTAGGCGATGACCTCCTTGGCTCCAGTTAGGAGTAGACCATCGAGGTTTACGTCTTCGGCGAACTCGTCGACGATGTTTTTCGCCCTCGGCGTGTCAGCGGTTGTATAGTAGCCCACGCCCACGCAGGCCTCAGCCATGAAGTCGATGGCGTCGCAGACCGCTGAATCCTTCTCATAGTACTCAATGAGGTCGGAGAAGGCTATCGTGGGTCTCTCGGGTACGGTGGGATAGGGAAGCCTCTTGACGACGCCTTTTTCCTCCTCCAGCGGCTTCTCTCCTCTACGGAGCCAAGTCCGAGGGTTTAGGGAAACCATCGGGGATTCCTCCTTTCCCCATCGTAAAGGTTGAACACTATCTGCCCTTGAGTTGGGGAGTCAGGATTCTCCATCAGTATATCGCCTTTTCGATATGATGATATAAGAATATATCTAGTGATATATAAGTATTATCATTTAATCGATATATCGAATGACTGATATAAAAATATTTAAATACACAGAGTGTATCCATATATCGATATGAAGAGAGAGTGGAGGTTGCTCACGCCATCGGTGATAGAGCTGCTCGAGTTCCTCTATGAGTCACCGGATAAGAGGTTTGAGGGGTTGACGAAGCTGAGGGAGGAGTTGAACTGGTCTCAGGCCAAGATCTACAACGCCCTGAGGAACGTGGAGAGGCTGGGCTTCGTGGAGGTGGAGGTCACGTCCAAGCCCGCTCCCACCCATGAGTACCACCTGACCGATAAGGGGGTTAAGGCATGGGAGATCCTCAGGGAGCTTGAGAGCCTGCTCTGATGGCCATGAGTTGCTCCCTGATCCAGTTGAACTTGTCTTCTTTTGCTAGGGAGAGCAGGTATAGGATCTCCTTCCTCGCCTCCTCAGGTTTCTTCTCGTCCATGATGTGGACGCACAGCTCCAAGGCGTCCTCGAAACCCCTTTTATAAGAGGCCATATCAAGCACCGCGTGAACTTCTAGGCTATCAAAAATATATGCGTAGAATATATAAGCTTTACGAGTTAAATATTAATAAAGTATTTATAGTGGATTAGTTATTCATGTTGTTGGGGGTTGAGTTGGGCGAGTACACCAACGTAATCATCAAGCAGGAGGTCTACGAGGAGATCAAGAGGTACTACGAGGCCTACAAGAATGAGCTATTGAAGGAGGGGGTGAACAGCGTCACGGGGCTCTTCGTCAAGGCCGTCTACGAGTACCTGAAGAGGTTCGACAGGTACGAACACCTCAACACCTATGAGGACAGGGTCATCATCAGGGACATTGCCTCGGGGAGGATCATCAACATCGAGCTGAGGGATAAGAGGCTCTACTGTGAGCACTGTGAGGCCTTCAACTGCGACCACGTCAGGTACACCAAATACCTCTCCGAAGTGAGGAAATTCTTCTCCCAGTGGTAGATAAAGAGGCCAAGGAATAAAGATAAGACGTTAAATAATACAACTAGGGTTGTGGGCTTGCATAAAGATATAGCCGCACCAATCACGTCTATAGTAGTTTGGGGATAAGGATTGGTGGTCATCTCCGTTCCACACCTGGGGTATCTGACAACGCTGTTTGCCGACCAAAAGCTACAAAATACTCGGCAGAAAGCCCACCATTGTTGGGAGAATTGACTTATTAGTTTAAGTGAAAGATTTATATGTGTGCGATAGATTCCATTGTATACGGTGATTCATGTGTCTCTTGAGGCCGTCACGACAAGGCTTCCTCGCGACATGCTTGAGGAAGTTGAGAGGTTGGCGGAGAAGGAGAAGGTTGACCGCTCTGAGCTGATTAGACGTTTATTGGCTTATGCGCTACAACAGAAAAGGATTGAGGATGGTGTGGAGGCTTATCGAGAGGGTAAAGCAACTCTTTGGAGGGCTGCTGAGATGGCGGGTATATCCCTTCGGGAGATGATGGAGCTTGCGAGGACAAGGAAGATACCCATACCATATACGCTAGAGGATCTCAGGCGTGACGTAGAGTATGCCCAACGGAAAACCGGTAGTGAGCAACGCTAGCCCATTAATTTGGCTGGCCAAGATTGGTAGGCTTAAGCTTCTGAAGACCCTCTTCACGGATCTCATCGTCCCAAGGCGGGTATTCGAGGAGGCGGTGTCAGAGAAGAAGTCCGCCGACTCTATTTTAATTGATAAAGCCATTAAGAACGGGTGGATAAAGGTATCGGAGAAAAGAATAGAGGAAGCTACCCCTCTAACAAAGGTGTCAGGAATACACACAGGCGAGGCTGAAGCCATCCTCTTAGCTCAAAAATTGGGAGCAGAACTAATAGTTGATGAAAGGGAGGCGTCCACAACAGCTCAAATATTTGGGATTAAACCGATAGG
>JBHHXX010000094.1:0-6121 GCA_046757245.1 Candidatus Geothermarchaeales archaeon
GGAGCAGACATCGTATGCACGCCTACACGCCTCGCCATCCCAGCCGATCAAACCAATGGTAAATTGAAGTGGTTTAATCAGGAGAACAGTAGGAGTTATGGTTCACCTTGGAAGTTTGAGGACTATCAGTTAATGACGATGTTGATCAACTCTGGTTCCTCAGCGTATTTACATAGTAACGATAAAACTTATCCAAGTCCCGAAACATTAATCACGCCTACTGTCACGATTGATAAAACCAACAAAATACTGACGGTTGAAAACATCATCTTGGACAACGATTTGGAGGAGACCTCGCCGACGGTGATCTACGATGACGATGAAACGGTTCTTACTTTAATCAATGCTGGATCAGGTTCTTATCAATGGACTTTAACAGAAGAAACAACAGAGAAGGTGAAAGGTACAAGTTCTGCGAAAATAACTAGAGCGACAGGGACTTATTCATATTTTTATGTAGATCGAGGCTATACATCCGATCAAAATTGGTCTGCTAAAGAATTTATATGTCTTTACGTATACGGAGCAAATAGTGGAGTAAGCCTCCAACTAAAAGTTGCCGCCCCAGATTGGAATAATATGTATAGATATGTAGGCTTAACCGACAATTGGACTGGTTGGAAACGTTTGGTTGTTCCTTTAAGAAAGTTTGAAGTGGCGGGTGGTTCACCCTCATGGTCAACAGTAAGAACACTTAGAATAGAATATGGGACAACTCCAGGAACACTATACTATCTCGACCGCACCGTCGTTGATGTCGGGCAATGGGTGAAGGTTGAGGTCTACGTGCCTGATACACTACAGAATGACCCAAACTTCGGCTTCTGCGAAATTTACAGTTGGACGGGTTCGGCGTGGTCGAAATTCATGGATTCGAGAGACCCCAACGCTTGGTATGGTTCTGCACAAGAATACTTTTTGGATGGAACCAGAGGCGACGAAATCTGGAGCAGCTGGAACTACCACCTCGGAATTTATCCTCAAAACGACAGAGGACAGACACAAAACGCAAAAGGCGGCAGTTCAGCACCCGCTATCACTTATTCCTCCAATTACGGCTGCAAGAAACGCATAGGCCTCGCCCTAAAGATGCCCCCAGACGACGGGCAAGATTCATCTACCGAAGGAATATCTCAAATCAAATTGAAGATCGAGATTTACTATGGCGACGATGGAAAAACGACGTATGAGTTTGAGGATGGCACCAACCAGTACTATGGATTGCAAAACTATGATTTGACGAAGGCGGCGGGTGGAGTAATTGTTTTCAACCCGGCTTCAAGTGATAAATTCCTCTCCATCCTATTTTATGGTAACGGTGCGGCACAAAATAACCGCATCCAAGCCCTAGAGGTCAACGCCGACCACGACGAATACGTCTGGTGGATAAAGTTTCAAAGCTCCAAGTTTACCCTAATACCCTACACAGATGACACAACTACGTTAGACGCAAATTCCTGCCTAGAGTTCATGACGGATACGGCTGATGAGGCCCTATGGTTCTGGAACAAACACGCCTTGGTCTCCTATGCCCTATCCTCGGTCGCTTACCAAGGCTCCTACAAATACATGTTTACGTTAACGCCCTCTGACCTAACAACCGATTTCTCTTCTATCGTTCTCAAACGCTTCGCCTTCAACAAACACGTGGAGTTCGTTGATTGGGCTACAACGGCAACCTACACCTATACCGATGGTGATTTTTTCCTAATATCTCTATCATCGACCATAACGAAGACGCTGCTCGATGAATCCGCATACATCAACGTCTTGGTGACGGGATACGACGTGAAGCCCAGAGCAGGCGTGGTCAACTTCTACGAGTATTTCCTCAACCTGACGGATGTGGAGTAGCGGTGAATCGGTGGTTAATACGTAAACCGTTGTGCCTCCAAGTCTATGTCAAAGAGGATTGGATGCCGCCTAGAAGTGTGTGGAATGGAGGAACCCCTGAAGATAGATTGGAATAATAGACGGGTGTGGATTTACGGTCGAAAACTCCACCACCTCGACGCAGGGATCATTCTATGCCTCATGGGGTGGCTTCTCATCATCCACGACTGGTATTGGCATGAGAGGAGGAAGTGTGACGAAGATGCCCAACGTCAAACTCCCTAAGGGGGCGTGGCTTACAAGTAAATGGTTACGTAAACTTCCACGGGGAGCGTCGCCACCGCTTCGAGTGTAACGCGGCCAAGGTGTTGTTGTATCGGTTTAAGGGTGTCATGATTGGCTAAGAAAACCGTGGAGGACGTCATAAAGCGGTTGAAGAGGGGGGACCTCATCGAAGTCTACTGGTTTGACGCCTCTGAATCACGGCTCCCCAAAAACGTTTCTAAGCAGGTGCCCCTCCCCAATCACGTCATCGAAACGAGGATCAGAGAGCTTGGAGAGTTTCTAACGGTTCAAGTCGGCAGGTTCAGCCGTGAACCCTGGCTTATCTACACCGTCAAGGAAGTCGATGAGGAACCCTACATAACGGCGGTAAGGCTCAGCGACGTATACCGCATCAAGGTTTACGAAGAGAAGATGTTCAAGAAGGCTGGAGCCCAGAAGACGTCGATTAAAGGATCTCCGAGGCTGTTTAGGAAGAAGGTTCAACGCTTCGCCGATGGAACGGTGAAGTATTATCGGAGCAAAGGAAGAAAAAAATGTTAGATTGGATCCGCCGCCATCTGACGCAGACCATTACGGTGCAATTCAAATATGGTCGAGGTAGGAAGGTTGAGAAGGTCGTTGTGCCCCCAGGCGAAGGCATGGTTTACGGCGTCGCCGCGGCCCTCATCTTCTTCATAGGCCTCCTCATCCTAGAGATCATATACATGATTCTCTTCGGCAAGTGGAGTCCCGAAGTCTTTCAACTCATCACCTTCATCGTGGGCGTGTTGATCGGGGCCTTCTTCACGGGAGGGAGGCGATGACTAACCACGAAAGCGCAGCGTTGAAAACCGTCTGTAGCAAGGTGTTTCCCCATGAAATCAAAGTGGAACGAACTGTTTCCAAGGAAAAGTGAAAAAAATTCTCAGGGGAGGGCCTTAACATGAGCACAACGGGAGACTACGAAAGGGCTAGGGCGTACCTGTGGGCTGCCATCGAGGAACTCGCTGAGATAATTAAAAACGCTTCGCGTTTCACCCCGAAGATCAGAGCCGCCGCAACCATGGCTACCTGTATAAACGCCCTCAACCGCGTGGTTCGAGAGGGGGGCATCGGGGAGAGAGAAGACCTCGCCACGATCCTGAGCAGGATAGATCTCCCCGAAGATCTTCGGGGCATCGTGATGAAGACGGCTGAGGAGATCGACAAACAGACTAAGAGGGAGGAGAAGAGGGCCCTGAAAACTCTTAGGTTTTCCGCATGACACTGAAGGAATACTTTAGAAATCACGAGGAATATCGATGTCGAGACGGCGGAGGGAGGTTTACATCTTATGAGAAGACGGCTAAGAAGTTCGCTGAGAAACTCGTAAGGGAATATGGAGGCATCCTCAAAAGAATCTTCGACGATCCCGTGGCCTTCGCCAAAGCCATCTTAAACTTCCACCCCTTCCCCTACCAAGAGAAGATTCTACGCGACTCCTCTAAACGGCTGATCAGCATATGCGGAAGGCAAATCGGGAAGTCGACGTGTAGCGCCGTGAAACTCATCCACTTCGCCGTCACCCATCCCCGGACAACTTCAATCATCGTCAGCCACACGCTGCGGCAGAGCATGGAGACCTTTGAGAAGGTGATGGGCTTCGTGGGGTCGTCGATCCTAGAGAACAGCGTGGTTAGGGCGACGAGGACTCAAATCAAGTTCAGCAACGGAAGTCGAATTCTCTGTCTTCCCTCGGGTCGATATGGCTCCACTCTCCGAGGTTTAACCGTCCACTTCGCCGTTGTCGATGAGGCGGCGTTCATCTACGATGAGGTGATCACCCAAGTCGTGTTTCCCATGTTGGCGACCACGGATGGCTACATATGGATGTTGACCACCCCTTGGGATAAGGAACACATCACCTATACCTGTTTCACGTCGAAGGATTGGAGCGTCTACCATCTACCCTCATCGGTTAGCCCCCTCATCAAGCCTGAGTGGCTGGAGGCTCAACGCCTATTATACAGAACCCGCGGCCGCGAAGAATATTTCAGGATGGAGTATCTCGGTGAATTCATCGATGACGTCAACGCCTATTTCCCCATGACCCTGCTGAGACCCTGCCTCATAGATGTGGAGACGGATGAAGTCTATAAAATCATGCATGGGGAGAGGGGAGATCTCTACGCGGGCTATGACCCCGGGGGAAAGCAGGACTACGCGGCGTTCGCCGTGGTTGGACGCATCGGTGAGAGGCGATACCTCCGATATTGGCGTCAAGAACTATATCCAGAGGAGGTTCCCAACCCCTACACCCTGTTCACCGTCGACGTGGTGAAGGAACAGTTTGACCGGGAGTCCTACGTCAAGGTTTTAATCGACGACACAGGGCTGGGGAGACCGGTGGTGGAGCACGCCGTAGACCTCGGCTTACCCGCTGAGGGCATCACCCTCACCAAAAAACCGAGGGAAGAGGTCTTAGCCACCCTCAAGTTCTTCTTGGAGCAAAGGTTGATTTTACTGCCCAACCACCCCGACGTGGTGGGCAGCCTCAACTGCATCCAATATGAGCGGACTCGCACAGGGGGCTACCGCTTCTACCATCGACTGGGAACCCACGACGACCTAGCCTACGCCATCGCCCTAGCCTGCTACGCGTCTAAGGAGGAGGCGAAACCCCTAGGAGTCGTAGTTAAGATTTGAAGGTTACCAGGCGTATATTCAAGGCTCCCTACAGTCGTAAAGTCGTTAGGAAAACCGTTAAACCCATAGCGCCCGAGCAGTGGGAGTTCACATTCAACGTATACTTTAAGTGTCGAAGCGCCGTGTCGCCACGCACCATAGCCGTGTCAGATGCCTTCGGCCTAGGCGTGGATGAGATGCAGACTTACTGGGTGTTCAAAGACTTCAAGGTTAAAGTCACTTTGGGCGACATCGTCTACATCGTTGGGCCCAGCGGAAGCGGCAAATCCTGCCTACTCAGGGAATTCTATAAGTCGTTCAAGGATAGATGTATAACGCTTGAAGACTTGAGGTTTCCCCGGGATAGACCCTTGGTAGATGCCCTCGGCGTCGACGTTAATGAAGCCATCCGATACTTATCCCTTTTAGGGTTAAACGACGCCTTCCTCTTCCTACGCCGCTACGACGAGTTGTCAACGGGGCAGAAATATCGTTTTCGCCTCGCCAAACTGTGGGAGCAGAGTGACCGGCAGGGTAAAGACATCTTGGTGGTCGATGAGTTTTGCTCGACGCTGGACCGTGAATCCGCGAAGATCATCGCCTTCAACACGCAGAAACTCGCTCGGAAGACGGGTAAAACCCTGTTCCTCGCCACCTGCAACGATGATTTAAGGGTGGACCTCAACCCATCCATCTACATCAAGAAGGATCTCTGGGATGAGGTTGAACTGGAACATTCCCCGAACGCGTTGAACACACGGTGTTCGGTGAACCAAGACATAGACATCGTGGAGGGCACCATGAAAGAATATGAGGGGACCCTGGGACACTTCCACTATCGGGGTCGCAACCCCTTCGCCAAAAAGGTGTTCAAAGCCGTCTTAAACGGGAAGACTGTTGGAGCCATAGTCTATGTTAACGCTGGAGGGGTATGCTTCGGCCGACGCCACGTCTTAAACATCAGGGGCTTCGACTATAAGACGATCAATGAAACTCTGGCGAGGATTGGCCGCGTCGTCGTTCACCCCCGCTACCGCAGCATAGGCCTCGGCGTAAGGCTTGTCAGGGAAACCCTGCCCCAGATGAATCTGCCCTTCATCGAAACCATCGCGGTGATGGCGAAGTATAACCCCTTCTTTGAACACGCGGGGATGAGGAAGATCTGTGAGAAGGAGCCCGACAAAGAGTTAACGGGTCTCATCAAATTTCTCGGTGAACTTGGGTTTATCCCCGAGTTTCTAGGCTCCGAAGCCTATGCTATGAATGTTTTAGGGGGAGACCCCGAAAAGATGCCAT
This sequence comes from Candidatus Geothermarchaeales archaeon, assembly GCA_046757245.1. Lineage (GTDB taxonomy): Archaea > Thermoproteota > Nitrososphaeria > Geothermarchaeales > JAUWBL01 > JBHHXX01. Next base: position 6,058 of record JBHHXX010000094.1, read on the forward strand.
GTATCAAAGAGAGGTTGAAGAGGGTTAGAGACCCATACCTCACAAAGAAGTATCTGTTGAGTAA
>JBHHXX010000095.1:0-6086 GCA_046757245.1 Candidatus Geothermarchaeales archaeon
CCAGATCCTCCGAGTCGGCGTGGAGGGCGCGAAGCTAGACGATGGGGAAAGGTTGAGGGCTCTCCAAAGGCTGAGGAGATATGTTCCACCTGATTATAAATCGTGACGTGAGGCCGCCATAGAAGGGTGAATCTTAATCTTCTCCTCGCCGGGTCAAACGTGATTTCGCATCTATAAGAATCCTAGGAGCCTCAAGATGACGTAGAGGATGAGGTCTCCATATAGGATGGAGACGATCAACCCCAAGGTGATGAATATGATCATGGGTATGCCCGGCGAGATCCATACCCTCTGGGGTAGCACACCGCTCTCAACCCCTTTTATGAGGGAGTCCACCTCAACCTCGTCGGTGACCTTGGAGAAGACCTCAACCGTGACTCGTGGGGGTTGAGTTGAGAAATCCACTCTTTCCACGGGGAAGGTCTTCCTCCAATCTATTTTATGAGTGAACATCTTTGTGGCCGTAAATAGGAGGATGATCTTCTTCCAAGCTGGGATTTCATAGGTGAAGAGATGCTCCCCCCCCAAGCGGATAACCAGGTTTCTCGCCAAGCAGTAGATGGCTGGTGTGAGGGATAGGATAAGGGAGTTTTCAAAGATCGTGAATATGAAAAGGGGGTATATGGGAAGAATGGGATAGATGAGAAAAGTTTCGGGATAATAGGGGAAGGTGAGTCCCAAGGTCCAAATAGCCTTGGCGTCGGCACCACCGACAAATCCTATGTGATAAAGGACGAAACCTAGTGTGAGGGATAGAATCAGGGAGAACAGGGTGACTTGGTAGAGGGAGACATCGGAGAGGTAAATCAACTCGACGGCTGTGATCGATCCACCACCAAGACCCTGTGTCAACCAGATTTTGTCTTCAATTTCCCTCTTCTCCCAGTCCTGATGGGAAGCTATGGCGAAGAGGATCAGAGAAAGAGCCACCTTCGTCAAGGAAAACGCTTCTAACATTCCAATCCCTTAATCAATGATTCATTTTTAAAGCATTCGTGGCTCGTTAAGACAGTTTAATTAAATACTTTCAACACAGTCCGTGAGTCTATTATAGAAGCCGTTATAAAGATGTTGAGTATATCTGTCTTACCTCACTTCGATTTTAGATCGAATCACCGGCTATTAGGTTAAACAGATGAATCCATCCCGATTTTAATTAAATTCGGAAATCATCCGAGGGGGAGAGAGAAATAGGGATCGAAGACCTCTCAGAGAACGCTCTGAGGGTGCTCGAAAAGAGATACCTGAAGAAAGACGAAGATGGTAACGTCGTTGAAACCATCGAAGAGATGTTCTGGAGGGTTGCGTGGGCCGTCGCCGAGGCAGACCTCAAATATGGTAGCAACGAGGTTGAGAAGACGGCTCGGGCATTCTATGATTCCATGGTTAGGGGGGATTTTTTACCCAACTCGCCGACGCTGATGAACGCGGGGACCGAACTAGGGCAACTATCCGCGTGCTTCGTCATCCCCACTGACGACTCCATGGAAAGCATCTTCAACGCCGTGAAATACACGGCCCTCATACATCAAAGCGGCGGGGGGACGGGTTTCTCCTTCTCTCGCCTTAGGCCCATGGGGGACGTCGTGAAGTCCACCGGTGGCGTGGCATCTGGCCCGGTCTCCTTCATGAGCGTCTTCGACTCGGCGACCGAGGTTATTAAGCAGGGGGGGCGGCGGCGAGGAGCCAACATGGGCATCTTAAGGGTTGACCACCCAGACATAAAGGAATTCATCAAGTGTAAGGCCGACGAGAAATCCTTCCAAAACTTCAACATCTCCGTGGCACTCACCGATAAATTCATGAAGGCCTTGGATGAGGATGAGGAGTTCGAACTGGTAAATCCGAGGACAGGGAGGGTAGTGGGAAAAGAGAGAGCCCGAGAAATCTCTAGAATGATAATGGAGATGGCCTGGAAGACAGGGGACCCCGGCGTGATGTTCTTAGATCGAATCAACGCCTATAACCCCACCCCTCAGTTAGGGGAGATAGAGGCCACCAACCCCTGTGGGGAGCAACCCCTCCTACCCTATGAATCCTGTAACCTCGGCTCCATCAACCTCAAGAACATGGTGGATTATGGATCCATCGATTGGAATAGGCTTAGAGAGACCGTTTGGACGGCTATCCACTTCTTGGATAACGTGATAGATGTAAACAAATACCCCATCCCTGAGATCGGGGAGATGACGAAAAAAACGAGGAAGGTGGGTCTTGGCGTCATGGGTTTCGCCGACATGTTGATAAAGCTTAGGATCCCCTATGACTCCCATGACGCACTAGCTCTGGCCTCCTCAGTCATGGAGTTTATAAGCTACCACTCGAAGCTCGCCTCGATCGAATTGGCCAAGAGGCGAGGAAGGTTTCCATCCTTCGATGGCAGCCTCTTCGACGCGGGAATGATGCCCATACCCGGACTCTACGAGGAGAAGATCGGGGTTTTCGACTCCGACAGGGTTAAGGACGTCATCTTAAGTAGACCCGAGGTGGACTGGGATAGGGTTAGGGAGAATATAAGGGAATACGGGATCAGAAACGCCACCACTACGACCATAGCTCCAACGGGCAGTCTAAGCATAATGGCGGGAGTCTCTAGCGGCATAGAGCCCCTCTACGCCGTCGCATATACGAGACACATCACGGTGGGGGACCTCCTCGAGATAAATGGGTTGTTTAGGCAGATCGCGGAGGAGGAAGGCTTTTACTCCAGAGAATTGGTTAGTAAGCTCCTATCTGGGGTCAGCTTGGCAGACGTGGAGGGTATCCCGGAGTGGGTTAAGAGGATCTTCGTTACGGCCCACGACATCGACCCCGAGTGGCACGTAAGGATGCAGGCGGCCTTCCAAAAATACGTTGACAACGCCGTCTCCAAGACCATAAACCTGAGGAGGGAGGCCACGGTGGAGGACGTGGAGAGAGCATACCTACTGGCCTTTGAGCTTGGGTGCAAGGGGATAACCATCTACAGGGACGGCAGCAAGGAGGCTCAAGTCCTAACCAAGGGGGTTGATGCTGGGAGGGAGGCGACGAGGAAGCCCCGATCGAGGCCTGAGATAACCGTTGGCGCGACTCTAAAGATGAGAACGAGTTGCGGAAACCTCTATGTCACGGTGAACGAGGATCGGGAGGGTCTCTTCGAGGTCTTCGCCCGGCTGGGTAAGTCGGGCGGCTGCCTAGCTTCCTACACCGAGGCTATTGGAAGACTCGTATCCCTGGCTTTTAGGACTGGGGTGGATGTCAGCGAGGTAATAGATCAGCTGAGAAGCATAAGGTGTCCTTCCCCCATGATGGTTCGGGGGGGTCAAATACTCTCCTGTTCAGACGCGATAGGCAAGGCCTTGAAGAAATACTCTGAGTTGAGGAAGGGGGGTGAGAGGGACAACGACGCATTCCATGAAGTCTTCTCCCTCGGAGAAGTCACAGACGATTCTCAGGATGCGAGGAAGTCAAACCCCCTCGGAGACGACGTAGACGAATACAACGGTTTAAGCCCTCAATGCCCAGAGTGTGACGGCCTCCTACAGTTCTCTGAGGGGTGCTACACCTGTGTGTTGTGCGGCTACTCAAAGTGCTCATAGACGCTATGTAACTTTGAACCTCGTCCAGGAAGTCGAGATTAGCCAACGGACCTATAAATAATTTGAAATAAAGCTCCCTAGACAGTAAATCCATAGTCTTTTGAGACTTGAACTCGTTAAGCCTAGACAGGGGATCTCTCGAGTTGAGAAGCTTATACCACGTTACGCGTGGGTTACATCCTGGCTAGAAGGGGCAGCGCCAAGATTCTGCTGAGATTTTCAATGGTTTGCGTGTATGCCTTAACCAATAGGAGGCGGTTTTTCCTTAAATCCTCCCTTTCAGCGCTTAGAACGGGGCAGCTCTCGTAGAATTTGTTGAATTGAAGGGTTAGGCTAAACATGTAGCGCGCCAGGGGTTTTACGTTTAAGTTCTCTGTTGCATCGGATACGATGAGCGGGAACTCAGCGATCATCTCCACCAGCCTCCTCTCCTCCTCGTTGAGGAGAAGCTTTGCGTCGAAGTCTTGGTGCATGGACACGGTTTTCGCCTTTTCCAACATTCTCTGAGCCCTCGCGTATCCGTAGAGGATGTATGAGCCCGACTCTTCGGCGACGTTGAGGGCCCTATCCACGTCGAAGATCACCATCTTATCCCTGTCTAGGCTTAGGAGGGGATACTTGAGGGAGGAGACCGCGATCTTCTCCCCTATCTCATCAGCCTCCCTCTCCGATAGGTGGGGGTTCCTCACTCTAGACTCAGACATCGCCTTCTCCTTGAGGAGGTCCAGCATGGGGTCGACGTTGATGTAGACGCCTCTCCTCCCCGACATGTGGAGGAACTCCCTATCAACCAGTAAGCCCAGGTACTTCTCAACCGTGTCCCTGCTGAGGGAAACCGCCTCATAGGCGTGATGGATGTATCTCTCACCCACCTCGCCCCCGTGGAGGGAGGAGAGGATCAGTCTTATCAGCTGCTGGAGTAAGGATTGCTCGGACCCTATGACGTTGATCGCCATGTTGGCTGAGCCAAAGGGTTTTTCCTCTCCCTCCATCGCCGTAGACCAAAGGGGCCTCCCGCTGGGCTGGGTGAGATACAGGCGATATTTAAGGGTTGAGGGTAGTTTTCCCAGCTTCCACATGGCCAGGGGTATATCCTTGGCCACATAGGTCTTGGCCCCGTCACTCTTGATCAAGACCTTGTCCTCCTCGGTGATGCGCTCGTGGACGTCGGTGAGCTTCACGACCCAGCACCCGACGTGCCTCCCATCAGACTCGTATCTCACGAGGTTCGTTCTCTTGATCTCCTCGAAGGCTTTATCCCAGAGCTTGCTTCTCAGGATGTCTGATTCCCATATGAGGATGTCGTACTCGGCCCCGAGCCTCCAGCAGGTGGCTAGCTGCTCTCTGAGGACCCTTTTGGCAATCTTCTTCGCGAAGTCCGCCACCTCGTTTCCACCCTCATCGATTTTTCTGGATATGTCAGACCTCAAGTCCATGAGTTCACTCGAATCCTCTAGCGTCTTCGTCACCTTTACGTAAACCTCGTCGCCGCAGTATTGATCGAACTTCACATCGGGTTTCTCGGGATCGAAGCCGAGCCTAAGGAAGCCGAGCACGATGTCAGCGATCTGGGTGCCCGTATCGTCGATGTAGTTTGCTACCTCGACCTCATACCCCGCGAAGCGTAGGAGGTTGGCTAGGGCGGTTCCAAGGGCCACGTTCCTAGCGTGGCCTATGTGGATGGCCTTGTTGGGGTTCACGCTAGTATGCTCGACCTGAACCTTCAACCCCACACCTAAGGGGGTGTGGCCGAAGCGCTCCTTCTCCGTGAGAGCTTGGGAGACCGTGAGCCGAGCCATTCCCTCAAAGTCTATGAAGAAGTTGACGTATCCCGGAGGGGCAGCCTCAACCCTCTTGATCAAGCCTTTTGGCTCCATGGAGGACGCCATCTCTTCCGCGATGTCCATGGGCCTCTTTTTGAGGCGTTTGGCTAGAGTGAAGGGTAGGGCGGTCGCCAAGTCCCCGAATTTTCTGTGGGGTGGTCTCTCGAGGGGTATCTCGTCCACGCTTATGCCCTTCCCCCTCAGCCATTCCCTGAGTTGGGCTTCGACCTCCTCCCGGAACCTGAGGAGCGGCACTTTCGCGAACTCTCCTTAAAACAGATTTATTAAGGGCTCAAGATTAATTTAAACAGCGTGATCTGCTTGGGGATTCAGCCCAAGTGTTTCCTTACCCATTTGACGAATTCGTTGATAAGTCGTCTCTCAGCGGTGGTACATTAATGCCGCCCGCCATTAGTGGTGAGCACTTATCGGCCATCTTATTCGACCTAGACTGCACACTCATCGAATCTCGAAGAATCTTCTATCAATCCCTGAGCTATGCGTTGACCCAGAACGGGCTACCCAAGCCAGATGAAAAAAGAGCTTTATGCATGCTCGGCTTATCCATGCGAGACATATTACAAGCCGTTCTTTCAGGGGATGAAAAAAGCCCCGAGCTTATCCAAAGAATACAAAACACTTACTACGAGTATTTCTCAAAGAATTTCTTTAAGTATACAACTTT
>JBHHXX010000096.1:0-5991 GCA_046757245.1 Candidatus Geothermarchaeales archaeon
TTGGGCTCCCATACAGAGGCGTCTTGGCTGGGATGATGCTCGAATCGTATCTGTAGCCGGCGTCCGCCAACACTTTCAGCGCCCATCGGGTGTCGTTGTTCAAGGACAACGAGGGGGCTCTAAACCCTATACACCTCTCCCCTAGACTTCTTCGGAGTAATTGATCGAAGCCCTCTATCTCCCCCTTGAATTTCTCCTCGGTGAGTCTCCAGAGCGGCTCGTGGTCGTATCCGTGGAAAGCCACTTCATGGCCTCCACCGCGGATCTCCTCCAGGATTCCCGGAAATATCTCGGCTATCTCTCCGAGAATGAAAAAGGTCGCCTTTGCTCCATAGGTTTCGAGGAGCTCGATCACCCTCGGTAGATTTGAAGGCGTCTTAAAGTCTCTTTTGAGGGTCCCTTGTTTGGCGTATTCTGTGTGGAAGATCTCTTCGACGTCGATCGTCAGGATGTTCTTCATGGTGGATTCTTCACTTAGAGCTGAGGCCCTCCCTTATCACGCTTATGATGGTGAACAGTATGATAGCCGTCGTGGCTAAGATTAGTCCAATCATTATGGACGCGACCGCTACCAGGGCCATGTTTGTCGCAAATTCGTGTCGTGTGAGGTAGATTTGCGTAGCCCAAAGGCCAAAGAATATGCCGATCGCCGTGAATATTAGCGCCGGCACTCCGTAGAATAGGGCTGGGCGCCTCATCGAGGCCTGCCTTATGGTGCTCATCACCACGTCTATCCCTTGGACCAGTGGGTTTTGAGTCGAGGGTCTTAACCCTTCATAGTATATCGTTATGGGTATCTCTATAATCCTCAAATTGCTTTGAGAAGCCTTGACCAATATCTCCGTGCTCGCGCCCATACCTTGCTCCGTCGGCGTCAGCGCCCCTATCGACTCTTTGCTGTACGCGCGGTATCCGCTCTGCGCGTCCGATAAGCCGAGTTTCGCCGCCTTCTTGGTCAACTCCGTGATGATCTTTACCCCCGTCTCCCTGTACCTAGGCATCTCCCCCCTTTCCCCAGCGAATCTAGACCCGACCACTATGTCCGCCTCACCCCTCAGGATCGGCTCTATGAGCTTGGGTATCTCCCCCGGGTCGTGTTGCCCATCGGCGTCGAGCGTCACCAACACGTCGACTCCCCGCTTCCTGGCCTCCTTGAAGATGGTTGCCATGGCGCCTCCATAGCCCACGTTTGCTCTATGTCTTATAACGATTCCTCCCAGCCTCTCCGCTATTTCCGCCGTCATGTCCGTTGAGCCGTCGTCGACCACTAGGACCTCGTCGACGTGCCGGGAGGCTTGGACCACGACCTTCGCTATTGTTTTCTCTTCGTTGTACGCCGGTAGTGCCGCGATGATTAGGGGCTTTCCGCTCATTTCGCATTACTACGTTTTATTCAATTCATATTTGTTTTGTATTCTTTTTAATGTTTCTTGCATTTCTGAATGCTTAGGAGGGCTATGTTGGTTGATTGGCCTTTCTTCGCTGAGGAACCTCATAGGTAGCCTAGAGCTTTTAACCTGGATTTGACCTCTTCTTCCTCCTCCTTGGTGAAGACTCTTTGCTCTTTTCCACCTTCTAGCTCGGAGAATACCTCTTCTAGAACATAGGTGATGTACTCCTCAACGGTTGAGAACTCTTTGGTTTTTTCCACCCTCGCCCTTATTCTTTCCAGAAGTTTTTTGGGTAGTAGGATGGGGAGATATTCCTTTTTCCTCTCCGCCACGATTCTTCACCGTTTTCCAGTAACTATCGGTCGCTATCAACTTAATATATCATATTATATCAATTATTAAAGAGGTTTAAAGTGCGATAACATGGCCTGGGTGATTCTGAGATGGGTTTCACCTTTGGTATGCCTGTTTGGATGCGTAAACACTACTTCATCTTATCTTCTCTGACTCTTCTCGAGGTGATCACTCACTTCGGTCAGATTTATGAGGACAGCAGGCACTATATCAAGATAACCTATCTCTTTGAGGGCAAAAACGTGGCTGTTGACCCCTATGGCTTTCTTCGTCCCCTCGTTCCGTGGTTAGCCACCTTCTTAGATCCCATGGTTGGGGTGGGCAACGCATATGGTATCGTGAACAGCATCTTTTGGTTGTTAGCGACGCTGATTTTTTATCGATTTTCACTTAGGGTTTTGAACAGTCGAAACCAGGCGCTCTACTCCGCCATCCTATTCACGAGCTCTAGGCCTCTCCTCATATACGGAGCCGCGGTGCTCACGGATATGTGTGGATACCTCTTCATCTTGATAGGCATTTACCTCATATGCTTTTTCCACGAGAGGTGGCGAGACGTCTTTCTCGCCTCAATCCTCATCGGTATCGGCGCCCTAGGGAGGGAAGTTGTTCTCGTATGCATCGTCTTCGCGTTGCTGTATGCGATTGCATTGAGGAAAATGGGTTTCAAAAAACTCGTTGTATTCATATTTATTTCTTCGGTATTTCTCCTGATATGGACCTATCACGTTGGATCCCCCCTTCGTCACATCTTTTGGTACGATAAAGCGGTGAGAGGCTCCTTTGAGAAGGGTAATTTTGGTCCCATACCCCTGGCGAAGTCGTTAGCTGGGGCCTTCTGGTTTAGCCTCTTCCTCGCCTTTGTGGGCTTCACCCGGGAGTCGGGGGAATCGCTTAAGCTGCAGTACGTCGTGTTCATATCGCTGATCGCGCCTCTCTTCCTCATCCCCTCTGACTTCAGGTTCACCTTCATCTTGTATCCTTCGATACTCACGCTGGCGGGTAAGGGCGTCGAGCACTTCGCGGGGATAATCAGCGAGAAACCGTGGTTCAGGATACTTAATGAGAGGCAATGGATCCCAGCTTTATTGCTTCTTCACGTAGCCTTCAACAACCTTGTCGCGTACGACTTTGTTTCTCTGCCCATCCCTTAGAGTGCCTCCTTCATTGATATGGATGGATAGAGAAACAAAGTTATTTCTTTATACGAATATCACCGCGAATCAGGTTACAATCTTAAGCATTATGGTAGGTCTTGTAGGCTTTTTCTGGTGTATGGTCCCAGCTGGTATAAAGCTATGGATGCGTTAATACATAAGTTGCCTGAGAAATTATATCTTACGTTCATCAAATCGAAGAAAGAGAATAGGGTCTAATACGCATAGGCTTAGAAAGAGGCGAATCATAGGGTAGAATTACGAGCCCAACCGTAAAACGAGGTATTAGTGAAGGTCTCTAAGTGTCTCATGTTGGAACTCCATCTTGTCATGGGTTTTGCAGGGCTTTATTTGACGCTTTCGTTTGACAAGTCTATTTCGATTTTCTTCTTTAGTGTTCTGTAGCACATTCCTCTCCCTTTTTCGTGGTGTTTCTCAACGAGGCCTGAGTCAACGAGCCTTTCCAGGGCCTTGTATATCGACTCTCGATATTTGACGTCGAATGTGGGGTCTTGGCTGAGTTCAGATAGGAGTTCTTGCACCGTCAATGCGTCGGATGGGTATCCGTGGTACTTTGCCAGGGCTTTCAGAATGATCCTTCTGGTCTTTGAGTTTAGGGCCGAAATAACCTTGTCTACGTCCATGGCGATTTCCCTAAAAATAAGTCGAGCACGTATACTATAAATTTTTTCCTAACTATGTAACAGTTTTATGTTTTTCGATCATTAAAATATGAAACTAGGCTTAATTTGTTGCCTATATTGGCAACAATTTTTAAATATTTGCATACCTTTCTGCTTAGTTAATGAAGGCGATAATCGTCGCGGCCGGCCCAGGTACGCGTCTGATGCCCCTCACCCGAGACAAGCCGAAGTGTCTTCTCGACGTGGGTGGGAGGACAATCCTAGATAGGATAGTTGAGGCGATGAAGCAGAATGGCATAGACGACATCGTCATGGTCACGGGGCACCAGAGCGACGTGATTAACCATCCCGGCATAAGGTATTATCACAATCCAGACTACAAGGATAACAACATTCTGGCCTCATTGTTCTATGCCGAGGGTGAGATGGACGACGCCTTTGTGTTCTCCTATTCAGACATCCTTTACAGGCCGAGCGTTCTTCGAAAGCTTTTGCGGAGTAGGGGAGATATTGAGCTGGTCGTTGATATTGATTGGCTCTCGCGGTACAAGGGGCGAACTCTGCATCCGATCGACGAGGCCGAGCTTGTGGTCGTTGAGAATGGTAGGGTGGTGAAGATCTCTAAGTTTATGAATCCGGATGTCGCCCACGGCGAGTTCATCGGGCTGGCCAAGTTTTCGAGGAGGGGGGCGGAGATATTGAGGAGGAACTACCATAGGGTGCGCGACAACCCGTGGTGTGGTTTCAGGGCGTCTCATAGGTTCCACGACTCGGTTTCCCTTGAGAAGGCGTATCTGACTGATATGATTCAGGAGCTCATCGACAGGGGTTACCCCGTCTATAGTGTCGACGTCAAGGGTGGGTGGTTTGAGATCGATACCCTCCAAGACCTCAGGTCGGCGAGGAGAAACCTACATCTATTTGAGTAGTCGATGGATAATGAGCGAATCGATGGACGCGCGGTCTACGTATTGGAGGAGGAGGGTTTTCGTTTTTGCATGGATAGGCTATGCTCTCTTTTATTTGTGTAGAGCAAACTTTTCCATCGCTATTCCTCAGATTATTCAAGAGTTTGGATTCTCCAAGACGGAATTGGGTGCTGTGGGAAGTGCCTTGTTCGCAACCTATGCTGTTGGTCAAGTCGTTAATGGGCAATTTGGGGATTTGATTGGTGCTCGAAGACTCGTTACATTGGGAATCATTGTATCTGCTCTTGCCAATTTTGTTTTTGGATTTGTTGGAGGGAGTTTGATTACAATGATCATGGTTTGGGGGGTCAACGGATATTTTCAGTCTATGGGTTGGTCTCCAAATGTTAAGTTGGTAGGCAGTTGGTTTGTTGAAGACAGGGGAAAAGTTATGGGGTTCTATGGTACTTGCTACCAAGTGGGAAACGCGGTGTCTTGGTTGCTTGCTGGATATTTGGCACATTATTATGGTTGGAGATATGTTTTTTGGGTTCCAGCAACGATTTTTGGTTTGTCTTCGATAGTGTATTACTTGGCTATCAGGGATAATCCGAATAATGTACACGAGAAAGTCGAGTCTATTGGTTTGAGGAATACGTTGAAATATACGCTTATGAGCAGGGAAATTTGGTTGATTTCTTTGTCATTCTTGTTTGTAGATGTGGTTAGATATGGGTTTTTCGTTTGGGCACCCACGTTTCTGTTCGAGGTGCAGAAGGCGACGATTTCTTTAGCGTCTCTAAAGGTTGCGGTGATTCCGATTGCTGGGTCTTTGGGGGCAATTGTTTCTGGTTGGGTGTCACAAAGGTATTTGAAGGATAAGAGGGCGATCGTTGCTTCTATATTACTTTTCAGTTTGGGCACACTGTCTTGGTTGTATCCTCAGATCCCCGTGGGAACTTGGGTGTTAGGGTTGATCGTCTTTGCATTGATTGGGTTCTGTACATATGGTGCTCATGTGACGATGGTTGCTACAATGCCTGTGGATTTCTCTGTGAAGGGAGGGAGTGCCTCCGCTACGGGGTTTATTGATGGGTTTGGATATCTCGGTGCGACGATTGTAAGCATAGCTTCTGGGTTTTTGATTGATAATATCGGGTGGGATGCGTGCTTTGGATTTTGGATAGTCAGTGCGTTTATTGCTTCGATTTTATTGATGCCTATTTGGAAGAAGAAACCGATAAAGTGACAAACTAACTTACTCATGCGAAGGGGTCAAAGACTTTCGCGGGATTCTTCCTCGTCTCTTGGGCTCTCCGCTGTCAGCAGGAGGTCGGCTCTGAAGAGGGTAAGCCGATTCCCACACCGACTCCGACGCCCACTCCGCCTCCAGCACCGTATCCATGGAGACTTATGGACCTTGTAAGTTAAATCTGCCTTCCTTATAAGCCTGCAATACAATCCACTGTTCTCAAGCCCAGGTCAGGAATAGGTTTCCCCACTAGATTTCTTAAAAAGTTTGAGGAATTCTTCCCTT
>JBHHXX010000097.1:0-5564 GCA_046757245.1 Candidatus Geothermarchaeales archaeon
GCTCCCTCGATAAAGGGTTTTTCAGGCATTCTTCATCCAGCTCTTCAAGAGTTCATCAGCGGCCTCGTGGGGTGTGATCTTCTTTTTCGCCACGTTTTGAACCATTCTGTTGAACGCGGCTTCGCCAACGTTTCTTAAAACAAGATCGCTCATTTTATCGATCATGGCCCTCATCAAATCTCTTCTACTCCTCTCCTCCTCGATCCTCCAGAAGAGATCTGTCTCCTTAAGATACCTGTAATGATTCTCAATGGCCTCGAGGAGGTCTTGTACACCCTCTCCCCTCGTAGCGACCGTCTTAACGATGCGCACACTATGCATCTTATGGGGGTTTTGCCCAATCATCGATTCTAATTCAACGACTTTCTTATCCGCGTTCTCCTTGTCCGCCTTGTTTACCACGAAGATGTCCCCTATCTCCATAAGGCCCGCCTTCAGGACTTGGATCTCGTCTCCAAGACCCGGAACGTCCACAACGACGACCGTGTGAGCCACCCTTACTACATCCACCTCACCTTGACCTGCTCCCACCGTTTCGATGAGTATCACGTCCTTGCCAAATGCATCTAAAACCTTGATGATGTCTCCTGTGGCCTCTGTTATCCCGCCCACCTCTCCCCTCGTAGCAAAGCTCCGGATGAAGACGCCATCGTCCAGTGTCGCCTCCAGCATCCTGATTCGATCGCCTAGGAGGGCCCCCCCGCTGAAGGGGCTAGAGGGGTCGAAAGCGAGAACCCCTATCCTTTTACCCACCTTCCTCCAGTTCTTGATGAGCTGATCTATGAGGGTGGATTTACCGCTACCAGGGGGCCCTGTGATCCCCACTATGTGGGCTTGACCCGTGTGGGGGTAGAGCCTTTGAATCGCCTTTTGATATCCGGGTTGGCTGTTCTCAACCAAGGTGATCAAACGGGCTAGCGACCTGCGATCCCCTTCTAAAACTCCCTCCACGAGGTCCGTTGAGGAACCCATCAACTATCCCTTTTCTGAGGCGCTTCTTTCCACAAAGTCCACGATATCGCTCGTAGGCGTCCCAGGTCCGAATATAGCCTTGATGCCCATCTTCTTGAGCCGCTCTTGATCCTCCGTGGGTATTATACCCCCACCGATCACCCGGACGTCTCCGGCCCCCTTCTCCTTGAGCAACTCCAAGACCTTCGAGAAGAGGTGCATGTGGGCACCCGAGAGGCTGCTCAAGCCGATGAAGTCTACGTCCTCCTGCAGCGCCGTCTCCACGATTTGCTCGGGGGTGTTCCTGATGCCCATGTAGATGACCTCCATTCCGGCGTCCCTCATGGCTCGAGCCACAACCTTGGCTCCCCTGTCGTGTCCATCCAAGCCGGGCTTAGCGATCAAGACCCTTATCCTCCTTTTAACCTTGGGCTCTACGCTTTCCTTCATGGTCAAAGCATCCACTCTCCTCGCCTCACCACGCCCTCTCTTAATAAAAATACGTCCCCACATGTATATTTGTCCTAATCGTTAGGCGGCGATGCGTCGAAGTTGGACACTGCCATAAGCCTCGAAGATTGGTGGCCCTGGTACGATGAAATCCTGAGAGCCTTCGGCTACAACAGGGAAGAGGATCAAAGGGCCGCCTTTCTCCTCAACGAACTTCTGGGAGCCAAGGCCCTAGGAAAAGAGGAAGCAGAAAAACTGATTCGGGGAAGACGGGTAATCGTTTTTGGAGCTGGTCCCTCCCTCGAAGGAGACTTGAAGAGGCTCGGAGGCGAGGAGACGTTGGAGAACCTCATCGTTGTTACGGCGGATGGCGCCACATCGGCCCTATTGAACGTGCTGGGAAGGGTTCCAGACGTGGTTGTCACGGACTTGGATGGCAATATGGGAGACATCGCTTTCTCCGAGAGAAGGGGCGCCCTCATCGTGATCCACGCCCACGGCGACAACATCCCCTCCTTGAGACGATACGTCCATAGGTTTTCCAAGGCTCTCGGGACGACTCAGGCTCAACCCATCGATAAGATATACAACTTTGGGGGCTTCACGGATGGCGATAGGGCGGTTTTCCTCGCAGTGGCCATGGGGGCCGATGCCGTCACCTTGGCGGGTATGGACTTTGGGGATGAGATAGGCAGATACTCGAAGAGGGTTTTAAAGTCTTTGGAAGAGAAAAGGCTGAAACTTAGGTTTGGGAAAAAATTGTTGGAGTGGCTCGCTACCAAAACATCGGTAAAGCTATACAATTTAACATCGGGAGGCGTGAATATCAGGGGCTTCAGAAGAATAGGCTCGCTTAAACCTCTAGATTGAGGTGCTTGTATTCGCAAACGGAGCCCTCTTAGGTTTAGTTTAATTCAATAATCCGATAGAAGAAATTTATATTCAGGGTTCATATTAGATGGTTTTCATCCGTGCCGGATGCCGTTTCGAAGAGCTTTTTAATTTTATGGCGACAGAGGGATGATCGATGCTCCTTATCCCGGTTGAAACGCCTCTGATCAAGAGGGGAGATAGCGTCATAGACTTGCTCCTAGACTCGATTAGGAAGGAGGGGGAAAGACTAATGGATGGCGACGTCTTAGCGTTGGCAGACAAGGTGGTGGCAGTCAGCGAGGGTAGGGTCGTAAAACTCGGAGGGGTTGCCCCGTCCAAAAGAGCTATTGGTTTGGCTCATAAATGTGGACTCGATCCGCGCTTCGTGGAGTTGGTCCTGAGGGAGGCTGATGAAGTCTATGGGGGCGCCGAGAGGGCCCTCCTCACCTTGAAGGGGGGTGTGATGATCGCCAACGCGGGCGTCGATCGCACAAACGTACCCAGGGGCTACGTCTCCCTCTGGCCCGAAGATCCCAACGAGGAGGCGGAGATGATTCGGGACGTAATCAAGCGGAAAACCCGAGCAAACATCGGCGTGATCTTGGTGGACAGCAAGGTTCAACCCCTACGCATGGGGTGTACCGGTTTCGCGCTTGGCATGGCGGGTATAAAGCCCGTCGTGGATATGAGGGGTGGAAAAGACCTCTATGGGAAAACATTGTACATCACCCGGGTGAACGTGGCCGACGACCTAGCCGCGGCTGCGCATCTGCTGATGGGCGAGGCCGATGAGGGGAGGCCGCTGGTCATCATCAGGGGGGCGCCCGTTGAGGTGACCGATGACTACGACGCCGATGAGGTCAAGATATCGATGGGTGAGTGCCTCTACCTCAGGAACCTCGCACCCAGAAGGCGGCCTTAGATCGATCAATCCCCTTAGCCTCTTGGGCGCGGTGGCCACGTGGCCTGAACGTGTGGAAGAGGCTGAAGTGGAGGAGGAGCGGGTGTTCTCTCCCATAATCCCCCACATCGAAGCCTTGTGAATAGTGACGGTGTGTAGCATTATGCTTATACCTTAAAAACCACACTTCGAGATGTGGTGGAGGAAGCCGATGGTCACGAACGCATCGATAGAGGAAATCTGCTCCACACTCCGACGTTTGTTGGAGGACGCCGTGGAGCGAAATCTAGCCGAGGCTATGCTCTTATCCGGAGGACTAGACACGAGCATCTTGGCGGTCGTCGCATCAAGGTTTGTTCCATTAAAGGCTTTCACCGTTGCGTTTAAGGGTGCTCCAGCACCTGACGTCAAATATGCCACATTGGTGGCCAACAACTTACGTCTAAAACACTTCGTTCACTGTTTCGGCGAAGACGAGTTGTATGCGGTTGTTCCCAGGGTCGTCGAAGCGATGAGGTCATTCGATCCGGTGGAGATACGAAACGATGTGGCGATACACGTAGGCCTTAGCATTGCTATGGGCGAGGGGTTTAACGCCGTCATGACGGGCGATGGATGCGATGAACTCTTCGCCGGATACAGCTTCTTCTTTGAACTGGGAAAAGAAAGGCTGGAGTTAGAGTTGCGAAGAATGTGGGGTTCGATGGGGTTCTCATCCATCACCCTAGCGGAGACCCTGGGGATGGAGGCGAGGCTCCCCTACCTCGACCCTAAGCTTAAGTCTTACGCGATGGCGTTGGACTCACGGCACAAGGTTCGAAGCCATAAGGGGCGGAAGTGGGGGAAGTGGGTCCTCCGCAGGGCCTTCGAGGGTATTCTACCAGAGGAAGTCGTGTGGAGGGTTAAGACGCCCATCGAATCTGGCTCCGGCACCGCCATACTCCCGAGCTTCTTCAGCCGGAAGATCCCGGACGCTGAGTTTGAGGGTGAGAGGGAAAGAATCCTAAGAGAGGAGGGGGTGACCATCCGGGATAAGGAGCAGTTGTTCTACTATGAGGCCTATAGATCGATCATCGGCGTTCCACACCCAACCGATCCCGAGGGCAGGGTGTGTCCCCTCTGCAACTCC
Source organism: Candidatus Geothermarchaeales archaeon (assembly GCA_046757245.1). Lineage (GTDB taxonomy): Archaea > Thermoproteota > Nitrososphaeria > Geothermarchaeales > JAUWBL01 > JBHHXX01. Next base: position 4,305 of record JBHHXX010000097.1, read on the forward strand.
AACGTGGCTGAGAGAGCCACCCACTGCCGAACCTGCGGGGCATATCCCATTTAGGGGGAGGTCCCAAACTCGACTTCCGAAAGTTGGTGGAGATGGGCATCTTGACTAGTCACCCTTTTATGGGAGCCATCCTCAAGTCTTATTGAGCTATCAGGGAACCTAGAGACGCGGTGGGCGATCGTGAGGAGGATCGGCGTGGTGCATCTACCCCTACACGGGGGGCGTGCACCACCTTGGCTGTTCAAACGCATGGTCAAGTTGAGCGGGAAAATAAGTAGCGTTATAATCAACGAGTATGGCCGCGGGGAGTTTCTGAGGAGGCTCGCAGACCCCCATTGGTTCCAAGCCTTCGCCTGCGTATTGGGCTTCGACTACCACTCCAGCGGCGCCACCACCGTCACCTGCAGCGCCCTCAAGGCAGCCCTCTCCGTAGAGGAGCACGGCGTCGCCCTCTGCGGCGGGAAGGGAAGGTACTCTAGGGAGGCACCCTCGGAGATAGGGGAAATCGGAGAGAAAATCGGGTTATCCACGGAGAAGCTGAACTACCTGATCTATGCGAGTCGGCTCACGGCGAAGGTGGACAACTCGGCGATCCAAGCGGGTTACCCCCTCTACCACCACACCTTTATCATGAGCGAGGACGGCGACTGGGTCACCATCCAGCAGGGTATGCACATCGAGGAGAGGCTGGCTAGGAGGTATCACTGGATATCAACCGGGTTGAAGAGCTTCGTCGAGGAGCCCCACAGCGCCATCGTCGGAGACAAGGTTCACACTCGGGTCCTCGACATGACCGCGAGGGAGAGCCTCACCTCGAGGGAGATCTCGGTGGACATCGTCAAGGAGGGCCCTAGGAGGGTCGGCCAACTGCTCAGATCGATCGTGCCCATGCATCAGAGACGATTAACCGAGTGGTCGGAGGATCGCCCCGAGGAGCGGGGGCGCATCGTAAAGACGCTCTACATGCCCAAGAGGGTGAATTGGGATGCCCTAAAGAGGGCCTACGAGTTCCAGCCCAAGGACTATGAAGAACTCCTCAACCTAGAGGGCATCGGACCCTCAACGGTTAGGGGTCTTGCTTTGATAGGGGAACTTGTTTACGGGAGGCCGCCCAGCTGGAGGGACCCCGTGAAATTCTCCTTCGCCTTCGGTGGGAAAGACGGGGTCCCGAGACCGGTGGATAGGGAGGCCATGGACGAGGCCATCCAGATCCTCCGAGTCGGCGTGGAGGGCGCGAAGCTAGACGATGGGGAAAGGTTG
>JBHHXX010000098.1:0-5442 GCA_046757245.1 Candidatus Geothermarchaeales archaeon
TGGGTCTGAGCGGCTTCGACGTCATACGCCTCATCATGGGGGCTCTAAGCGAGGCCGGTGGGCTCAGCCCAGAAGTCGCGGAGGTCCTAGCCGAATACGACTATAGGCTCATCGAGGGTGCGAACGAGGACATCCAGCTCTCGGCCCTACTGGCTCAACTCGTAAAACTGATGCGGAGAGAGGGGTAGCCAGAGAGCCTTGATGTGGACCGAGAAGTATCGACCCAGAACTGTTGGGGAAGTCGTGGGAAACGAGGGGGCGAAGAAGGAGTTCGTCAACTGGATTCTTGGACTGAGGGGAAAGAGGAGGGGTAAGAGATCCAAGAAGATGGGGGCATTCTTGGTTGGCCCACCGGGAACGGGTAAAACCGCTCTGGTTTACGCTGCGGCTAATCAGTTTGGCTTCCGAGTTTTTGAGCTGAATGCAAGCGACGTTCGAACTAAGGGAAGACTTGAAGATGCCCTGAGACAGGTCCCCAAAACAAGGCCCTTGGATCCCTATATTGGAGTCGAAAAGTTCGAGGTCATGGTTTTTCTGGATGAGGTTGACGGAATCCATGGCACCGCGGACCGTGGAGGCCTGAGCACCCTCCTCAACCTGGCGAGGCAGGGGGAGATGACCATGGTTCTCTCGGCGAACTTCCCCGACCCCGCCAAGCACAGAGACCTGCTCAAGGGGTTTAAGGTCATCAGGCTTTGGCCCCTCACCACGAGGCAGCTTGTCGTGTTGCTCAAGAGGATCGCCCGAGCAGAGGGTCTCTCCATCGGCGACGAGGTCGTGGAGGATATAGCTGTGAAGAGTAGGGGCGACGCTAGGCTGGCCGTGAACATGCTTCAGATCAGCGCGACCGGGGGTGCCGTCGAGGGGGTTGTGGAGACCCTGCCCCTCCAGGAGACCATCAACACCGTCTTGAGGGAGGAAGACGAGGAGAGGGTGTTGGCCTTGATCTCGGCCTCCCTATCCACGCCCCAAGACGTCTATAGGGGCTTGGCGGAGGCCGTGGCTTCATCGAGCTTGGACGTGGAGACGAGGAGCAGAGCCTTGGACTTGCTTTCGAGGATGGATGTCCACATGGGAAGAATTAGGCGGACGGGGGAGTGGAAGATGCTCAGGGAGCTCATGTACATGCTCGCGGGCGTCTTCTCCATCCTCAGGGGGTCGGGAATCCTCTATGTCAACAAGATTCCTGACTACGTCTTGTATCGGGCGATTAAGGCCTCGAGACGGGAGAGGACCATGGAGGCGGCCAAGAAGGTCGGCCGAAGGCTACACCTATCAGCCAGGAAGGCCGTCTTTGAGGTTCTACCCTTCCTATCCCTCGACGTAAAGAGGGGTTCCAGGGAGCTATCCAGGGGCATGGGGCTCGATGAAAGGGATGAAGAGATCTTGGCCAAGATCGAGCTTTGAGGGGAGGGGGCGTGAGGGTTAAGAGGCTGACGAGGTTTCGACTACCCTACGTGGGCAAAGACCTCTTCAAGGCGCTGATGAGAGCCGGTCTAAAATACGACAGGAAGGGCGGCGGCTTCTACATCGACGGTGACACAGACACCACGCGCCTGGCAAAAATCCTCAGGGAGAAGCTCGATTTAGAATTAGAAATCCTAAAGGACTGCGCCATCTGTGGATCAGAGATCGACTGTGAGGCGTGTGGCTTCAACGAACACTGCCTGAGGGGGGGAGACACCTGCATATGTTTGGAGTGCTATGGGCGTGAAGACGCGTTCGGGGAATATGTTAAGGCTCAGGAGGCGCTTCTCTTCACCTCAAAATAGGAAAGCTACGTTTCCCTTAGGTGGTGCAATGCGTGTTTCGCCTGGGGGACGATGATTTTTTCGATGGCCAGCTGAACGGCATCTGTGGAGCCCGGGAGGCAAAAAACTAGGCTTCCGCGTATGATTCCCGCGGCGGCCCTGCTGGTGACGATGTCTGACCCCACCTTTGTGTAGCTGAGGAGGGTGAAGAGAGCCGGGAAGTTTGTGAGGGTCTTCTCGAAGAGGGGTGAGAGAACCTCGACGGTGATGTCTCTCCGCGATATGCCGGTCCCGCCTATGAGGATCACCAAGTCCGATTCATCCTTGTAGATGGTTCTCAACACCGCCTCCCTGATCTCCCTCGGCATGTCGGGGACGATGTATCTAGAGTTGAACTCGAGGCCTGAGCCCTCCAGGCGTTCGATGGCCCTGTCCCCGGATACGTCGACGTATTCCCTCCCCTCCCTGAACGTCTTGTAACGGGATGTGCTCACCGTGATCACGGAGAAGCGCGGCTTCTCGGGTGCCTTTAGCACGTGCTCTTTCTTCACCAAGGGCTTCTCCACCACACCCCATACTTAGGGCTAAAAGGTATATAACCTCATAGCCATTACTATCTGGTATAATGCAGAGGATCAAACCCACGAGGAGAACCCTGCTGTTGGTCGCCGCCTTCGTCTTGGGGATCATAGTTGCAGGCTTCATACTAGGCTTTATGTTCTACACCGGGATGCCCACCTACACTGCGCGGTGGGAGGGAAAAGCCCCACCACCCATGCCCGCTCCCATCCCAACACCCGCCCCCACACCGATTCCCGCTGGAACCGTGGAGCTGGGGGTTCCCTTGGAGATCGCGGGGCGGATGGTGATATACAACGCCTGGCTAGACATTGAGGTTGAGGACGTTGATTCAGCCACGAGCCAAATCCAGGGCATAGCTGAGGGCGTGGGTGGCTTCGTCTCCCAGATGTCCTTTTCGAGAGAGAAGGAGCGAAGAATAGGCTCTGTTACGATCCGTGTCCCCCAGAGGGACTTCTACACCGTCATCCACAGGGTTGAGCAGATAGGGGAGGTAAAGGAGAGGAACGTGAAGAGCCAGGACGTGACGGAGCAGTACGTCGACCTGGAGGCTCGTTTGAGGAACGCCCAGAGACAGGAGGAGAGGCTGCTCCTCATCCTCGAGAAAGCCGTCGAGGTGAAGGACATACTCGAGGTTGAGAGGGAGCTCATGAGGACGAGGGAGACCATCGAGCGCCTCACAGGGCAGATGAGGTTTCTCGAGAGGAGGGTTGAATACGCCACCATAACCGTCGCCCTCACGGAGCCGAGCCCACCTGAGCCGTTGGTTCAACTCCCCGAGGTGGACTGGGGCGCCGGCATAGAGGCGGGGCTGTGGGGTCTCTTCCTCATCGTCCAGGGCTTGATGGCGCTCGTCATCGTCTTGACACCCGTAGCCGCCGTTGGGGTGCCCATCTACTACCTATACAAGAGGAGACGCGGGAAGATAGGGGTCTCTAAGAAGGAAGAACATGGGTAGGCTGAACAAACTAGTTAGGATGAGGGTCTCGGTCAGATAGGACACTTCTCTTGGGGCCTTTGAGGTATAGGGGTGCCTCTCAGGGGCGGGGCCTCTTAACCTTGTATTTTACGCGTATGTCTTTGATCCCCGTCTCGGGGTAGTTTCCCTCCTCATCCTTCTCGTAGGCCTTGACCATGTCCCAAACCGTGAGGAGGGCGACGGAGAGCCCCGTGAGAGCCTCCATCTCGACGCCCGTCTGCTCCAAGGCCTTAACCTTGACAGTGAAACCTATGGATCTCTCGTGGAGGCGGTGGGAGACCTCCACGGAGGTTATCTTGATGGGGTGGCAGAAGGGTATGATCTCCGGGGTGCTCTTCACGGCCTGTAGGGCCGCCACCTTCGCCACCTCGATGGCATCTCCCTTCTTAACCTTCTTCTCCTTTATTCGCTCAACGGTCTCCCGTCTGAGGGAGATCTCGCCCTCGGCCACGGCCTCACGATAGACGAAGGGTTTCTCGCTGATGTCGATCATTTCTAGCCTAGATGGGTCTGCGTACAGATATATGTGTTTGGGGGTTGTGCTGGGGGTGGGTTTTGTCATAAGGTGGTGTATCCTATGACGTTTTGATAAATATCTGTTTTGGGGTATAGGGTTTGGTGATTCCGTTTGGCGGACTCCCATGTCTGTTGATTTGAGGGGTTGTTTGTGATGGGGAAGATGGATATGGAGGAGACGTTGCTCATAAGGTGCCTCGGGAACAGCCCAACCCTGAGGATAATCGACTTCTTCCTAGACAACAGGCTCTTCGACTACTCAAAGAACGAGCTGATCGGGAGCCTGAACATGAGCAGAAGCACCTTCTTCAAGTACTGGAGAGAGCTCGAGGAGTTTGGAGTGGTGAGGGTGACTAGAAAGATAGGGAAGTCGAAGCTCTACAAGCTGAACGAGGAAAACGAGATAGTGCAGAAGTTGATCATGCTGGACTCGGCCTTGGGCGGTCGAGCCATGAACCAAGCCGTGGAAGAATACGCGGTCAAAATACCAGAAAGAACCGCTGAGACATAGGGGTGAAGCCGTGTTCTTTAAGCGCGAAAAAATTTTATAAAATTCGAGATAGAACTTCTTTACCAATCGGCATTGATGGCATTTTTCCTATGAGTAAGTAGATCCATCAACATATTTCAAAGGTGAAATTTCCTAGAGGCACGATAGCGCATCCGATAAACAATGGAAAAGTGATTATCTATTACCCGTTTGGGACTTTGGAGCGTTCATATAGATTCTATCCTCGCCCCCAGCCCTTTTTTATGGCTGTCCGTAAGGCGCGTTGGACGATTGTTCTGAAGGTTTTTAGGTTTGGGAAAAACTCCAATGATTCATATTAAGGATTAAGTTCCTCGGGTATAGCTACGTGATGGATTGGCTCAAAACCACGTTCTTTTTATCCCGTCAATCCTGTCGAAATCTTTGTCATCAGTTACTATTTCCTTTTCGTTTTTTATTTGCATCACCGCTGCGTGAAACGCGTCTCTAGGCATTATATCGTATTTTTCCATCAATTCTAAGGCTAATATGGGGATGAGGGGGGAAACCCCAACGATTTCAAGGTTTACGATGGAGTAGATGCCCTCTATAGCCGTTCTTAGGAGGTGTTTTTTCCTGTTTTTTATCAGAACCCACATTATTTCGTCAAAGGTGAGGGAGGAGGTGATGGCGCGTTGTTTTTCATGGAGTTCTCCGAGGAATTTTCTTGTGTCGTCCCCCCTCCTGGTTTTATCTAATAGGGCAAACACGAAGAGGTTGGAATCTAGATACATTAAAATACCTCTCTATAGAGCCTGTCTCCATAGATCAAGTCTTTTTCTACATCGCATCCCTCTTCCTTTGCGATCCTACCCCATTCGTCGACCACGTTTTCCATCAGAGGCTTGATGATTATCTCCTTGTCTCTCATTATTAATCCAACATATTTGCTAATGCCCAGACTGTCTCTAATTAATTTGGGGATCACTATCTGACCCCTCGAACCAACCTTTACTTTTAACATTCATACCACAAATATGAAAAAGTCATATTTTAAATATAAATTTTTCAAGATACTTAAGTGAAGAATTGAGCGTCTAACATGGTTATTAATCCTTGTTTCTCTAGATTATCCTTTGCAACCTAGG
>JBHHXX010000099.1:0-5389 GCA_046757245.1 Candidatus Geothermarchaeales archaeon
ATCTTCAACGGGATCAAACAGACTGGAGCGGCGAAGTGGGATGTCATCGCTAGATCGCCTCTCAGCGGTATAAACGGTGAAGCCGCCGCCACCGGATACTTCGGAGTATCGCTCAAAAAAACAGGACACGACGCGATAGTCTTCCAAGGCAAGGCAGATAAACCCGTCTACCTCTGGTTAACCGACGATACAGCGGAACTCAGGGACGCGTCTTACCTCTGGGGAAAAGACTCCTACGTGACAAATGACACCCTGATTAAGGATATCGGTGAAAAGGATGTTCAAGTAGCGTGTATTGGCCAGGGAGGAGAGAGACTCGTCCGCTACGCTTGTATCGGACATGAAAACCGATCCTACGCCAGTCGAACTGGCATGGGCGGTGTTATGGGATCAAAGAACCTCAAAGCAGTCGCGGTGAAGGGAACCAAGGAAATCGAATTTGCTGATCCGGAGAGGCTATCCGAGTTGAACAAAGAGATAAACAAAAAAGTTTATGAACACGGTGAGACCCTAAGAAAACACGGCACATCCTTTGCTGCAGAGCCCTTCGATGAGAAAGGAAATCTCCCAATCAAGAATTGGCAGCTCGGCGAGTTTCCGTCGGGGGTGAAGAACCTCGGCGCGCCAAACTACACGGAGCAACTCAACGCTAAACCTTGGCCCTGTATCTACTGTGTCTTGGGGTGTCACCGACGGATAGAGATTCCCAGCGGCAAATATGCGATGAAGGATGTTGGTCCAGAGTACGAGAGCTTCGCGATGCTAGGGTTCGACCTCCTGATCGACGACCTAGAGGCGGTATGCATGGCCAACGTGCTGGCCAATAAATACACTATAGACACGATATCGCTCGGAGCGACGCTTGCATGGGCGTTTGAGTCCTATGAGAAGGGCGTCTTGACAAAGCAAGACACCGAGGGATTAGAGCTTACGTGGGGAAACGCTGATGCCATGGTAGAAATGACCAGGAGGATCGGTCTGAGAGAAACGAAGCTCGGATGGCTCCTCGGCGAGGGCGTCAAACGCGCATCCGAAGCGACGGGCAAGGGCTCTGAGGCCTGGGCGGTTCAGCAGAAGGGGAATGAGATCGCGGCCCACGATCCCAGAGCCGCATTTGTTGCTGGACTGGCCTATTGTACAGACACGGCTAGGGGACCTTGTCACGAGAGAGGCAACCCACAGCACCTGTTCATCGTAAACCTGGTGCTTCCGGAGTTTGGGAAACCTGATGCTCCTCCGGATGAGCGCTGGTCGTGGAAGAACGCGGAGAAGACGACCGCGATTTGGCAAGACTGGAACAACATAGTCAACTCACTGGGGCACTGCAAATTCCAGTTCTTCGCGGAATATACGCTAACAGACCTACTCAACACCTTCAACGCGGCAACGGGGCTAAACTGGTCTTTTAGCCAGCTGCGCCGAGCTGGGGAACGCATCTTCCACCTCTGTCGATTACTAAACCTGAGATACGGCATCACAAAGAAGGACGATATGGCCTTCCCGAAGAGGCTGATGGAACCCAAGGCTACAGGTGATGCAGCTGGCAAGGTTCCGATAGGCATAGAAAAGGCGATCGAGACCTATTATAAGCACCGTGGCTGGGACGAAAACGGCGTACCCACAAAAGAGAAACTAATGGAACTGGGCATATACGAGAAAGTACCCTAAGTTAAATCCGATAAGTCTTACCCCCTCTTTTTTTGATGGAGCCACTCTGTTGCTTGAAGCTGGGACAGAGGATAAAAAGATTCTCTACGATTAAGGGTTTAGGGGCCCGTGGCCTAGACTGGATATGGCGTCGGCCTCCGGAGCCGAAGAACCCGGGTTCAAATCCCGGCGGGCCCGCTAAATCTCGATACAATATTTTAAGTTTCATGCGATATTTTCTCGATCAACCTGGGTAGATACGATATGTTCTTTATGATGTAGTCGGGTTTCGACTGAAGCAATAGGTTGCGCGACTCCAAACCCGAGAGAACGCCCACGGTTATGCCACCCATGCGCCTACCCACCTCCAGGTCGCCCCTCGTGTCGCTGACCAGCAGAAACTCGTTCCTTCGGAGCGAGTACTCCGCCGTTATATGGGAAAGCATCGCCCCCTTGCCCGGGAGGTCGCCTCCACAGAGTATCTCGCTGAAATATTTTTTGAGTCTCTTACTCCTCAGCTGCCTCATCAGGTTTTCCCTGTTCTTCCTATCCGTTGTCAGCATCAAAGTCAGGTTCATGTCCCTGAGTTTCTTAAGCGTCTCTTTGGCGCCTCGAAAAACCCTATCGAGCTTCAAGTATTTCCAATCCTCTATGATTGCTAACCTCCTCTCATAGATCTCCGATATCAGCGCGCCTCTCCCCCTCAGATCCTTGGATATGATGTATGATTCGAGGAGCTCCCCCGATGAGAGACCCGTTTGGCGGCGCAGCCTCACCACGTCATCCTTCCTTGGAACATCTATTCCTCGCTGGAAGAGGAGGTCCCTAAAGGTCCTATAGTATCTCTCTGCGCAATCTATGATGGTCCCGTCTAGGTCGAGGATAACGCTCTTCAACGTCATCTCAAGCTCAGTCACTCTGAATCTGAAGCCGTGGAAGATAAGTTTTTGCTAAAACCTTTAATTTCCGCTTTATTATGGTAGGTTGAAAAGTCCATCTTGACGCGGTGGGTTTAATGGGACTCAAGATTATAGTCACGGACTCTAAGTTGTGCTCGGGCTGTAGGCTCTGCGAGTTGACCTGTTCCCTCCAGCACAGGGGCGTCTACAACCCGAAGAAGTCGGCGATAAGGGTTTTGAGGGGGGAGCCGGCCATAGACGCTCCCATCGTCTGCTTCCAATGCCTCAGACCCCCGTGCGCCGAGGCCTGCCCCGCTGAAGCCATCACCCGGGACGAGAAAACCAACGCCGTGAGGATCGTTGGAGAGGAGTGCATCGGATGCGGGAGATGCGTTGATGCCTGCCCCTTTGGAGCCATGTACATACACCCAGAGGAATCCCTCCCCATCGTGTGCGATCTTTGCGGGGGAGAACCCTCCTGCGTGAGGTATTGCCCCCCCAAGATCTTGAGGCTCGCCACCGAGGAGGAGTTGGCGGGCATGAAGAGGGAGAGTCTAGCCAAGATCATGATGGAGAGGGAGGGCGCCAGGGAGAGACGGTAGGTGACGACGCATGGAGGAATACGAGGGTGGATACGTCGGGAGAATCCTCGACGTAGACCTATCGAGGGAGAAGTTGTCGAAAAAACCCCTACCCAGAGGCCTCGCGGGGAGCTATGTCGGGGGCATAGGCTTCACGGAGAGGATTTTGTTCGATGAGTTGAGGCCGGGCATGGACGCCATGGACCCCGAGAACATCCTCATCTTCGCCACCGGACCCCTCAACGGCACCGCCGCCCCCACGGCTGGGAGGCTCATCGTCTCGGCCAAGTCCCCCCAGAGCGGGATCTATGGGGACTCCAACGTTGGGGGCCACCTCGCCCCCGAGATAAAGTTCGCCGGATACGACGTGGTGGTGATCCGGGGGAGATCCGAGAAGCCCACATACCTTTGGATAAACGATGACACCGTGGAGATGAGGGACGCTGGCGCCCTTGTGGGCAAAGACACCTGGGAGGTAAGCGAGATCCTTAGGCGCGACCTAGGTGAAAGGGAGGTTGAAGTAGCGGCCATCGGCCCCGCGGGGGAGAACCTCGTGAGGCTGGCCTGCGTCATGATCGATGGAAACAGCGCCGCCGGCAAGACCGGGATGGGGGCGGTGATGGGCTCCAAGAGGCTGAAGGCGGTGGCGGTGAAGGGCACGGGAGACTTGGCGGTGGCGGACCTCGAAGTTTTTCAGGAGGCGGTGGATGAACTCACCGAGGTCCTTGAGAACGACCCCGTGAGCTCAGAGTTGGCCCCCCGATATGGGACGACGGCCCTGGTGAACTTCAAGAACGCCATGGGGAGCCTTCTGACGAGGAACCTTCAAACCGGGGTGTTCGAGGGGGCCGAAGACATCAGCGGTGAGGCTGTGAACAAGGGCTATTTGGTGAAGGTGAGGTCATGCTTCGCCTGTCCCCTGAGGTGTGATAGGTACACGACCATCGAGAGAGGCCCTTACGCGGGTACCCACGTCCAGGGACCCGAGTACGAGGCCCTGCTCTGCTTCGGGTCGAGGTGTGGAAACGCGAACCTCGAATCGATCATCAAGGCGAACGAGCTGGTGAACCGATACGGCCTCGACGTCATAGGGACGGGGAGCGTGATAGCCTTCGCCATGGAGTGCTATGAGAGGGGCATACTGGCGAGGGAGGACGCGGATGGCCTCGACCTCAGCTGGGGCAACCATGAGGCCATCCTAGAGCTGATCGAGAAGATAGCCCTCAGGGAGGGCTTCGGAGACGTGCTGGCGGAGGGCACCCTACGAGCCGCGTCCAAGATCGGGGGGTCCGCGGGGAGGTACGCCATGGTGGTGAAGGGCGTCGACATCGACTCCGGGGACCCGAGGGTTGAGAAGGCCTACGGCCTGGGCTATCTCACGGCGCCCATAGGGTCCCACCACACCAGGGCCCTCGCCGTCTTCGAGCGAATCGGGACGCCCGAGCTCGGGGAGGAGATGTTTGGCTCTGCGGAGACCTCGACCCTGCTCGGGGTGAGGGGGAAGGGGAGGATGGTTGTGTGGACCGAGCATCTGAACGCGATTCAAAACATGTTGGGCACCTGTCTGCTTGGTCTTTGCTCCTACGCCTCCTCGATACCCATCGTCATGAGGAAGGCCTTGGAGCTGCCGACGAAGCTATACTCCGCCGCCACCGGAATTAGGGCTGAGGTGGAAGACTTGATGAGGGTCGCCGAGAGGGTCGTCAACCTGGCTAGAGCCTTCAACGTGAGGGAGGGAATCACCAGGAGGGACGACGCCTTCCCAGAGAGGTTCCTGAAGGAGCCCATACCCGAGGGCCCCGGCAAGGGACACGTGTTCCCCCAGGAGGAGTTGCTGGACGAATACTACGACGCCCGGGGATGGGATGTGAGGACCGGGATACCGACCAAGGAGACGCTGATGGAGCTTGGGCTTCACGACGCCGCCGAGGAGTTGGAAAGGCATAAACTCCTGCCGGGTTTCAAGGGAAAAGGGGGGCTGTGAGGGGTGCCAAGGATTAGAGTGAGGCTGCTCCCCATCCTCTCGAACATCGCGGGCGTAGAGGAAGTCGATTTGAGGTTTGAGGGAAAAACTAACTTGGGGCGGGTCCTCGAGGAGCTTTGTGCCCGATACGGGCAAGGGTTCAAAAAAGTTCTCTTCGACGTGGGGACGGGGAGGCCCTGGGGCAACGTGAGGATCACGGTGAACCAGGTCTTCGTGGAGCTGGACGCTTTGGAGAGGGTCGAGTTGAGGGATGGAGACGTCGTCAGCATCACGCCTCC
>JBHHXX010000100.1:0-5271 GCA_046757245.1 Candidatus Geothermarchaeales archaeon
GGCCACGTAGTTGATGTAGGATGAAACCCGCTCAAATCCTTTTAATTCTGGTTTCGCTGTTTGCGGTAGTTGCCCCCTTATTTTTAGATGATTATTCGATGCATTTAGCGATCATCAGCTTTTTCTACATCATCTTAGCGTGTACTTGGAATCTGCTCGCAGGGTTTACGGGCCAGTTCTCCCTAGCTCATAACGCCTTCGCTGCTGTTGGGGGATACACGTCGGCTCTCTTAGCGGTTAACCTAGGCGTCCCTCCCCTATATGGCATCTTTATCGGAGGCGTATCCGCCATGGTGACAAGCTACTTAATCGGACAATTGACCTTGAAGATGAGAAGGATCTATTTGGCTATAGCCACGTGGGCATTCGCCGGTAGCCTTGAGCTCTTTATTAGGATGGAGTATGAATGGACGAGGGGAGATCTAGGCTTGCACGCTCCACGACTATTCCTGACGGCTAGCAAAGTTCCTTATTATTACGTGGGTTTTGCCATGATGGCTGTGATGGTGGCGATTATGTATAAGATTGTGGCTGGGAGGATCGGCTTATACATGAGAGCTATACGTGAAGATGAGGAGGCGGCATCTGCCATGGGCGTGGATACCGTTAAGTGGAAGAAGTTTGTGTTCTCTATAACTGGATTGTTCGTGGGTATGGCGGGGGCTTTCAAAGCCCACTACGTGGGTCTCATCTCCCCGGTCTTTATAAGATTCGATTTTATGGCGTTGATAATCATGATGGTGATCCTCGGCGGCTTCGGCGATTTCTTCGGTCCCATAATCGGCGCGCCGATAGTAGAGGTGTTGATGGAGTATTTTCGAGTCTACGGCCAGATCAGGTTGGTTCTGTTCGCGGCTGTCATAATTCTCGTTGCTAGATTCTTTAGAGAAGGGCTCATGGGACTCTTCCAAAGTATCTACGCTAGACTGCATAAGCGGTGAAACTTCACGGCTAAAAGAGGTTATGTTAACCTAGTTTGCATTGAGATTTTTTCGATCGATACTTTTTGAGATCTATAATTTATGGTTCTCCGAGTCTTTTTTCAGATCCTCCCTTCTGAGCCTGCTCTCAGCCCCCGTCATAGCCATACCCTTGACAGTATCTTACCGATAGAAATACCCTAAGTTAACAATTGAGTAACACTTAAATTGGTAAGCCAAAAGAGTTGTTTTGAGGTTAAAAGAATGACGTCTCGTAAAGGAGTCACTACCACCGAAGCCATAATAATGGTGCTGCTCATCGTCACCATCATCGTCTCCGGCAGCTCCGTCTACCTTCTCTCAGCATCCATAACAGGCTTGTCTAAGAGCATGTCATCGGTCTCAGAGGATCTAGCCTCCGTCTCATCGGACCTGGCAGAGGTCTCACGTAAAGTAGGCGACGTCTCATCGGACTTAGGAAGCGTCTCGAAGGACGTAGATTCCATCCTGAAGATAATTGGCGCACCCAAACCGACACCCACACCAACGCCAACGCCTACACCCACACCCACGCCTACGCCCACACCGACACCAACACCGACGCCAGCGGCCCCCATCAAGATCGGTATACTTTGTCCCTTGTCTCCCCCGGGAGCCTATGGGAGCGGCGCATACATCAGGAGGGGAGCATTGCTAGCTGAGAAGTACTTAAATGATAAGGGAGGTATCTTGGGGAGGCCAGTTGAGGTCATCGTTGAGGACGACGCTGGTACCCCCGAGGTGGGCGTTGCAGCGATCGAAAAGTTGATCACGAAGGACAAGGTTGTGGCTGTGTTAGGGCAGTACCACAGCTCAGTAATGCTCGCGACGCAGGAAGTGGCGGAAAGGTACGGAGTACCCATCTGGTCAGTGCAAGCCTCCAGTAAGAAGATCACGGAGAAGCACCTGAAGTGGACCTTTAGGATGCACGCCATCGATCCAGACAGAGCAAAGCTCTGGTTGAACTGGATTAAGGATATGGGGTTCAAGAGAGTTGCGATCCTAGCCGAGGACACCGATTATGGAACAGGATTGATCGAGGCAACAGAGAAATACAAGCCTGAGATCGCGCCCGACGTCGAGCTGAAGACTATGATAGCTCCCATGGCTGCGGTAGACATGACACCGCAGCTGCTTGAGATCAAGGCGTGGGAGCCTGACCTGGTGATAAACATCATGACCGGCGCGGCTGCACGCCTCATGACTGGGCAGTCCTACGATATTGGACTGTTCCCCGACGTACCACAGCTAGGCGCACATGATTGGCCAGTCAAACCCGAGTTTTGGGAGACCCTACCTGAAAAGGGCGTGGGAATCTGCTTTATCAGCTACTACCACCCCTCCATGTCCTTTACCGACTTCGGCGAGGAAGCCATAAAATTGTACTACAAGGAGTATGGGGAGGCACCCATCTACGCCGCTTTAAACTGCTTCGCTGAGATCAACGTGATGGCACAAGCCATCGAGATGGCGGGCTCTACCGATCCAGACGCTATATGGGACGCTTTGATGACTGGGACCTTCTATACTTGGAACAGCCCAGAGGTATCATTCCAGGAGGAGGAGGGTCCGTATTGGCATCAGTGGTCTCCACCGATGTTGATCCTCCAATACACAAAGAATCTACAAACGTTTGGGGATGCGACGATCATCTACCCAGAGGAGTCTGCGACGGGTGAATACGTGGCACCGCCATATTGAGAGGAGCGTAAATGGATCCACTCCTCCTCTCCCAATATTTTTTTCTCGGGATAATCACAGGGGTAATCTATTGTCTGATGGCCATAGGAATCACCTTCATTTATAGTATAATGAAGATGATCAACTGGTCCATGGGGGAGTTCTATATGATCGGCGCCTATATCCAATGGATTCTGGTCCAACAAGTATTCGGGTGGCAATACTGGTTTATAGGCATCCCCGTATCGATGGCCATCGTCTTCCTGTTCGGGATCGCATTTCAACACGCCATCTTGAAACCCATGTTCGTGGGAGGAGTCGAAAGGAGGGATGACTACGTAACCATCATTACGATCGCCTGTGTAGTCTTATTCAGGAACATAGCGGTCGTCATATATGGACCATACGTACATTCGACCCCAGAATACTTTCCACGCACCTACTTCGGCACCCTGCCCATGAGCGGAAGTAGGTTGATGGCCTTCATAGGAACGGTGATCATTTTAGGAATCTTCTACTACGGCATAAAGAAGACATGGATGGGGAGAGCCTTCCTAGCCACAGCCCAAAACAGACTGGGTACCCTGGTGACAGGCATAGACCCAATGAAGATAGATCGATACGCCTACGGGATAGGCGTGGCCCTCGCGGCCGCCGCCGGAGCCCTGCTTACCCCGGTCTTCATGGTCTACCCCCTATGCGGCGCCGTCTCCACCATGAAGGGCTTCGAGATTATAATAATTGGCGGACTAGGCTCGATCATGGGAAGCGTCGTCGGTGGACTTACACTGGGTATGGTCGAAATCATGGGAACCGCGTTCATCAACCCGTCCTACAGAGATCTATACGGCTTCGTCTTCCTGCTCGTCATCCTAGCGATCAAACCCACAGGCTTTTTTGGTGAAGTAGAGAGAGTCGCCTAAAAGTTCTTCTATAAAAAACTCCCGGCATTTAACATGCTTGGATATCTGGCATCTCATTGATCCTTCTCTAATTTTATCACAGTCGTATCAAGCCCGTTAAATTTAACTTTCGTACCATTGGAAGAGTGAGGACTTTATTATATCTCTAAGCCTCTCCATAAATCTTTCTTTGGGGCCCTCGAGGGCGATCTCACCCATCTCGACCATGTAGACGTAATCGGATATATTGACGGCATCCTTTACATTCTGATCCACAAGGAGTATAGCCAAGCCTTCCTTCCCTCTCTTATGGATGCTCCTATAGATCTCGGCCGCCAAGTTTGGCTGCAGGCCTGCGCTGGGCTCGTCTAGGATGAGTAGATCCGGGTCTGTGACTATGCCTTTGGCGATCTCCAGCATTCTTACCTGACCACCGCTCAAGAAGGTCGCTTTGGTATCCTTTTTCTCGCGGAGGATAGGGAATCTTTCATAGGCCTGCTCGATTCTCTCTTCGACTAATTTCTTATCCTCCTTGATGACCCACGCGCCCATCATGAGATTTTCCCTAACTGTTAGTTGGGGAAAGAAGCTTTTGTCTTGGGGTACATAGGATATCCCCATCCTTTTCAGATTATAGGGTTCTTGACCAGTCACATCACTACCCTTGTACACGATTTTACCCTCCTTCGGCTTCAGAAGCCCTATTATCGTCTTTAGCAGTGTTGATTTACCGGCTCCGTTGGGACCTATGATGCTGACGATGGACCCCGCTTCTACATTCAGCGATACTCCTCTTATAACCCATATATCTTCGTAGTATCCCGATACCACATTAGAGACTTCTAATAGCATGATCAACCCCCCAGGTAGGCCTCGATTACCTCGGGAACCTCAGATATCTCTTCCATGGTGCCCTCGGCTATCTTGACGCCTCTGTCTAAGACTGTAACCTTTTTACAGATATAAGCCACGCTCGGCATTTCGT
Source organism: Candidatus Geothermarchaeales archaeon (assembly GCA_046757245.1). GTDB lineage: Archaea > Thermoproteota > Nitrososphaeria > Geothermarchaeales > JAUWBL01 > JBHHXX01. The sequence goes on from JBHHXX010000100.1 coordinate 4,527, forward strand.
GGCTCACGACGATGAACGTGACCCCCTCCTCATTCATTCTGTTTATCGAACCCATTATCTGCTCCTTTATGACGGGGTTGACGCCCGCAAAGGGTTCGTCCATGAGGAAGAGGATTGGAGTCATCATAAGACCCCTCCCAATCTCAAGCAATTGTTGCTGTCCTCCGGACAGGTTTTTCGCGTATTCGTCCTTTAATCGCTCTATCTGAAGGAATTCCAATACCTCAAGGGCTTTTTCCTTGGCCTCGATCAAATCATGGTGTGAACCTGTCGCGATTGCAGGAACCAGTAGGTTCTCTAACACGGTCATACTCCGGAAGAGTTTTCTGATCTGGAAGGTTCTGGCCACACCCCTCTTGGCGACGATGTTTGGTGGGAGCCCATCTATGCGTTCACCATTTAGATAAATGTTGCCGCCATCTAGACTGTACAATCCACTTATCATGTTGAGTAATGTGGTTTTACCGGACCCGTTTGGCCCGATCAGACCTCTTATCTCCCTCTTTTCAACCTTGAAATCTAGGTTATTTATTGCGACTAGTTCCCCAAACTTCTTCATCACGGACCTCGTTTCCAGCAACATCGTCATCAATGTATTGAATGCTCTCTCATATATAGATTTTTGTGGTGGGTCTCTCCGTGAGGCTTCCTCTCGAGCGATGAAGCTTGCGCTAGGCACTTCAAGCGTGTAAGGTGTGCCGACGCTGTCTTCTATCCCAGATGCGGCTTAAGGCGCTTGAGAACA
>JBHHXX010000101.1:0-5015 GCA_046757245.1 Candidatus Geothermarchaeales archaeon
CGCAAGGCCGCCGTTCTGGGTGGAACTGGAATCATCGGACAAAGATTCGTGGGGATGCTTTCGAACCATCCGTGGTTCAAGGTATCCACGATCACTGGACGATCCACAGCCGGGAAAATCTACGGAGAAGCCGTGAACTGGCTCTTGGAGCCGGATATACCAAGGGAGACGAGGGGAATCGAAATCACCCCCTCAAACCCCAGCGATGTGGACGCGGACATCGTCTTTTCGGCTCTCCCCTCAGACTCAGCGAGAAGCGTGGAACCCAAGCTCGCAAAATCTGGGTTCCCGGTGGTGAGCAACGCCAGCGCCTTCAGGATGGATGGAGACGTTCCCCTGGTCATCCCCGAGGTCAACCCCGATCACCTCGCCTTGATAAACGCTCAGAAGAGGCTGAGGGGCTGGGATGGATTCATAGTCACCGACCCCAACTGTACAACCATAAACCTCGCCCTCGCCCTCAAGCCCCTCTGCGACGCCCTCCCCATAAACAAGGCTATCGTAACGACCATGCAGGCTATTTCAGGCGCTGGATACCCTGGACACTCCGCTCTAGACATCCATGACAACGTCATACCATACATCAAGAACGAAGAGGAGAAAGTTGAGAGGGAGACCTTGAAAATCCTCGGAGAAATGCGGCGTGAATCGGTTTCAGAGGCTAAAATCAGGGTCGCTGCCTCTTGCAACAGGGTGCCAACGCTGGAGGGACACATGGAATCGGTCTATGTGGAGTCAAACGAGAAATTCTCCGCGGAAGAAGTCAAGTACCTCCTCCGAGACTTTAGGGGGAAGCCTCAGGAGATGGGTCTCCCCACGGCCCCAGATAAACCCATCATCGTTAGGGAAGAGGTTAACAGGCCACAGACGAGGTTGGACAGGATGGCGGGATCGATCTCGGGGATGAGCATCACGGTGGGTAGAATAAGACGCGGACTGGATGAGAAATCGCTCCGTTTCACCCTTTTAGGCCACAACACGATCAGGGGAGCTGCAGGCACGGCCCTTCTAACGGCCGAGCTCCTCGTGGCCGAAAAATATCTATAGGAGGTGGGAATGATGGTTTCGGGTAAGGAACTGAGGACGAGCAGGATAACAGAGAGGGGAAAGATGATATGCGTACCCATGGACCACGGCATAAGCATAGGCCCCGTCAAGGGCATCAAGGACATAGAGTCGACGATCAATAGGGTCCAAGAGGGAGGAGCCACGGCTGTCATCGTGCACAAGGGCATCATCAAGTCTCTCTCAAAGCCCCCCGGCCTAGGCTTGATCATGCACTTGTCTGGGAGCACCTCGCTGGGGGTACCCAATTGGAAGGTCAGGGTCGGGAGCGTCGAGGAGGCAGTGCTCCTAGGCGTGGACGGGGTATCAGTACACGTCAACATCGGGGATGAGAAGGAACCAGAGATGCTTGCGAAGCTGGGCCAAGTAGCCGACGACTGCGACAGGTGGGGCATGCCCTTCCTGGCCATGATGTATCCGAGGGGCAAGAACATAAAGGACCCCAACGACCCCGAGGTGGTCGCCCACGTGACCAGGGTCGCCGGGGAGCTGGGAGCGGACATCGTTAAAACCACCTACACGGGTGACCCAGACTCTTTCAGAGACGTGGTGAGGAGCAGCCCGGTCCCGGTGGTGATCGCGGGGGGACCCAAGTGCGAGACGGAGAAGGAGGTTCTTGAAATGGTCGCCGGGGCCATGGAGGCTGGGGCTATGGGCGTGACCTTTGGGAGAAACGTCTTTCAGCACGACAAACCCACGGCCGTTGTGAGGGCTCTTTCAATGGTCATAAAGGAAGGCGCGAGCGTGGATGAGGCATTAGAGGCGCTGAAATGAGTGGTGGGGAAAAGGAGATCATCCTAGACCTCCGAGGGACGGAGGATCTTTTGGACTACGCGACATCGAAGGGGTTCAAGTCCTTCATCGTCGAGAAGAGGGTTGAGAAGCCCCTAGAGGACGCCGTTTTATATGCCTATGGCGACCAGGGAGACGTCCACATCATCGAACATAAGGATTTGTCGCAGCCCCCAGAGAAGCCCTTCGCCGTCTGGCACGAGATAAAGGAGAAAGCCGATGAAAAAAAGGCCTTAGAGGCCGCTGAAAGGGGGGCCTCAGCCCTCTTCATAGAGGCTAAGAGCTGGAGGATCATCCCCTTGGAGAACATAGTGGCCTTGCTCCATCGGAGGGGCACGAAGGTCTTCGTCAACATCTGGGAGATGGGTGAGGTGGAGACGATGTTCAACGTCTTGGAGTTGGGCGTTGACGGCGTCGTCTACTCTCTCTCAGAGACGGAGGACATCGATAGGGCGTCAAACCTCATCTCCTCCCTCAAAACCCTCTGGCTCCCCCTCCTACCCGTGAGGGTGACCGAGGTTAGGGAGGTTGGGGTCGGGGATAGGGTCTGCGTGGACACCACCTCGCTCCTCGAGTTTGGAGAAGGCATGCTCGTGGGGAGTCAATCCAACTTTCTTTTCCTCATCCACAGCGAAATCATCGGCTCAAAGTTTAGCGCCCCGAGGCCCTTCAGGGTGAACGCGGGGCCCATCCACAGCTACATACTGCTCCCAGGCGGGAAGACCAAGTACCTCTGGGAGATGGAGGCTGGAGACCGGGTTTTGATCGTGGGTGGGAAGGGTAAAACCCGGGTGGCCACGGTCGGAAGATCAAAGATAGAGAGGAGGCCCCTCATACTCCTGAAGGCCCAGATAGACACTATGGAGGGTAAGATACTGCTCCAGAACGCTGAAACAATCCAGCTCGTCAAGAAGGATGGAGGCCCCATTTCCGTGACCGAGGTCAAAACCGGAGATGAGGTTATGGCCTACGTGAAGCCCACGACGGGGAGACACTTCGGCATCGAGGTGGACGAGTTCGTAGTCGAGAAGTAGTGGTATACTTGCCCGGCTTCAAACTCTGCCTATCCATAGGGGGGGATACCCCAGGAGAAGTCGGTGTCAAACTCAGGGAAGCCCAAGGGCTTGGGGCCGACCTCATCGAGGTGAGGGTCGACTACCTCAGAGAGATGAACCTTGAAACGCTGGAGGACATATTGAAACCCTATCTGAACCGTTGCATTCTAACCTGTAGGTCAAGAGAGGAAGGAGGGAAATTTCGAGGAGACGAAGGGGAAAGAGCCACCGTGTTGGAGAATTTGATAGGCCTCTCACCCGCATACATAGATCTGGAGCTATCAGCCGTTAAATCCGAGGGTCACCTGATCCGCGCAGCCCGAGAGGAAGGCGTTTCCGTCATCACTTCATGGCACGACTTCCAAGGAACCCCGGGGGTCTCGACGCTGAGGGCGAAGGCCTCGGAGGTCCTCAAAATTGGCCAAATCGGTAAGATCGTCACCAGGGCTAACTCGATATCGGACAACGTTAGGGTGCTCAGGCTCTATGGGAAACCTCAGGATGGGAGGCTGGTGGCCTTTGCCATGGGGCACATGGGCGTGGTTTCGAGGGTCTTAGCTCCAATCCTGGGCAGCCCCATCGCCTACGTCTCTCTGCCCCTGGAGGGAACGGCACCTGGACAACTCTCCATAGACGAGTTGAGGGGTTTTCTCGATGTCCTCAAGGCCTTGGGTTAACGGGGCGACGAGGGTCTTCTGCCTGATAGGCAACCCCGTCAACCACTCCATCTCACCCCAGATGTATAACAAAGTCTTTCAAAGCCTAGGGCTAAACTGCGTCTACATTGCATTTCAGGTTGAGGAAACAGACTTGGAGGAAGCCGTCGAAGGCCTGAAAGCCCTCGGCGTCTCCGGCTTCAATGTAACCATCCCTCACAAGACGCCTATGTTGAAGCTCATAGATGAGGTAGACTCAGGCGCCCAGAAAATAGGCGCGGTGAACGTCGTGGTTAGAGAGGGAGATCGCCTAATCGGCTACAACACCGACGTGGATGGCGTCGAATATGCCTTCACAAAGGCGGGCGTATCTCCTAACGCAAAAAGGATCACCCTCTTAGGGGCCGGGGGCGCCGCGAGGGCCGTTATCGCCTACTTCGTGAAGGCGGGCTGCAAGGAGGTCTACCTCCTGAATAGGTCTCTGAAGAGGGCTCTGAGGCTCGCCGAGGAGGCTAAAAGAGACTGGGGCCTGGAGGTCACTGCAGCACCCCTGAGCACTGAAGATCTCAAGCGCTTCCTCCGCGAGTCAGAGATCGTTGTAAACGCCACTCCACTGGGCATGCACCCAAAGAAGGATGAAACCCCTGTTCCCAAGGAGCTCATAGAGGGGCGTCACGTCGTCTTCGACGTGGTCTACACACCCATCAAGACGAGGCTCCTCAAGGACTCTGAAGACAGGGGGGCGAGGGTGATCCGAGGCCTAGACATGCTGGTGGGACAGGGGCTTAGGGCCTTCGAGCTCTTCACGGGCCTCGAGGCACCGCGGGATGTGATGGAGAAGGCCGCCGTCTCTGCGCTGGGTGATATGGATGAGGGGTAGGGCAGTTGCCCACGGCGCCATCACCATCGTGAACGCCATCGCCTCCTACAAGGGTGCGGCGCTGGGCATAGACCTGAAGACGACGGCCGAGGTGGAGCTCATCGAAGGGGGTGATGAAATAGAGGTGGAAATCGTTGATCACCCCGATGAAGACAGGGGTTTGGCGGTGAAAGCTGTGGAGGCCGTCTTTGAGAGGTTTGGGGTTGAGGGTTTAGGCGCCCGGGTGAGGACGTGGTCCGACATCCCCATCGCGAAGGGCCTCAAGAGTTCAAGCGTCGCCTCCAACGCCATCGTTCTAGCAGCCACCTCGGCCCTCGGGAGGAACTTGGAGGATCTCGCTGCTCTGAACATGGGGGTTGAGGCCTCGATCCGAGCCGGGGTGTCGATCACAGGGGCCTTCGACGACGCCTCGGCCTCCTATTTCGGCGGGGTGGTGGTGACGGACAACCTCAAGAGGATGATCCTGAGGAGGGAAAAACTACCCAGCGGCCTCAGGGTGTTGCTCTACACGCCGCCGGGGAAGGTTTACACCGTGAGCGTCGACACGAATAGGTTGAGAAGCCTCGG
>JBHHXX010000102.1:0-4937 GCA_046757245.1 Candidatus Geothermarchaeales archaeon
GCTAGGGCGCTCAACATCGCGGTCGTGGAGGGCAAGAGCTACGATGAGGCGATTGACAAGTTGAAGAAGATGAAGAAGAACATAGACAAGCTAGAAAAGGCGGTCTTCCTCGATTCGCAGGGGAAGGGGGTGTGGTCACGCTTCATTCGGAAGTCGATCGAGGAGTTGAAGTAGGCGTTTAGTTGGGTCAAAAATTCTGGTTGGTGTCGTGTTTTGCGTGGGGATAGGCGTGGGGTGAGTGAGATTATGAGCACTCTACTGATGATCATCGCCTTCGTCTCGATTGGGGGAGCGGCGTACATTTCCAGTCAGATGATCATGCAGTCGGAGTACAACTTGTATAAGATGAACGTTGACGTTAAGGTGGACTCCATGTCCGAGCGGTTCGTGATAGTGGATGTCTGGTTTCATGGGACCGAAGTCACTATTGGCGTCTACAACTATGGGAGCCTTCCCCTGGAGGTCGACGCCGTCTACGTCGACGATGCGCTGGTTGAGAGGGGTCTGGGTGTTGAGGTAGACGTCTACGGAACGGCTTCGTTCAGCGTGGATTACTCATACGTCTCGGGTCAGGTTTATCAGGTCAAGGTTGTCAGCGTGAGGGGTAGCGCCTATGAGGTTTCGGCGAGGGCGTAGGGGCCTATCCTCCATCATCGGCATGCTGTTCGTCACCATGATCTTCGTGGCTGGTTTCGCCATATTTCTCTCCATCACGGACACGAGAAGCACATACGATCGAACGGTGGAGCGGGTTAACCAACTCGACTGGGAAAGGGCCGAGGAAAACGTCGAGATAAAAGGTGTGGCGCTTGGAAGAGGGGAGGCCTTCTGGGATTGGGCGGGCCATGAGGTTTTGTCGGGCTCTTGGGAGTCGGGGGATAGCGGCGACACCCGTTATCGGGATGACTCATACGCTAATGTTACGAAGACCCCGGATCTCAAACAGTTGACTCAGACAGCGGACTCTCAGGGTATTCAAACAGATCGATATGTGGCTCAATCCTTCGTTCCACGTTGTAGGAACCTGGAGGGTTTTGATCTCTATGTGAAGCGGGCCGGGCCTTTTGCTGATCAGGTAGCTGGCTTGGTTGGTGAAATACGTTTGGATTCTGGCGGAGACCCCGATATGAGTTCGAGCGGTCTCAAGGCCACGGTTACGGTTCCCAAGGAAAACGTTATGAAGGGGGATTATAGCTGGGTTGCCTTCGATTTTCCCGGCTTCAACGCGGTGGTAGGTCAGACGTATTGGCTGGTTTTGAGGCAGGAGGGTGACTCCGGAGGTACACAGAAATATTATCTGTGGGGGCTAAACGATGCATCGGATCTCTACGCCGATGGGGGGGCGAAGAAGACGACGGATGGGGGGTCGAGTTGGAGCAGCGTGAATTACGACTATGCCTTTAGAGTCATTTATAGGTCCGTTGATTTCTACTTCGATTTTTTGCTCGAGCCCAACCCCGCGAACATAAGTGTGGCTTATTCCGGGAACTTCAGCGTGGTTGGTGTTCAACAATCCCTCTACGCCTACGACTTCGAATTTAACGATTGGCTGCTGCTCGACACGAGGGAGTTGAACACCACGGATGAGGTTTTGATACCCATTCTATACATCGAGAGAAACGTCACGAACTTCGTGAGCGACTCCAACCACTTTCTCTTTAGGGTCGTGGGGACCTCCCAGACAACAAGGCAGTTCTCGTGTTACCCCAACTATGTAAACGTGACTGAGCGGTATCGAACCAGTACGGGGCCGGTTCAATTGAGCGTTGAGGTTGAGGGATCTCTGGTTGTGCAGATCGTTCAGCTGTGGATTACGGGTGAAGCAAGCCACGCCTCCGTCGACCTGGATGATGTTTACTTGGACCCGGGCTCCCACAGCATAAATGCGACGTATTACATTGATACCTACACCTATTCCGTCGGCGAGGTCTACGTCGTCAAGCTGGTGACGAAGAGGGGAAACGTGGTGGCTCGTAGCTTCACGTACTGATCGCCTAAACCCTTGAAGATGTGGGTTCACTCATATTTTTCGTGACCGAAGTTTTTTGAGAAAGGTTATGGGCGACGTGGTTTCGTTGGCTCCTCCATCAGCGTGAATGTACAGCGCCTAACATTCGGCGTGTATAACTCTAGGGCGCTATCCAGGGATAAGACGTGGATGATCCGTCGCTCCCCACGGCCTTCGCGACGAAGGCGTTGTCGGAGGTCAGTGTTTTTCCGCTATAGTTTATCCAGCCAGAGGTGCTGGACCCTGCTGATAGGGTGCTGCTTATGGTTCCGGTGAGCACGGTTCCGTTTTCGAATTCGAAGAAGAGGTCGATGGAATCGACGTCGAAGAAACCCGTGTTTCTGACGTATATCTTTAGATGAGTGGAGTTGTATTTTTCGACGCTGTCTATTTGGAGGGTTGTCTTTTTTCTTCCCTTGGCCGACTCTCCCGTTGTGCCTATGATGCCCACGAGGTTTGTGTAGACGGCGGCGGCGACGGCGATGGCAATTATCACCATGAGTAGGACGGCTATGATCGGTGAGACGGCCTTCCTGTGGTTCATCGTTTTTCTCATGGGGTTCTCCCTGATCTGCGAAGTCGTGTGTTCGATCCGATCCTTATGGTTTATTGTGTATTTCAATCGATTTAAGGTTTATTGTGTATTCCGATCGATTTCTGTAGTAATTTTAAAAAGGGTGTTAGGGGCAACTCCATGATAGCGCGGGGTCTATGTGTGAGTAGCCTTAACTGGGGAGGGGCTTAGAGCGGATAGGCGTGGGGTTCGAGAAGGACTAGTATAGGGTTCTTGGCCTTCGGTGGGATACGTTGGAGGGTCTTGACTGTGTTTCCACGGGCATCCCCGGCATGGATGAGCTTCTTGACAAGAAGGGGATTCCGAGGGGCTACACGGTTTTTCTCATCGGTGATCCCGGAGCCGGAAAGACGATCTTTGCGATTCAGTTTCTCTATAGTGGGGCGACTCAATGCGATGAAACGGGTGTATACATCTCCTTGGATGAGAACACTGAAGACATTAAGAGGGTCATGTCGGGGTTCAACTGGGATCTAGGTAAACTGGAGGAGGAGGGGAGGCTCGTGATGATCGATGCGTCGCCGATCCGCCGGTTGTCGGGTGACTTGAGATTAGGGGGCTACAACATTGGGAGTGCCGACTTCTCGTTTTCTAACTTGATTGACAAGATCAAGAGGAAAATAAGGGAGGTTGGGGCAAAGAGGGTTGTTATCGATCCATTGACGATCATCAAGATGCAGTTTCCGGACGAGACGAAGAGGTGGTATGCTGTTAAGGACCTGATGGAGAACTTGGCCGAGTTAGGCTGTACCGTTTTGCTGGTTTCGGAGGTCAGGGGGCCGGTGGGCAATCGTGAGTATCTCTTCGAGGAGTTTCTCACACAGGGCGTGATTTTACTCCGTGTGATTCTCTTTGGTGGGAGGTTTACGAACGTGGTCCATGTGGAGAAGATGAGGGGCCTGCGCCACGACAGACAGCTGAGGCCGTTCCAGATCACGAGCGAAGGTATAAAGGTGTATCCGGAGGATGTGGTCTTGCTGTAGGTTGGGGGTTTAACGGGTTTGTCCTTTATAGGGTCTTGTCAAGCAGAAAAAGTTAAACTTTGTATTACGCAGTCCATAAGAATTCGACGCCAGAGCGGGCATCATACTACTGTAGCGTGCAGAGGAGGCCAGAATAAAGATATGGTTTAGTGAAGGCTCCTCGATCGAGACTCTGAGTAATGTTGATAAGACAAAGGCCTGTTCCCACGGATATATGGAGTATAGAGGTGGAGAAGAGAGAACAACCGAAATGAAACTGATCGACCTAAAACAAAGAATAAATTCGCTTACCCCCAACTGGGTGATCCTGCTCGTCGTCCCAGGGGAGCAATACTTCGCCTCCAACCTCAACCTATTGAAAACCCTAATAGACGAACTCAACCTGCGGGGGATCTACGTAACCGTGAACAAGCCCAGCAGCATGCTAGCAAAGGTCTTTGAACAGAAGGGGATTGAGGTAGACAGACTCTTCTTCATCGACTCGGTTTCAAAGATGGCAGGAATCTGCCCCGAGGAGACGGAAAACTGCATATACACAGACGCACCCAGCAACCTCACGAGTCTCCAAATCGCCATCGGCGAATCGATTAAAAAGGTAGGGGGACCCAACGAGGAGAAGTTCCTCCTCTTCGACTCCCTCTCGACCATGCTCATCTACAACACCCCCGACAAGGTATCCAAGTTCTCCCACCTCTTCATCACGAGGCTGAGGAAGTATGGGCTGAATGGAGTCATCATATGCCTGGAAAGAGAGCAGGAACAGGGATTCCTAGACTCCATATCCCTCTTCTGCGATGAAACCATCAAAATCGAATCCGCCGATTAAATTTCCCAATGGATCGTGGTCATCGCGTCACAAGGAGTGGCCGAACCTGAAGAAGGACGAATCCGGAACACACGAAAAGCTCGTTAAGAGCATGCTGGACCTCGTCGTCCTGGGCGCGCTGGCTCAATCCCCCGCCATGGGCGCCTACGGCATCGTAAGCTGGATACTCGACAAACTCAACGTCTTGATCAGCCCAAGTAGAATCTACCCCGTCCTAAAAGCCCTCGAGGAGGAGGGCTTAGTAGCGAGGGAGCGAACCACAAAGAGGAAGACCTATCGACTCACCGAGAAAGGCGAGGCAAGAGTAGAAACGCTCACAAAGAGCTATGGCAGGGTATTAGACATCATAACATCGGAAACCCCAGGCCCGCAACGGAATTAAAGGTTATCCGATTTTTATCATCCTTCTGGGGTTACCACCCTCCTTTAAGCCTCTCGATAGATCCTTGAGGGCATCCCTACCCTTCTTCGTCAACCTATACACTGGGTGGAATTGAATTAGACGGTTAATTGTATTCCATCTATGTGGAGCCCTCTCCCCCCTTT
>JBHHXX010000103.1:0-4825 GCA_046757245.1 Candidatus Geothermarchaeales archaeon
AGGGCATCAGAAGCTTGGCAGATGTGGGTTTATTGGGAATACTAATCCCGCGCGCTCTTGGGGGAGGGGGTGCCGATACGCTTTCCTTTGTCCTTGCAACCGAGGCCATCGCCAAGTCGTGTGCCTCTACGGCCCTCATCTTTGTGACCCACGTGTCAGCGGGCCTCGGAGTGCTCATTGGGGGTAGCGACGCTCAGAAGAATGAATACTTGCCGCTGATGGCTAGAGGAGAGAGACTAGGGGCCTTCGCCGTCACCGAGGCCGCCTCGGGTGCAAATCCTCTCGCCATCGAGACGACGGCTCGATCCATGGGTGATGAATACGCCGTCAATGGCTCAAAGATCTTCATCACTAGCGGCGGAGAGGCCGATACTTATCTAGTCTTGGTTAGAACAGACAGGGGTAAAGGCCCCGAAGGCATTTCGATGTTAATCATAGACAAAGATACTTCAGGCTTCTCCATCGGCGAAAAAGATGATGGAATGGGTCTCAGGGGAACCTCGAGACACGAACTGATTTTCGAGGACTGTCACGTGCCGAGAGGAAATCTCGTTGGACAGGAGGGGGAAGGAGTGCAGTTGGCAATGGCTGTTGGAGGTACAGCCGCGTTGGGAGCCGCTGCGATCTCCTTGGGGATTGCACAAGCCGCGGTGGATGCAAGCATACAACATGCCAAGGAGAGGCACATCCTGGGCAGTCCGATAGGTATGTTCGAGGGCATCCAGTACCTGATAACCGATATGAGCGTCGCTGTAGACGCTGCAAGAGCCCTCCTCTTCTACGCGGTTTTCCAGAAGGAACAGGTGCCTCCCTCACCTCTCGCCGCCTATAAGGCTAAGCTACACGCGTCGGAGATGGCCGTCGCTGTGACCCAGAAAGCCTTACAAGTGCATGGGGGACACGGCTATAGCAAGGAGTTGCCGATAGAGCGTTACTATCGAGATGCTCGCGGGTTGACACTGCACTTTTCGACTTCTGAGATGCTAAAGGAACTCATAGGAAAGATGCTTATGGGTCTAGGACCATAAAGCTACGTATCTAACCAAAGCCGTGGGAAGTGCTCTTTCACCGGAAGAACATAGAAGCAGATTGCGTAGGAATGCGAAAAAGAATAGGCTTATAACTATCGAAGGTCTCGATAGCCAAGCTGAGGATTGATGTGAGGGGCGACGGGAGTTCATGGTTAACTGGTGGGACTTAGCGTACTGGATTTATGCCCCTTGGGACACGGACAAACCTCCAAGAGAACTCGTCGAGTTGGTGGAAGAGGGACGCGTAGAGCCTTGCAGGGCCCTGGATGTGGGGTGCGGGACAGGTAGCTACGTAATCTACCTCGCCTCCAAGGGCTTCGAGGCTGTGGGCATTGACATATCTCCCGCTGCTATAAGGAAGGCTAGGGCGAAGGCCGTTAAGAGGAATGTCGACTGCCGATTCCACGTGGTCGACTTCTTAAACGCCAAGGGCCTCAGCAGCGTGATAAAGGAACCCTTCGATCTGGTGATGGACTACGGCTGTCTCCACAGCCTCAAAAAGCAGGATAGAAGGCGGTATCCCTCCCCTCTAAAATACGTGACGCATCCCAGAAGCCTCTACATCCTTTGGGCCTTCCACCCCGGGTCTACATTCTTCGGTAAAACCCGGGCCAGCGTTGATCTGGAGGAGGTGAGAGAGCTCTTCTCCCACGACTTCAAGATCCTCGAGGAAAGGGTTGCAACCCGCGAGAAGATGATATACATTATGGAACGTAAATAACATCTGACCTAATCCATCAAAACATTTATGTGTCATTACTCACATCATGACACGTTCTCTTTCTGCTCCAAAAACCCATTTTTCCTTGAAATGTGTCATGACAGGTTTTATAAGGCGGGTTTCCAGCTATCAGCACCGAGGCCACTATGCTTGAGGTGGGTGTAACTATACAAAAACTGCTCGTCGTGATAGTGGTGATAGCCGCCATAATTATCATCACGATAACCCTGGTGTTTCCGCCCCTTTTTCCGCCCACCGCTATCCGGGGGCTTGCTCGGTTCACCGTGGCGGGGTCACTCCCGCAAGGATGGCTGGCTAATCGTTCAAGAGTAGAAGGGAATGTGGTCAACCGGTTCAAGCGATGAATCATAGAAATTTGAAGAGGAGGAACGGAATTTTTAATTCACTTTATAGGGGGATTTTTCGATTCAGGTTTCTTGAGTGGGCTTGACAATGCGTGACCTCTCCGAACTCTTCGCTTAACGAGGTACAGAATAATCACCGCTCCCACAGCGAATGTCAACAAAATAGCGGTGGCGGTCATGGGTTCGGGCCACGGAGGCGTCGGTGTTAGAGGGGCGGCTTTCTCCATCCAACCGCTCCTATTCATGAATGGATAGTCGTCTTTGGAGCCCCCAACGCCTGAAATCATATAGGGCTCGTCGCCGATGCCGTCGCCGTCAGAGTCGGTTCCCTCATAGTCGCTCCAATAGTTTCCCTCACGCAGATAGGGGTTGAACCAAAAATTGGGTCCTCTATCGTCGAATCCGTTGGGTTTATTGTTAACGATGTTGTTGTGATAGATTTCATTTTTGCTCGACATGGAGATCCATACGCCCCAGTTTTCATTAGATTCAACCGTGTTGTCAACGATTTCGTTGTGGTTAGAATCAGATAGATAGATGCCGTAGCCACCGGGGCTGTGGCCTTGAAGGCTCACAAAGTTGCCCATCACCCTGTTGCCATTCGACTCCTGCAGGTGGATGCCGTAGATGTTGCGGGAAACCTCGTTGCGGCTTAAATTGTTCCCCCTCGATCGATAGAGATAAATACCATAATAGTGGCCTGAAGCGTCAACGCCCTCAATGACGTTGCCATCGCTTTGATTTAGCAAGATGCCCGTGGCAAAATCCTCTATGTAACCGTTTCTGACGATGACCCCAACTCTGCCAGAAAGTTCAACACCCACGCTGAAAATTGAGGGCTCCGGCCACCACCCAGGCTTCGCCCCAGGACCGGTAATCCTATGACCCTTCAAATCCAACGTGATGTTATCAGCCCCTATGATGAGGCCATCTCCCTTACACGTCAAATCAACCGTTAAGTTGGTATCGCTGGTGATGATCCCTCCGCAAACTACCGTATCCGAAGTTCCAGTTTGAGGTATTGACATAATCAGTGGCAGTGTCAGGACGATCACCATTATGGAAGTGGCCTTCCTACGCATCATCAGCGTTTCTGTATATCGTTAAATCGAGGATGTTTTTAAATTCAATCATCTAACCTTTATAATACGTTGGGGTTCAATGAACCGTTTGTGAGATTCAATGCGCCTTACCCGCCGAAGGTTTGCGAGCTTCATCTTGGGGTTATTGGGTATTGGAGGGTAATCTACATCATGCTAAGATAGGTCCCTCCGATATCTCATTATGCCCCCAGAGTAGAGCTGGGTGAGGGAGCCTTAAACGTGTTCTCAAGGAATGGGAAGAGCTTGGTGGGCATAGCCCTAGGCAGCGGAAGGGACGAGGACATACCGGATATGGTGAAGAGACCCCATTTCTCCCTGGCTTCTCTTATTATTTCATCGGGATTTCCAGTATAGGTGGATGTGGGTGTCGAGGAACATCTAGCCACCTCAGCGAAAATCGACTTTTAGAAACATATATATGATAACCTTCTTCAATATTGGGAGGGATTTTAATGGGTTTTATGGAGAGGCTGATGAGGTGGAGGATGGGCGGGATGAGCGCCCAAGAGAAGATGGAGATGATGGGTAAAATGATGCCGCTGATGCTTCAAAATCTTGACCCTGAGGATATGCGGCGAATGATGACTTCCACGATGCCCGAAATGATGGATGAATGCTTCTCCCGCATGAGCGGGGAGGATATGAACAGGATGATGCATGAGATGATGCCTAAAATGATGGAGGAATGCTTCTCAAAAATGAGCCCAGAGCAGAGAAAGGATATGATGAGGATGTGCCGAACCATGCTCGACAAGATCGAGGAAAAATTCCTCTAACAAGCTGGGTTATGACCCCTGTAGGAGGAGGTTGGAGTGGAGGAAAAGCCGACCACACCGTTTATCTTGTCCCTCGTAGCAGGGGTTCTTATACTGCTAGGCGCCGCCACGCGTTTGATTTTTAGAGGCATGTTTGCTGGGATGATGGGGGGTTCCCGTATGGCTGAAATGATGGGTTGGTGGTCTGGGTTGGCAATACCGCTGAGTGTGGCTGGGCTCGCATTCGGTGTTAATAGTCATCTATGCCGCAATGATGCTGAATTCAAAGCCAGCCCAACATGTAACATGGGGCACCCTCATACTCATCTTCTCCGTCCTAAGCGTGTTGGGCTCCTGGGCTGGTTTCGGCCTAGGCCTAATACTGGGCATAGTGGGTGGAGCGCTGGCCATCGGCTGGAGACCCGCCGCGCCCATGCCACCACAGCCCACAGGACGATTCTGCACCCAATGCGGGCGGGCGATACCCATCGATGCGAAGCTCTGCCCCTACTGCGGCAAGCATCTGCCACCGTAGATGCGAAGATAACTATAGGGTCTTCTAGAGAGATTGCTGCTTGAAAGAAGACGAAGAAACGCACTCCCATGACCCTTTCTATCCGGCGGCCCGTTTTAACGTATCCAGATCTCGAACCCTGAAAGACCATTAACATGCATGGAGTGTATGTTTAAGATGCTAAGGAAGGCGAGGGGAAATCCTACGTAAACCATCGTGGACTTATCGAAGGTCAATATAGATATATAAATATGATAAAAATAATTAAAAATCTATGTCTTTTTGGTTGGACTTAGATGAAGCGACCCTTAAAGAGGGCAGGGAGCTTCCGGATGA
>JBHHXX010000104.1:0-4631 GCA_046757245.1 Candidatus Geothermarchaeales archaeon
TTACTGGGGGGATAAAACTATAAGTGATTAATCTTCACTTTGGGAAGTTATACGACCACAGAAATCCAAATTGTAAATAAAAATGCTTATACTTACTCCACTCGACTTAATGGGTGGGGACTTCCCAAAAGAGGTAATTAAGATGGTAAAATGCGATATGTGCGGTATGGAGATACCAAAAGGCAAAGAGGTAAGAAAGAGAGATAAGACGCTATGCCCCATGTGTGCTAAAAAAATGTGAGATGGACTGCATATCGTCTTAAGCATAGAGTGGATAATAACCCCCCCGTTTTTTGAGAGGTTTTGAAGCGATGAGTACTGATCCGAAAGAAAAAAAGAAAGCCTTTTTGAAAATAGGCGGGATGAGTTGCGCCTCCTGCGCACAGACCATAGAGAAGGCTCTCTCTAACCTTGATGGCGTCGCTAGCGCCGTTGTAAACTTCGCGGCGGAAAAGGCAACCGTTGAGTATGACCCTAAAAGGATAGATCGCAAGAGCCTGGAGAAAACTATCTTCGATGTTGGATATCGAGTAGTCAAGGATGAGGTAACCCTCAGCATAAGCGGAATGTCCTGCGCCTCCTGCGCACAGACCATAGAGAAGGGGCTCAGCGAATTAGAAGGCGTGTCCGACGCCAGCGTGAACTTTGCACTGGAGCGTGCAACTGTTCGATACGACTCATCCGTTTTGAGTGTGGGGGCTCTTAAGAAGGCGGTAAAGGATCTGGGCTACGAGGCCGCGGAGAGGGTTGAGGAGACCGCGGAGGATAGGGAGAGGAGGGCGAGGAAGAGGGAGATAAAGACTCAGAGGAACAACCTCATAATCGCGACTCTCTTGACGATTCCCCTCGTCTTGATCAGCTTCCGCTCAACCTTTACCGGAATCTTCGAGAGCATCGGACTGGGCTTCATCCCCATATACACGTTGCCGGGGAATGAATACCTACTTTATACCATGTTCGTCTTGACCACCATTGTAATGATGGGGCCGGGTAGACAATTCTTCACGGGCACCTATAGGGGATTGAAACATGGCACCACGGATATGAACCTCCTCATAGCCACGGGAACGGGCGCCGCCTATGTGGTGAGCGTCGCGGCTACGCTCTTCGACCTCGGTCCAGGATACGCCGATGTCTATTACGACACTTCAGGGCTATTGATATCCTTCATAGTTCTAGGGAGATATCTGGAGGCTAATGCAAAGGGTAGAACCTCAGAGTCTATCAGAAAGTTGATGGGATTAAGAGCCAAAACAGCAAAGGTTATCAGAGATGGGGAGGAAAGGGAAATACCGGTGGAAGACGTGTTGGTAGGGGACATCGTCATAGTTAGACCAGGTGAGAAGATACCAGTGGATGGAATCGTGAGGGAAGGACATTCAACCATAGACGAGTCGATGATTACGGGCGAAAGCATCCCCGTCGATAAAAAGGTGGGCGATGAAGTTATCGGTGCAACGATAAACAAAACAGGAATGTTCAAATTTGAGGCAACCAAAGTCGGAAAGGATACAGCGTTGGCACAGATCATCAAACTGGTCGAGGACGCTCAAACATCCAAAGCCCCGATTCAGAGGATCGCCGACTACGTCGCCGGCCACTTCATAGTAGCCGTACACATATTAGCGTTGGCGGCGTTCTTCTTCTGGTTCTTCATAGGTTACCCGACATTTGTTCCCGGATCTATGTTTGAGGGTGCAAGCCCCTTCCTCTTCGCACTTCTCATAGCCATCACAACCCTCGTAATCGCGTGTCCCTGCGCCGTTGGGCTCGCCACGCCAACCGCGATCATGGTGGGCACTGGGAAAGGCGCTGAAAACGGCATACTCATCAAGGGAGGAGAGGCACTAGAAAATGCACACAAACTAGATACCGTGGTTTTCGATAAAACGGGCACCCTCACGAAAGGTGAACCATCTCTAACAGATGTTGTCGTCGCCACGGGTTCGCTAGGGAATCCGCATGGTTCCGGGCTTGGTGGGAGGATGCCCTCACGAGAAGTATTGACCTTGAAAGAATGGACAGAGGTGGATGTGTTAAAGTTGGCTGCAACAGCTGAGAGGGGGTCAGAGCATCCTCTGGGAAAAGCGATTGTTATCGGAGCAGAGGAGAGGGGTATAGAGATAGAGGACGCCGATTCCTTTAACGCTATACCCGGGCACGGAGTCGAAGCGGAATATGGTGGGAGACGTATCCTCGTTGGAACTCGCAAGTTGATGACGGACAATGGTATAGACATCCAACATTTAGAGGAAGGGATGAGAACCCTCGAAAACGATGGGAAGACCGCGATGCTCGTGGCGATTGATGGAAAAGCCGTCGGGATAATCGCTGTCGCTGATACCCTGACAGAGTATGCTAAAGAGGCCGTGGAAGAATTACACAAATTGGGCATAGAAGTGCTGATGATAACGGGTGATAACGAGAGGACCGCAAGGGCAATCGCTAAACAGGTTGGCATTGATAATGTTCTAGCAGAGGTGCTACCGGGAGACAAGGCTGATGAGATTAAGAAGCTCCAAAGCGAGGGTAGGAAAGTCGCCATGGTAGGCGACGGGATAAATGATGCGCCCGCGTTAACTCAATCCGACATCGGTATCGCCATAGGGAGTGGAACCGATGTCGCCATGGAGTCCGGCAAAATAGTGCTAATAAAGAACGATGTAAGGGATGTGGTGTCGGCAATAAAACTCAGCAAACGCACCATGAGGAAGATCAAGGAGAACCTCTTCTGGGCCTTCGCCTACAACTCCGCAGGACTCCCCGTGGGAGCAGGCCTATTATTCCCATCCATCGGCTTTCTGGTGAGTCCCGCATTGGCCGCCGCCTTGATGGCAATGAGCTCGGTGTCGGTCACCACAAACTCAGTACTGTTTAAGAGGTATAAACTGAAGAAGAAAATGGTTATAGGTGATAGCGCATGAATGGAATGAGTAAAAGAGTTCAAAGCCTCAATATGTTGGTCTCTATTCTACTCTCAGCGGTGATAAGTTGGATATTCTATGGCCTAGCTAATCAAATGGCTGCCCAATCTACGCTGTACACATACATCGATACCATTGGAGGGGTGGGCTTCGTCTTCATCTTGTCGATGATAATCTCATTCTCCCTCGTCCCCTCGCTTGTCGAGAAGTTGTTCAAGAGAACCGCTACAGTAAATAAGAGATAAAGTCAAGGAGGCCGTGTTAGTATGGTTGAAGACCCCGTATGCGGGATGGAAGTAGACGAAAAGAGCGCGATATATAAATCTGAGTATAAGGGTAGAACATACTACTCCTGTAGTGTCCATTGCAAGTGGGAATTCGATCCAAAACCCCAAGATCTTTGCGGACTACATCCCTACCAACATAAAACCTAAAAACATTCGAAGAAAACCAGAAAATACCGAAAAAAAATACGAAAAACGGAGAGGCATCACCATCGTCAGTTCCCCTTCCCCTTTTGATTAAAAGCCGTCAAAGGTTGGAATAAAGGCATGTCCGAATGTGAGGTGTGCAGACGAGCAGCATCATATCCCATAAAGGTTCACTACAAAGATGAGGTGCACCAATTCTGCTGTTTGGACTGTTTGGTGAGCCACTACCAACCAAGAGGGGAGAGAGAACGGTCAACGGATGTGGTGAAACACCAAAGAGTAAACGTGATTAGCGAAATCGAGGAGGAGAGGGGCACAAAACTCATAGCGATGATTCATAGGCAAGAGGGTAAGGAGGGTAAAAGGAGGTACATAACCATTGAGGATTCCGAGGAAATACTGCGTGAAATAAGGTTGACGAACATTAACGAGTCCATAGATTTTGTTGTACATTGCCCTGGGGGTCTCATACTGCCCGCGGAACAGATCGCTATGGCCGTCAGAGACCATTCTTCGAAGGTAACCGTCATTGTACCACATTACGCCATGTCAGGGGGTACCTTGATCGCTTTAGCCGCTGATGAAATACTCATGGATGCTCACAGCGTCTTAGGACCCCTTGACCCTCAGATACAGGGCATCCCCGCGCCCTCCCTCATCAAGGTTTTGGAAACCAAACCTATAGAATACATAAGCGACAATGTCTTGATAGCGGCGGATGTTGCCGCAAAAGCGTTAAACCAGATGCGTCTGTTCATAGAACGCCTATTAAAGGACAAGATGGATGGGTCAAGGGCTCGTATGGTCGCCGAATTTCTGACTGGGGGATACTTAACACACGACACACCCATCACAGCGGAGGCTGCTCAGGCTCTAGGCTTACCGGTTAAATTGGGGATACCCGAGAGGATCTATGAGTTGCTACGTCTCTACGATTTCGGGAAGCCGATACGCCCATCACTGTTCCAGATTCCTTGTCCCTGCCTGTCGAAGCAAGAACAATAATACTATTAAGAGGGGCACGACTTTGGATGATGTGATTGAAACAGAAGGGCTAACGAAGACTTACCCAAACGGGTTCACCGCCGTGTCCAACCTGAACTTGGAGAAGCAAGGGCATCTTCGGCTTCTTGGGGCCTAATGGCACGGGTAAAACGACTACGATGGAGGTTCTCGTGGCTGCGATGAAGCCCACTTCTGGAACCGCATGCATACTCAGACATGACGTCGTGCAATGGCGACAAGCGCTTTAAGAGTCTGTGAGGGTGCTTAAAGA
>JBHHXX010000105.1:0-4607 GCA_046757245.1 Candidatus Geothermarchaeales archaeon
CGCCTAAAAGGGGAGAGATGAAAAGTCTTGGTTTTTAAGCGCATAATCTCAATCTCTACTCGGATGAGGATCATTGAAGGGGGAAATCTCTCTATTTATCCACGCCACGGAGGATGAAGAAAGGATCATCGCATCCATATTCGAAGTTCTTCGCCTCAATGAATCGGAGAACGTCTTTTCCTTTCAGAGGTTGACCGGACACTATGGAAACCCCATATGTTACGCGAAGATGAACTTATCGGGGAAAGAGGTTTTTAAGATTCTCGGAGCCATCTTGGGAGCCTTAAATCCTCTCGACAGGGATCACCTCGAGAGAAACGTTGAAGACTTCTTGGATGAGAAGGGAAACCTCCACCTACGCTTCAACAAGCAGGATCTATGCCTCAAACGCATAGCTCTCTCTTATTCAGGGGGTGTAAAAATAAGCGTGAAGATCAAGAAGGAGAATCTTCTAAAACTCCTAAGGGGGGAATGAAGGGACTATGCGCCAACCTTGGACTATGCGAACCACTTCCGAACAGCCGAAGACAAAACCATATAGCCGAATCTGGGCAAAATGGGTTGGGGGACGCGCTGGAGAGGCGAATCAGGGTTGAAGTACTACGACTTCTCCGTCAACTACGTTGAAGAGTCGTACGAGGAGTTTCTAAAGGTCCTCGTGGATTTGGGGTACGCTGGTGTGGGCATCGTCTTCCCCAAGGACAGCCTCGGGAAGATAGAAGAAGCGGGTAGAGAGGCCCTTGATCATGGACTGGAGTTCTTCTCCCGTTACAACATTGCGGCTGAAAGCCTCGAGGAATTCGATAAGGAGGCGTCAAGGTATCGGGGTAAGGTAGACATATTGGCTTTGGAGCGATTACCGCCCAAGATGGCCGAGAGGATCAACCTCAAGAAGGTATCCATCATCGGCGTGGAAAACGTCACAGGGCCTCTCATAAGGAAGATCAGGGGTCGAGCGAAGCCCCCCTCGCTGGAGTTCAACATGAAAAAGGCCTCTATGCTCCTAAAAGAAAAACCGCACGAGTTTGGGAGGATGCTTAGGATGGCGTTTTTGAGCGACCTCCAAAAGGTGCCCCTCATCGTTTCAAGCGGGGCGGAAGACGTCCTAGACCTCAAGCCCCCCCTACAGCTCTTGTACGCGTTTCAGGGGCTGATCAGATCCGAGGAGATAAGTAAAAGATATATTTCCACGCTGCCAAGACCTCTCATTCCAGAGACCTTCGGTGGGGTCGGATGAGGCTGATCAAGAGGAGGCACGTATACCTAAAGGTGTTTGTTGAGGATGGCGAGGGGGTGGAGATTTCTCCCTCCGACCTATTTTTCGGCGTTAAGAACCTCTATGAGAGACTGTTTGGAACAACCGCATGCTCTCTTTCTTACTTGAGGGTTGAAGAGGCTAAAGCGGATGGATTCATCGTCTCCATAAATCGGGCGAGCCTCAACGAGTTGATGAGCGTGCTCACCCTGCTAAATAAAGTAAAGGGTGTTAAGGTATCCCTGAGGGTGAGCGGGGTGAGCGGGACGAAGAGGGGGGCGAGGCGGAGGAACTCCTCAGCCTCTACTATCTAATTTGTGTATGGGGTAAAAGCCTATCGAGTCAAATCATATCTACGTCGGGTAGGTCCTCGAAGTGTTGATCTCCCGTGACCAGTCTCAGGTTTTTTGCTTGAGCCGAAGAGTATATGAGGGCGTCTACGGTGTGAAGGCCGTGCTTATGCTTTAAGTCCGCCGCCCTTAGAGCGATCTCCTCGTTAATGGAGATTATTAGGCTCCTTTTCACTATGAATTCTACTCGGTCCCTCGGATCTCTTCCCTCCCCAAGATACTTCGATTTGATCTCCGTTAGGCATAAGGCTGGCGTGTAGATGGGCGTGTCTCCGTCAACGTGGTCCCTAACCTTTAAGCCTCTCTCTGAACCCTTGAAGTACTCTATCCAAGCGAAGGAGTCAAAGACCCTCATGAGCCTCCTCCTCGTCCCTCAAGCCCTCGGCGGTCAGCCAAGGGTCAGCCCCAAACATGCTCTTGGGGGGCTTGAAGAGGCTCTTCACAAGGATGCTGTTCACGGCCTCCGATATTTTCCTCCTCCCGAATTTCTTCACCAAGTATTCGTAGACCTCGTCCCTCAGGGTGATGGTTGTCTTCACGGGCATTCCACTCACCATAAAACATATAACATATATGTTAAACTTAAATGTAAAATGTATAAAATCTCTGAGAAACCACCCTGCCTGTCAGGAAGAGCACCACAAATAAAAGAACGCATAGCCGATGTGTAATTGGTGGCTCTCCTGTGACGAGAAATCACGATTTACTTGGATTTATACATCCTCTCCATTCCTAGTAAAAAACAGAAGATGTCAACTTAGCGTTTATGGAGAGAACAATCGTTTCTTCACCCCTCAAGGGCCGGAGAACCTACTAGAGAGGTGATGAAACGCTTATTAACAGAGATGAAAAGAGCTAAACAAGGTGCTTTAAGCGACCTCGTCAACTCTTCTTTCATCTGTTTTCTGATAGATCCTCCTGATGGCTGCAGGTGCCACTAAGGTGGTGCCTATCGTCATCAAGACGATCAAGGCGTAAAGTTCGAACCCGAGGAGCCCGGTATTTAAACCGTGGCGTGCAAAGATGAGCCCCACCTCTCCTCGCGGGATCATGCTCACACCTATAACCAAAGCCTGGCTTTTCCTGAAGCCGGAGAAATAGGCCGTCACGCCGCAGCCGAGGAGCTTTCCTACGCATGCTATGAAGATGAACACCAAGCCTAGGGGAAGGAGTTCGACGATGGATCTGACATTTACGGAAATACCCATGAGAATAAAGAAGATGGGCACGATGAAGTGGCCCAGGGGAGTGAGGTCGCGTATTATATCCTCTTTACGCCTCGTCTCAGCGAGGAGTAGACCTGCTAAAAACGCTCCGATAATCGGAGCTAGGCCAGCAGCCCTAGCGAGGAATGATAAAAATATCCCTAAGGAAATAGCGAAGGTAAGGAGACCTCCACGAACCCGCATCTTCGCTATAGGTTCAATGACCCTCGGGATGACCCTTGTTCCCAGCGTTAACGATGCCCCCAAAAAAATTATGGAAAAGAAAATGGTTCCAACGACGTCTAACAACTTTAAGGATCCATGGATCTGCAAGCCGAAGAGAATAGTCAACAGAAGAAGCCCAGCGATGTCGTCGTAGATCGCTGTGCCCAGCACGGTCTTAGCCTCAAGCGTATCTAATTTCCCGATGTCAGAGAGGACCCTTACCGATATCCCAACGCTTGTCGCCGTGAAGGTGGCACCCAAAAATACGGCCACAAACTCTGAGAGGCCTAAGACAAGACCAAACCAGTATCCCAGTAAGAATGGGAGTAGAACACCACCAGCCGCGATTATGGCCGACTTCCTACCTATCTGGAATAGGGTTCTCACGTCTGTTTGCAGTCCAACCTCAAATAGGAGAATGATCACCCCAAACTCTGCCAAGAACACGAGAAGCTGGTGGTGGGATATGAGGTTGAGAACGCTTGGACCGAGGAATATCCCGGCTAGGAGTTCACCTAATACTTCTGGTTGTCCGATTCTCTTAAAGACCTCGCCGAAGAACTTCGCGGCTAAGAGTATGATCATCAGCTGGAACAGTAAAATAAATATCTCTTCCTCTGCCATAGGATCAAATCCCACTAGTCAAGTCAAAACAGAAAATTTAAAACTATGGTAAATATTTCTTAGGGAATAGTGGTTAACAGGGATATATGAATGTCCCGGGAGGAAAACCCATCAAAAATAGAAATCGATCTAACCGATATTCCAATAAAGCTGGTTTCTGAGGCGCTGCGCTCTATAATGAAGGAGATGGGATACACAGAAACCCTGGATTTTATACCTCTCAGTAGGGGTTCCGATGTTCTGAAATTCGACATGGGAGACAGGACGATCTTCTTGATATGCAGTAAGGAGGGTGAACCGGGGGGTAAACTGGCCATCCAAGGGCGGAAAGAGGACGTGGAGGAGATAGCGGCAAAGCTTACAGGTGGAATAATGAAAAAAATAAGCAAGACCATCTTAAAGGGGATCATGGATGAGGAGGAGGCCCGGAGGCTGTCTGAAAAGTTAGAAAGAAGCACCACAGAACACATAAAGAGAACGCGTTGAGTCCTTCTAATGTGACAATGGAGAAAAGGACGAGATAAGATACTTTATCAAAAACCTCATGTAGAGCCATGTGCCGGTCTCAAGGCTACTGTTCGAAGGGCTATCAAAGATCGAGAAAGGAACAGCGGCCTAAACTAAGTGGCAATATTCAATTGGAAACCACGAAATCATTACGATGGACACAACCTTAATAAACGATTTCCCTCTTATCTCAAGAAGCGATCAAGCAGTTAGAGAATAAATATCAAGATTATGGGACGGCGTCCCATGTTCTATTTGAGAAAAAAATCAACTTCTCTCTAAGGGTTAACCCTTATACCTTGGCCTCCCCTACTTCGAATGCACGAATGAGATCTGCCCTAGAGAGTATTCCTACTAGGCGCTTAGGATTCTCTTCACCCACTACAACAAATATATTTTTTTACTCGGTGGCTAATCGTCCCATCTCATGTGCCCTGATGA
>JBHHXX010000106.1:0-4563 GCA_046757245.1 Candidatus Geothermarchaeales archaeon
TACATAAGATTTTTAACTATTAGGCTTTATTCTACCTATGGAGATTGTGAAGAAATGTCCAAAAGGATTCTAATGAGCAGAAGAGCGGTAACCAAGGTTCAAGCGGCGATCATTGCTGTTGTGATCATCGTTGCTGTGGTGGTCGCAGCTTATGTCTGGTGGCCTAGACCACCTCCTGGGCCGATAATGAAGTTGTTGCTGACATATCACGGTCCAGACCCGGATGAGATGAAGGTCGCAGAGCTCATGAAGGCGGAGCTAGCTAAATTGGGTATAGAGCTGGAAGTCAGAGGGATGGAGTGGGATGCTCAGTGGGACTTAGCTAAGGCAGACCCCATGAAGGCTCAACACATTTTCATCTTCTACTGGTGGCCAACGATACTGTCAGGCTATGACTTCCTGGTCAACATGTTCCACACCGAAGAGGAGATCTTCTTCAATCTGGGGTATTATTACAACTCGGAGTTCGATGATCTCATAGACACGGCCTATTCGTTAGAGGCGACAGACCCTGGGAAAGCCCTCGAGTTGTATAAGGAGGCTCAGAAGAAGCTAGTGGAGGATGATTGCGCGTCGATCTTCTTCTACGACTTGATGAACACCCACGTTATTAGGGAGGAGATAGGTGGCTACGTTGACAACCCCGCCTATCCGCATGTGGTGCTCTACCGTGACCTGAGACCGCCAGCGGGTGAGACGACGTTCCGAAGAGCCGAATACGGGGTCATCATCACCGACCTCGACCCCAGCACCCAGTTCTCCAACGAGATCGTCATCATAGCTGGAAACATGTATGAGCCACTGACTTGGGTCACACCCGAGGGCGAGGTAATAGGCGTACTGGCGGAGAGTTGGACTGTCTCTGAGGATGGCCTCACCTGGGACTTCAAGCTTAGGAAAGGAGTGAAGTTCCACGATGGAACCCCGCTGGATTCGACCGCGGTGGCTGAGAGCTTTGAGAGAACCAAGAGGATGGGAATGGGCGCCGCCTTCATATGGGCCGGTGTGGACGAGATAGTCACCTTCGAAGAAGACCCATACTTAGTCCGGTTCAAACTGGCCTATCCGGCGCCGCTGGACAAGATCGCGGCAGCGAGCTACGCCTCCTGGGTCTTCAGTCCCAAGGCCTTTGAGATAGGCGACGACGACGCTATACACGAGTGGTTCAACGGCCCACCTCCTGCGGGTATCTTCGCGGGCGACCCACCATACGACGTGGGAACCGGGCCATACTACCTAGCGGAGTGGGAGCCGGGCCACCACGTGGTGCTTAAGAGGTTCGAAGACTACTGGGGTGGATGGGAGGACGGACCATACTACGACACGATCTACATAGAGAATGTCGAAGAACCTGCTACAAGAGAAGAGGGTATCCTCGGCGGAGCGTTCGACTGGACCTACATGCTGCCGAAGGAGGACCTCAAGGCGGTCGATGAGAGCCCCGTGGCTGATGTGATAGAGATTCCATCCTTCCAGAACTTGCTAGGTCTCCTCAACATGAAGAGGCCCCCAACAGATAACGTGCTCGTCCGCAAGGCCATAGCCTACGCGATTCCATACCAAACTATAATAGATGAGGCTCTCTTGGGCTACGGAGTACAGTCTAGAGGCCCGGTGCCCGCAGGCCTGTTCGGACACATAGAGGACCTATTCCAGTACAATCACAACCTAGAGAAAGCTAGGGAGCTCCTCAGGGAGGCCGGTTACACACCGCCTGCATCGGCGATGGCAGCGGCGAGCTTCATGGCGTACATAGATTTGCTGATACCCTGTTTCGGCGTGATGACGTGCTTGGTGAAGCGTGAATGGGAATACACACCTACGTAGCGAAGAGGATTGCCCTATCAGCCCTGGTAATACTCGGCACAATCACCATCACCTTTTTTTTATCTAGAGTGGTTCCGTCAGACCCAGCAGCACTCTGGGCTGGCCAACACCCAACCATCGAGCAGGTTAGAAGAGCACGTGTGATGCTCGGCCTAGACCAGCCCTTACACGTTCAATACTTCTCCTACCTCACAAAGCTCGTGCAAGGAGACCTAGGAATCTCCATCAGGTTCAAAAGGAGCATTCTAGGGGACCTTTTCTTCTACCTTCCTGCCACGCTTGAACTCATCATCACGGGCTTCATCATCGCCCTAGCCATAGGCATACCGCTAGGGGTCATCTCCGCCGTTAAAGAGAATAAGATTATAGACCACCTCACAAGAACCGTCTCCATCGCTGGGGCGTCCATACCCGTATTCTGGTTGGGCATAGTGTTCCAGATCGTCTTCTTCGGGATGCTCGGTATCCTGCCGCTTACTGGGAGGGTGAGCTCTGAGATAGTGATTGCAAACCCGATAAAGAGGGTAACAGGCTTTTACCTGATCGACAGTTTGGTGACGGGCAACTGGCCGGCCTTCACAAGCGCGCTAGCCCACCTGGTGTTACCGGCCATAACCATAGCCACCTACCCGCTGGGTCTCTGCATGAGGATGGTGAGGGCTTCCATGATAGAGGTCCTCAGAGAGAACTACATCAGAGCCGCTAGGGCCAGTGGGATACCGGAAAGGACTATAATTTTTAGGTATGCCCTGAAGAACGCCATTGTGCCGGCCTTCACGGCTATAGGTCTCTCCTTCGCGTACTCCATCACTGGGGCCTTCCTCGTTGAGTTCATCTTTAGCTGGGGCGGCGTGGGCTCGTACATAACCTACGCCATCACGACCATCGACTACCCAGTCATTGTGGGTGTAACTATATTCGTCTGCGTGTTCTATGTGGCGATCAACCTGCTTCTGGACATCTTCCAGGCCGTGGTAGACCCACGCGTTAAGTATTAGGTGGGGACGGATAGGTTGGAGAGCGGGGAATCTGTGAGGCGGTCGGTGGGGGGACGCAGGTTTGCTGAGGCGAGGATCGTTGCTTCTGTGCTTAGGAGCGACCCTCTCTCTGTGGGCGCCCTAGCCCTAATTCTGCTAGTCGTCTCCGTAGGGGTCTTTGCCCCCCTCATCGCGCCATACAAGGAGGACATACTGGGGATACCTCGCCCCGGCTATAAGTTCCTACCTCCAAGCCTCAGCCACCTCTTTGGAACCGACTACCTCGGCAGGGACGTCTTCAGCCTAGTGCTCATGGGCGCCAGAATTTCCCTCATGGCCGGGCTCCTCGTGGTCGTCCTATCGCTGCTCATCGGATGCCCGCTCGGGGTCATAGCTGGATACTTCAGAGGAACGGTGGTGGACGAGGTAATAATGAGGGTAACGGACATATTTCTGGCTCTGCCGCCCCTCCTATTAGCCATAGCGATCGCGGCGACCCTAGGGCCAGGTCTCGAAAACGCCATGATCGCCACAGCCATATCGTGGTGGCCCTGGTACACTAGGCTGATGCGAGCCCAAGCGGCCTCCCTGAGGGAGCGGCCCTTCGTTGAGGCGGCTAGGGGGCTCGGCGTGAGCGAGCTAGCTATAGTGTTTAGGCACATACTACCAAACGCGCTGGCACCCGTCATTGTGCAGGCCACCATGGACATAGGCTCAGCTATCCTATTTACCTCGGCACTCAGCTTTCTAGGTCTCGGAGCCCAACCTCCAACACCAGAGTGGGGGTTAATGGTGAACCTTGGAAGACGCTACATCAGAAATTACTGGTGGTACGTAACGTTTCCGGGGCTAGCCATCTTCGTCACCGTCATGGCCTTCAACGTCTTAGGGGATGGCCTGAGGAAGGCTCTAGACCCAAGGCTTAGGATGAGGAGGGCCGGGTGAATCCCTTGAGCGACCTCCTCTCGGTCAGGAACCTCGTGCTCCACTTCGACACCTACTATGGAGTTGTCAGGGCCTTGGACGGTGTCAGCTTTGACGTGCGTAGGGAGGAGGTCTTCGGGCTGGTCGGGGAGACGGGCTGCGGAAAGACCGTCACCTCCC
Organism: Candidatus Geothermarchaeales archaeon; assembly: GCA_046757245.1. Taxonomy (GTDB): domain Archaea; phylum Thermoproteota; class Nitrososphaeria; order Geothermarchaeales; family JAUWBL01; genus JBHHXX01. Next base: position 3,909 of record JBHHXX010000106.1, read on the forward strand.
TCACCATCCTCAAGCTTCTCCCAGAGAACGCAATGATCGTGGGTGGCGAGGTCATCTTCAAGGGCGAAAACCTCCTAGATAAGAGTGAGGAGGAAATGAGGGACGTTAGGGGCAGAGAGATTTCCATGATCTTCCAGGACCCGTCCACATCGTTAAATCCGCTCTTCACGGTCAAGGACCAGCTTGTACGCGTCCTGCTCACACACCAGAAGATCAACAAGGAGGAAGCCTATAGGAGGGGCATCAACCTTTTAAGGTCCGTTGGGTTGCCAGACCCAGAGAGGCTAATGGGCTTCTACCCCTTTGAGCTTAGTGGTGGGATGCAGCAGAGGGTTATGATAGCGATTGCCATCTCCTCGAACCCAGACCTGCTGATAGCCGATGAGCCTACAAGCAACCTAGACGTTACCATCCAAGCTCAAATCCTAGACCTGATCAAAAGGTGTAAGGAGGAGACCGGAGCCTCAGTCCTCTTCATTACACACGACTTCGGGATCGTCACCGAGATATGCGACAGGGTCGGTGTAATGTACGCAGGGATAACGGCTGAGATCGCTCCGCTAAGGGAACTCCTCACCAACCCGCTACACCCCTACACCAAGGGCCTCCTAGCGTCCATACCAACCCCAGGCAAGAGAGGTGAGAGGCTCCACGT
>JBHHXX010000107.1:0-4316 GCA_046757245.1 Candidatus Geothermarchaeales archaeon
GAACGCTCGGCTCGCACCCGAGAGGTCGCGGGTTCAAATCCCGCCCGGTCCACCAATTTTTGGGTGCAAATCCTTAAAATCTGCGCCTCGTATCGCTCAGATACAACGATACACCCCTTACGACGAGGATAAAAACAAGCAACTTGAGAAATTGCTTCATGACCCAGTTGGAAGGTTTACGGATCTCTGAATAAAACTTATATTCGGAGTTGGGTAGTACGGTCCTCTGAGAGCCCATGGCTTCCAGCAAGGTTATGGCCATTATCGCAGTAGTAGTGGCCGCCGTCATCGCAGTGTCCGCCTGGGCGTTCCTAGCTTCTCCGCCAAGTCGGGTCGTCGAGCAGGTAGAGACACCTACGGTGAGTCCTTCACCGACGCCCCCACCAACTGCCACGCCCGCCGTGACCGTCACTCCAACACCGACGTCGACCCCGCCCAGTCCAACGCCTACGGCCACAGCTACACCGACTGCCACTCCAACGCCGACACCTACTCCAACTCCCACCCCGGAAGTAACCCCTTCCCTTACGTCGACCCAAGCCCCCCTTGCGTGGCCGGCCGATGTGGGCACGAGTCACTTTGGTCAGTTAGGTGGACCGCATGTGCCAGCACCCGAATTCCCAGGCGCATGGATTCGTCCCCATCCAGGCCCGTTCATTTGGGGGCACATTGACGATGGAAAGGGCCGGTATCGTTGGAACGTGACCGACAACTTGGTTCGCCGCTGGCAGAAGGACCGACTGGCTGTGTTGGCCACCGTCTGGCCATTTGCTGAGTGGGATCAGAAGGCCTGTCACGCCGATAAGCCAAAGGCACAAGGAGCTTTCCCAGAGTTCGGGGATCTGCTCTACTCGCCGTGCGACCCAGGAGCCTACGCCGCGTGGTTGACCGCGCTCGTCGAGCGCTACGACGGAGACGGCGTAGACGATATGCCCGGTTTGCAGTATCCTATCCGCCACTGGGAGATCTTAAACGAGCCGACTATGCAAGGTCAGTATGGGCTTACGTTTTTCCAGGAAGACTCTGCGGCCTATCTTGAAGTCTTAAAACTCTCTTACGACACCATTAAGGAAGCCGACCCGAACGCTGTGGTTCTCCTAGGCGGGCAGGCGGGGATGCAGCCGGAGTTCGTGAAGTACTGGGAACCAGTACTCAAGAGCAGGGGAGATTACTTCGATGTGGGCAACATTCACTCCATAGGGAGCGACATCGACTTCTTTGCGCCCGAGTACCGCGCCTTCCTCGACAGACTCGGCTACGACGCAAAGCCCTTCTGGATCACTGAGGCGCTCGTCGGCGACATAAATAGGCCGATGCTAAGCGAAGATGAATTAGCCCAGATGACGCTCACTGGCTACGCAGCCGCGTTCGGTGCGGGCGCACAGGTTATCTTCAACGTCGGCGCGCACGACCCGACAGGGGGACCAGGCCATGCGTCTGAACTGACGTTCCTGCTAATGGCACACACTGTTGGAAATTTCACATCAGCAACGACGCTGGCCGAGAACGTCGTGCGCTTTGACATGCCCGATGGCCTTACCGTGTTCGCACTGTGGGACGGGGCTAAATTGCCGTCGGAAGTGACTGGGACAGTAACAGTGATTACCTACGCCCGAGAGGAATCGCGGAGCGATGCCGTCGTGGTTTTGGCCACGGTTCCGATGTTGGTGAAACCTACTCTAACGTCCATACCTCAAGAAACGATTTAGGAAATGGCGATGAATTGGATCGCGACGTTGTTGGAGCATCCACTACGCGACTTTGGGAGATTGTTTCTAAGTCGAGGATGCCTTAATTTAACGGTACGTAACTCATATTTCATGGTAAAGGCTCGTGTCCAAATTGGAACCCTTCCCAGATTTATTCTCCGAGATTAAGAGGGCTCAAACAATCATCGGCGAGGTTGCCCACCACACGCCCATGGAAGCCTCCAGAACCTTCAGCCAAATCACAGGGGGAGAAGTATACCTCAAGCTTGAAAACATTCAGCGGACGGGTTCGTTCAAGATCAGGGGAGCCTACTACATCCTCACGCGGCTCATCCGAGAGAGAGGCATCGAGAGCTGCATAGCCGCCTCAGCTGGAAACCACGCCCAGGGGGTCGCCTACGCCGCCTCCAAGGCGGGGATAACGTCGACCGTGGTGATGCCCGAGTCCACGCCCGCGGCCAAGATCATGGCCACCAAGGGCTATGGGGCAAAGGTGATACTACATGGGGCGAGCTATAAAGATGCCTACGAGAGAGCCTTGGAGATCCACTCTGAGAAGAAGTCCGCCTTCATACACCCCTTCGACGAACCTGAAATCATCGCTGGGCAGGGGACCATCGGCGTGGAGATGATAAATGACATGCCCGACCTAGACGTGGTCGCCGTGCCGGTGGGTGGCGGAGGCCTCATATCGGGTGTGAGCGTCGCGGTGAAAAACCTCAAGCCCCGCGTCAAGGTGTACGGTGTTCAATCCGCGGGGGCGCCTTCCATGGCGCGTTCTCTTGAGGAGGGGAAGATCGTAAGCGTCCCTCTGACCGCCACCATCGCCGACGGCATAGCCGTGGATAAACCCGGTGAGCACACCTTCAAGATAGTGAGGGAGCTGGTAGACGATGTGGTGACGGTTGGTGACGAGGCGATAGCTCACGCCATGTTCATGCTCCTCGAGCGCAGCAAATTGGTCGTCGAGCCCGCCGGTGCGACGGGTCTCGCCGCGTTGCTGACCGGGAAGATCGACGTCGAGGGGAGGAAGGTGGGAGTTGTGATCAGCGGCGGAAACGTGGACATGCCGATCTTAACGAGGGTGATAGAGAGATCCCTATTCGAGGAGGGGAGGTTGGTGAAGATCTATGGGTCTCTCCCCGATAAACCAGGCATGCTGAGGAGGGTCTTGATGACGGTTGCAAGGGCTAGGGCCAACGTGGTGACCATTGAACACGATCGAACGAGCACGAACATTAAGCCGGGCTGGGCCGACGTGACCATCACCCTGGAGATCCCCGCCGAGATATACGTTGAGGAGTTAATCAGGAGGCTGAGGAAGGCCGGACACGACTTCCACATACAACCTCATTGAGGGCAATCTTTAAGTTCGTTCATCCGAGGAAATAAGATGAGATACGAGGGTGAATCGCGAGCTCCAGTCATACTACGTGTTCTCAGAACCAAAGATGAGGCCAAGCGATTCTACGACCGGATCAGCAAGTTCTACGACTATCTGACGGGCGCATTCGAGCGAAGGTATGCATATAGGGCTCTCGATCGTCTGTCCATCGAAAAAGGCGAAGCCGTGCTGGAAATCGGCTTTGGAACAGGACACTGTCTCAAGCGAATAGCAGAACGTGTCGGTCAAGCGGGCAAAGCCTACGGCATCGATATCTCCTCGGGTATGTTGGAAGTGACAAAGAGAAGGCTGGACAAAGCTGGGCTCACGGACAGGGTAGAGCTATACTGTGGGGATGCGGGGAGCTTGCCCTATGGTGACGGTGTTTTCGACGCCGTTTTTACGAGTTTCACCCTTGAACTCTTTGACACCCCTGAGATTCCAAGGGTTCTTTCTGAGATTAAGAGGGTGCTCAAGCCGGGGGGGAGGCTTGGGGTTGCCAGCATGTCCAAAGAGGATGGCAGATCCATATTGTTAAGACTTTATGAATGGGTCCATAGGAAATGGCCGAAATATGTTGATTGCAGGCCCATCTACGTAGAACAGTCTTTAAAGGATGCGGGATACGAGATAAAAAGCAAAGAAAAGATCAGATTGTTTGGGTTGCCGGGGGAAATCATCGTTGCTTCTCAGGTTCATCCAATCGAAAGGTGAAGTGTTTGCGGTATACCCAAATGGCGTTATCACCCTTTATGCAGTTGTCCCATCCGATCAGCCTTCATATACCATTAGAGACGCGTTTCAACTCGATTCTAAATCCTAAAGTGTCCCTTATCCCTATTTTTTCATTCTAATGATTTCCCTAGCTCGAAGGCCTTTTTGAGGACGTCGGGTTGATTTTTTATCTCCGCTCTCTCATGGGCTTTGGCTAAAAGCTTCTCAATCAGGTCGACGCCCAAATATTTAAAGGAAGACTCGAACATCCCCCACCAAGTGTCTACACGCCTTCGCCCCCTCCTCCGAGGGGGTTACCACGATGGCTTTTTTACCCCGAGTTCCCCCGAGAAGCCGAAGGGGCGCGGCCTATCCATCATGAGCTTCATCTTCCCCGTCGGCCCATACCAATAGAGGGGTGTGCCAAAGATCAAGACATCGGCCCCCGCGAGTTTGGGGTAGATCCCTCGCATATCGTCGTCAACGACGCATCGGAAACCCTCCTCCTT
>JBHHXX010000108.1:0-4241 GCA_046757245.1 Candidatus Geothermarchaeales archaeon
AGGTCAAGCCAAAGCCACCGAGGGGAACAAGATGAACAGATTTCAAGGATAAAATCCAGATGTGAACAACTTAAGGAGTAGAACCTCAGGTAGTATTCTGTGTTCCGGTGAGCGGGTTGCCCAAGAAGAAAAAGACGAAGAAAACAACGATCATCATCTCCCTATTCATGGCGGCGCTGTTCCTAATGAGCATCGTCGCCGTCCTGATCCCCCCGGGAAGACGACCCCCTCAGGCGGCGGGATACGAAACCCGGACGATCTACAGCTATGCCTTCGAGTGCGACCCCAACAGATCCTACTACACGGAGTTTCGGCTCTCCGTCGACCCCACCCACCCCAGCAAGGTCCTCTTCAAGGTGAGCGCCGAAAGAGCCGACGCCAACCTCACGTGGTATCTGATGGACATCGACGCGGCCACATTCAGGGATGAGGTGGAGAGGGGAGAGGGCTTTAGACACGTGGTCGCATACGAGCACGCCTTCTCCAACCACGCGGAGGGCGAGGTCTCGATCGAGACCCCGGGAACCTACCTGTTCGTCTTCGTTCAGACGAATCAAAAGGCCGGTCCACAGTCCGTCGCCCTCGACCTGAAAGCGGAAGAATGGAAAAACTACGAAACATAAACCCCCTCAGCCCTTGAGGAATCACCTCCAAGCAACGCCATCAACGACGAGACGGAACCTCTACGTGCTCATCAGGCGAACAATTTGGTTTGGAATGATGCGGAGACATAACCCTCCTAATATCTGAACCCCCTCCTAACACTCACCCGAAGGTAAAAACCATACGTCACACCCACCAGCATACCCAGCAAGTGAGCTCCATAGGCTATCCCCGAAGGGCTGAAGAGCCCCAAGAAATCCATCAATCCCCAGAGGATGGCAGCGACGACCATCGGAATCGGCACCAAACCATAAATGAAGACCATCAGGAGGGGCGCTAAAACCGCTAGGGAACCTATGACCCCGTAAACCGCCCCCGAAGCACCAACCGCGGGTATGTAAGGGCTGGAGGCGGTGAGCATATAACCCACGTTGCCGAGGACACCTGAGAGAAGGAAGAGGCCGGCGAAAACCCTCCTCCCCACCATACGCTCCAGATAGATGCCGAAGAAGAAGAGAGCAAACATGTTGAAGAAGAGATGAGAGAAATCGGCGTGGAGGAAGATGGAGGATATGAACATCCAAGGCATACTGAAGGCCAAGGCCGGCACAAACATCAAGTATACCCAATAACCCGTCACGTTTTGGATGAAGAAAGCGATAAAACAAGCACCTATAAATACGAAAGTCCACCTAGGAGACTCATGTCCCATCAAGACACTCCCCCAAGGATAAAACCCCCACCCACTAAAAATAGGTGTACATCCCCCCGGAACAACGCGAGCATCTTTACCTCAACCCTCAGAGAATCAACCCACGCAGGGCCACGCTACACCATTACCCACGATGAAGAAAGCACACTTCAAGTCGATTAGGAGAAACCTCAAGGATCTACGCGGTCTCCTCAACCGCGACGCCCACCGCCCACCCCCCGGCACGAGACCATCAGGATACCCAGAAAGAAGCCCCTCCAGCATCGGAGCGCAAGGGTTCAACCCAGAAAGCGGTGGCCGAAAGTAAGCCTACTCCTCCCCCGCCAGCCTCCTCCTGCCCAACAGATAGATGGCTAAGGCCAGCACCAGGGGGACCACGGTGATGAGCGCGAGGGACACGAGGTCTAGGAGGGGCCTCCCCACCACCTCTGAGGTTAGGGGCAACGCCTCCGGCGGCGCCTTCCCCACATCCCCCTCCTCTGGTCGCAGGGGCATAGGCGTCGGGGCGTATTCTCCCCTCTCCCGCATCGCTGCGTATCGGGCCCTCAACAGCGTCTCGGGTATGACGGCGACCACCAGAAACCCGAGCATCACCGCGATCGAGGCCACGGCCAGGTACTTCCACGCCCCCGCGCTCATGCCTCCTCTCCACCATACTTAACGAGCACCAAAATAAAAAAGGGAGGGCGGGGCTCCGCCTCCACCGCCATCCTCGAGACCAGAGCCCCGACAGGCTATGCCTCGGGCCGCGCCTGCCGCCTCCTGTAGAGGTAGTAGACTGGCGCCCCCACAGCGGCCAGGGGCGTCAGGACGATGAAGAGGGTTATCAAGGCCTGGGCCACGAGGAAGACCCCCCATAGCCCCCTCTCGACCGCCCTCCCCCAGTCCACCTCGGGGACCTCAACCCAGGGCCTAGATGGCTCAGGCTCCGAGAGGGTGACGGTTATGGTGGCATACTCAACCCTCCGCTCGAGGTAGCTCATCTGCCCGGTGAGGCGCTCAACCTGCTCCCTCACCCTCATCAGCTCCCCCTCGACGCGGAGGATCTCGTCCACGGTCTCGGCCCTCTCCAGGATCGATAGGAGCCTCTCCTCCTGCCTCCTGGCGTTCCTCAGCCTCGCCTCCAAGTCGATGTACTGCTCCGTCACGTCCTCACCCCTCACGCTCTTGTCTTTAGAATCCCCCAGCCCCTCGACGTGGGCGATGACGTCGTAGAAGTCCACCTGGGGCACCCGCACCGTCATGGCTCCAACCCTCTGCTCCCCCCTCCGAGAGGTCGTGACGTGGGACACATAGCCACCCACGGCCTCAACCACCCCCTGGATCTGGGCTATGGCCTCATCGACGTCCCCAACCTCGAGGGAGAGGGTGGCCGTGTAGATCGTCATCCTCCCCGCCACCTCCAAAGCCGAGGGGGGCGAAGACTCTAGGACCCACGACGTCTGCGGTTTGAAGACCTCGGACACGTCTCCCCTCGTCTCAACCGAAGCCAGGTAGAGGTCGGGCTCCTTTTCCCAACTCCTACCCGTGGGGTGGGCCGTCTCGCCGTAGAGGGTGATCCCAGCCATGAAGGCTGAGACCAGGATACCCAGCGCGAAGGCGGCCGCGATCAGCAACGGGGTCTTCCTGGGTCTGACTCTCTTCACTCTCTGCAGCATGCCCTCACGACCTAACCGAAGAGGTATATGACCTGGACGGAAACCACCACGTCCACATCGCCCTGGTAGATCGGCGTCGGGACCTGCGCCCCGACCACCTCCCTCGCGTAGTCGTACTGGAAGGGCCTGTAGTAGGCGCTCTCAGACACATAGACCACGCCCTTGATGGTTAGGCCCAACGCGTCTCCAATAAGTCTGGCCTTGGAGCCAGCGTCCTCACACGCCTCCAGGAGGGCTTGATCCCTCATCTCCCTGGCCCCCTCATCGGATAGGGTGAAGGTCACCCCGTAGATCTGGTTGGCTCCAGCACCCCCCGCCAGGTCGATGAACTCCCCGACGCGGTCGAGGTCGCCTATCGTCACCCTCATCTGGTTCGTCACCCGGTAGCCAACGATGCTTGACACCTCCTTGTTGTGGTCGTAGATGGGTTGAACCCCAAAATTCACCGTCTCGATGAAATCCTCGGAGACGCCGGCCCCCCTCAGGGCCTCCACAACCCTCGTCACCCTCTCCGCGTTGAGCCTCATGGCCTCAAGGGCGGTGCCAGCCTGCGTCACCACGCCAAAGGTCACTATAGCTTGGTCGGGGCTCCCGCTGACCCTACCGGTCCCACTCACGGTGATGGTGTTCGTCAGCTCGTTGACGTTGACCGAGAAATCCTTCAGCACAATGTTCTCGGGCATCTTCAGGTAGCTCCTGTCGGCCAAGACGCCTAGATATGCGCCCCCCACGATGAACAGAGAGATCGCCAGGGCCGCGATGGCGCCGTGGCTCCACCTCCTCCTCACTTCGAAACTCATTCTTCCACCTCCACTCTAAGAGAGCAAGGGGCACCCCGATACTTTATCCTACGCTTTAGAACAACCCGTTCTAAAGTTGGAACACCCCTCTGAGGACAAGCAGAAAAATACGGGAAGACGCCGTTTTCGAGGATCGACCCAGCATCCAAAAGATAATAATAACAAGAATAGTAACAATTGCTGTGGGCACCATGGGGTCGTGGGCTAGCATGGTATGCTGCCAGCCTTGGGAAGCCCGTGGCTCAGGTGAGCTGGTGGTCGTGGGTTCAAATCCCACCGACCCCACCAAGACTGAACCCACCCCATCACTAGCATCTTTCGTTCTATGGTTAAGGGCTGAATGAAAGTTGCGTGATTCAATCGTTGAGAGTAAGGTACAAATGATAAGACGTCTACGGAGGCGGGTGGACCTCTGGGATTCTGATGCGGTTTCACATGATTACCATTTAGAATTACTACTTGTACAAA
>JBHHXX010000109.1:0-4213 GCA_046757245.1 Candidatus Geothermarchaeales archaeon
CAGCTCTTCTAAACTCATGCTCATCGCCTATCAGCATGATGATCGGGCTCCTCGCGATCTCGACCAAGAGGTGATGTCTTCTTCTAACCCTTTTCGAGAACTCTTCTTCGCTCCAGAGTATGTAATTAATCTCTCTCCCCACGTCCTTCTCAGCTCGGCTCAGCGCACTCAGAACATCCTCCTCGCTGAGGTCGCCAACTACCAATAAGTCGACGTCGCTGCTTTCAGCCTCCTCCCCGCTCGCAAAAGAGCCGTAGATGAGGGCATATCTTATTCCCCTCAAGTCAGAAAGCGCATCTCTCATCAGGTCCCCCAGGCCCGCGGTCTTCATCATCATCCCCTTCAACTCGGCAAAGTAAGGAAGCTTTTTGTTCGCTGAAATCAACGTGACCTTACCCCTCTTCTCCTCCATGAGTATGCCCAACGAAACGAGGTTCTTCACCTCCCTATACAGCACCCCATAAGGTATGTTCAGGCCCCTGGACAACTCACGAATGTAGAATTGCCTCTCAGAGTTCATCATGAGCTTGGACAGCAACGCAACCCTAGTTCTGGACCCAAGAAGTTTATCTAATTTTGATGTCATATTATCTATTTATGATGTCAAAGCATATAAAGATGGATGCAAAGGCACCCAGTCTCCGGGCACGACGCCCGATGACGTAGCCCACAAGGTTGTAGAGGCTGAGTAGGGCCGACGAGGCTACGTTGAGGACGCGCCGGCGGGCTTGAAGTAGAACCGGGCCCACATGGGCCACGTCTCCGGGACGGCTGTGTCGAAGTCGACCACGAGGTCCATGCCCACCTTGAGATCCCCGAACTCCACACCCCTGATCATCCCCGCGATGTTCACGCCCTCCTCGAGCCTCACCACGCCGAAGGCGTAGGGGGCCAATGAGGCAAATCGCTGGGGGACCACGTGTAGAACCGTGTAGGTCACCAGCCTCCCCCTCCCGCTGAGCGGCATCCACTCATAGTCCGTGGAATAGCATCTGTTGCACATGACCCTGGGGGGGATGTGGATCGCCCCGCAGTTCTTGCACTTGCCGCCCATGAGCCGGCGCTGAGCCACATACCCATAGAACTGCTCAACCGGTTGAGCCTCCTCAGCCACCTCAGCCACCCCTCTCGTAGACGTGCACCGCGCAGCTCGCCGCGAAGCCGCCGAAGTTGTGCGACAAGCCTATCTCGGCCCCGCTCACCTGCCTCCTCCCAGCCTCCCCGAGGAGCTGCAGGTAGATCTCGTAGGCCTGAGCCACGCCGGTTGCGCCCACGGGGTGACCCTTGGCCTTCAACCCACCGCTCGTGTTGACGGGTATAGCGCCGTCGATCTTGGTCTGCCCCTCCTCGATCAACCTTCCGCCCTCACCCGGCCCGCAGAACCCCAGGTCCTCATACGTCACGAGCTCGGCTATGGTGAAGCAGTCGTGCACCTCCGCCAGGTCCACGTCCTTGGGCTCCACCCCAGCCATCCTATATGCCTCCTGAGACGCTGTCTTGGTGGCCAGAGAGGTCGTGAAGTCCTCCCGCTCGTGCGTCTCCAAGGTGTCGCAGGCCGCCCCCGACCCCGTGATGTACACCGGCGTGTCCGAGAACCTCTTGGCCAGCTCCGGCCTCGTCAACACCGCGCAGCTGGCCCCGTCGGTAATCAGGGAGCAGTCGTAGAGCCTCAGGGGCCACGCGATGACCCTCGACTCCATCGCCTCCTCGAGGGTTATCACCCTCTGCATGTGGGCCTTGGGGTTTAGGGAGCCGTTGTAGTGATTCTTCACCGCGATCATGGCGAGGTGCTCCTCCCTAGTCCCGTATCTGTCCATGTGGGCCGTCGCCATGAGGGCGAAGACGCCGGGGAAGGTCAACCCACCCCACTGGGAGATCCAGTTGTCGAGAGCCGTCCCCAAGCCCTCCGTGACGTCGGGCGTCGCCCGATGGGTCATCTTCTCGACGCCTCCCACGAGGGCGACGTCAGCCAAACCCGAGGCTACCGCCAAAACCCCACACCTCAGGGCGAAGCCGGCGGAGGCACAGGCGTTCTCGATCCTTACGGCGGGCGCCGGGATCAAGCCAGCCGCGTTTGACGCCAATGGCCCTATGTGTGATTGGTGCTCCAGCGACTCGGGGATGGCCTGTCCGATGAACAAGGCCTTGATGTCCCTCCTCGGGTCGAGGTTTGGACACCTGTCATAGGTCTCCTTGACGGCCTCGGCGAAGAGGTCTCTCCCGTAGAGGCCCTCCCTCCTACCAAACTTGGACAAACCCGCGGAAACGATCGCGGCTAGGGGCTTCCCGATCATGATTCTACCTCCGGCACCATAGAAAAGGACCTCGGTTTATATATTTACTGATTGACGAGAATCTCTGCGTATCGCCAACGTGTTGAACGAATCATTTAATCACAAGAAGAAAGCCGAAGGCGCCTTGCACCTCCGACCTGCGCTCCACCTCAAGCCCCGATATGTTCACCCAGACGTTGGTCGCGGGGATCGTGGGTGGGAGGCCGGGGGTCGTGGTCGGAGCGGTGGGGCTGACCTCCACGATCAGTTCTGCTCTGATCCGCCCCCTCGGCTCGAGCGTGACTCGGGGGCGGTCGATCGTCACGGTCACCCCGGGGGGCAGAGGCCCCATGCTCAGGTTTAGGTCCCACGTGAGGTCGGAGTTTGACGTAACCACGGCCACGATGGTGCCAGATCCGCCCCTAGGTGAAACGAACACGGAGGCCCCAAAGGTGCCGTGGGTGAGGTACATCTCCTCAAACCCATGGGATAATTCAGTGTCGAACTTGCATTCAAAGGGGATCGGCGGCGCTGAGGTTGGCTCGATGGGGGTGAGCAGTATGACATAGGCCGACACGATGACCACAATGGCCGCGGTCACCGTTATTATTCGTCTTCCTTCGAGAATCTTCAGGTTAACCGCCTCTTAGCTCTAAAATGTATGTATCATCGATGCACTTAATTAGCAATACTAGCCCGCCTAGTGATCCCCCGTCTAGGACTCTGAGTTCCTTGAGGCTGCGATCTACTTAAATCAAAGAGCTCAAACTTCTAGTTGGAGGATTCGAGATGGGTGAACTGGATGAAGTCAGGGTTTTGGACTTGACCAGGGCCCTCGCCGGCCCCTTCTGCACCATGGTCTTGGGAGACATGGGCGCCGAGGTCATCAAGGTCGAGATGCCCGGCACAGGGGACGACTCGCGCTCCTGGGGCCCACCGTTCCTCGAGGGGGAGAGCGCCTACTTCCTCTCGATCAACCGGAATAAGAAGAGCGTCACCCTGAACCTGAAGGCCGAGGAGGGCCTCAAAATTCTCCACGGATTGGCGGAGAAGTCGGATGTCTTCATCGAGAACTTCAGGCCCGGCGTCACGAAGAAGCTGAGGATCGATTATGAAACCATCAGCGAGATAAACCCCAAGATCGTCTACTGCTCCATCACAGGCTTCGGGAGCGAGGGACCCTACAGGGATAGGCCCGGCTTCGACGTGATCATCCAAGGCATGTCGGGCCTCATGGGCGTAACCGGTGAGGAGGGCAGACCCCCCGTCAAGGTGGGCGTGGCCATCACCGACCTCATCGCCGGACTCTACGCCGTCAACGCCGTCCTCATCGGCCTATTGCGCCAGAGGAGGACGGGGGAGGGGCAGCTCGTCGACGTCTCCCTGCTGGACTCAGCGGCATCCATCATGACCCACATGGCCCACATTTGCCTAGCAGGGGGTGAGGCACCCCCGAGGCTGGGTTCGGCACACCCACAGATCGCCCCCTATCAGGCCTTCGAGGCCAAGGGGGGGAAGTATCTAACGGTGGGCGCGGCCAACGAGAGGCTTTGGAGGATCTTCTGCGAGGCGGCGGGCCTTGAGGAGCTCATCGACCACCCAAAGTTCAGCGTGAACGCGAAGAGGGTCGAGAACAGGGAGGAGCTGGTCAAAATCATCCAGGAGAGGCTGTTGACGAAGACCCGGGATGAGTGGCTGGAGATCTTTCAGGGGGCAGGGCTGCCCTGCGGCCCCGTCTATGGGCTGGACGAGGTCTTCGAAGACCCCCAGATCGCTTATAGAGGCATGATCTTGGAGATGGATCACCCGAAGGCCGGTAAGATCAAGCAGATCGGCATCCCCACGAAGTTCTCGAAGAGCCCTGGGTCCATCCGGTCTCCTCCCCCCACCCTGGGTCAGCACACCGAGGAGGTTCTCCGAGACCTCCTTGGCTTCGACCG
>JBHHXX010000110.1:0-4176 GCA_046757245.1 Candidatus Geothermarchaeales archaeon
GTGATGAGCTCGTAGAAAAACTGTTCGTATAGGAAATATCCGAGAACCATTTCTATGCCGCCGATGGCCATTGATATAACGAGGTTGATTTCCCTTGGATTCCTTACCACTAGGTAGAGGACGAGGACCATGAATACGATGGAAACCAGTCCCCACACGAGGAGGGCTAAGTTGGCCGTGAGGGGATAAGTGAAAATGAGGAATTCCCTACTCCATATCTCAACGTCCCCCGTGTAGAACGTAGCTCCTAAGACGAAGAGAATTGTCCCGAGGAAGAGGCTGGTTCCGACTCCGAGGGCCCTCGAAGGGAAAAACTTCCATTGAAACATTTTGAGGGATAGGTACCCTACTATGAAGCCCTCAAACGCCTTTATCACCAATGTTGCAGGAGCATAATATGGAAAACCTAGGAACAAGTCAGCTAACATAGAGCCGAAGCCACCCGCTATGGCTCCGACGAAGGGTCCACCGATCAGCGCTGATAGATAGACCGCGGATTCTCCTATGTTGAAGAAGCCCTTCGTCTGAGGGATATAGAGGGTGAAGGCGGAAGTGGCGACAAAGACAAAACCCGTGAAGATAGCTGATAGGGCTATAAAGAGGCTTCTACTCATCTTTTCCATCGCGATGCTCGACCTCCACACGATGAAATAATATTAAACATATATCTTGTATATTAAAGTTTTATTTTTAATATATTTAAGGATTATCCGTGAGAAATGGCTCATAGATGTTTGAGCTCTTCGATCGCCCTCAAGGCCTTCATGCCCTTCTCCGTTATCTTGAAGAACCTTTTATCCCTCTCCTTGTGACTTGACAAGAAGCCCTTCCTCTCGAGGAAGGTCAGATGCTGATAGACCGCCTGAAGCGTGATGACCCGGCCGAGCTTCTTCCACACCTCGTAGCCGTAGGAGGGCTTATAGCTGATTATTCGGAGTATCCTATTCTTCATGCTTAAGCCCATGGCCAAACCCTCGGATTTCCTCCTCTTGGTTAGGGTTTGGAGAACACTCGGCGCCTTCAAACCGCTGCTCGTGAGTAGGCACACCACGTCATCTCCACCTTTAATCATCCCACCTTTCGCCAGTTTTTCTAGGCAGGCAACGGTTGCTGCGCTGGTGGGCTCAACAAACAACCCCTCGAGTTTGGCGATCCTCTTCTGAGCGCTCAATATATCGAAATCAGAGACGGTCAGGGCTCTTCCACCGGTGTTCCTGATGCAGTAGAGGGCTTTCTCACCATGGATGGGGCGCCTCACAAGAATCCCGAGGGCCAAGGTATCTGGATTTTTTATCGGTGTTATGGATTCCTCAGCCGCCATAAAGGCTTTGGAGATGGGTGCGCAGGCCTCGGATTGGACTCCTATCATCTTCGGCACACTCTCTGTCCACCTAAATTTCTTGAGCTCATCGAATCCCTTCCAGATTGAATGGATGGTTCCTCCGTCGCCCATGGGCACGATGAACCAAGTTGGGTTAATGCCCTGCTCAAAGACTTCATAGGCTATGGTTTTCAGGGCTTCGATTGTCAGGGGGTTAAGCTCAGCGGTGGCTTGATACCATCCAGTTTCTTCGACAATCTTAGCCGCCCTCTCGATGGACTCATCGAGGATTTCTCCAGCCTCGGTGAGGATTACGTCATGGATCATCATCTGGGCGAGCTTTCCCTCATCAACCTTTTTGGGCACCAGAATTTGGCAGTTGAGACCCGCTTTTGAGGCGTAGGAGGCCAACGATGCACCCATGTTTCCATTGGAGGCGCAAATAAGAGAGGTATAGCCCAGCTCAAGGGCGTTAGATACGATCAGTGAGGCGCATCGATCCCGATAGGAATTCGTTGGATTTCTCGTTTCGTCCTTGAAATAGAGATTTTTTAGGCCAAGCTTCGGTCCGAGCCTCTTTGAGTGTTGGAGGGGCGTCCCCCCTTCCCCAAGGGTCACGATGTTTTCCTCCTCAACCCTCGGCATCACCTTCGCGTATCTCCAGAGGGAGAGAGTCCCTACGAACTCGGCTTCCTCCAGCAGCCTTTCATAGGCATATCCGTACTCGAGTAATCCGCCGCAGTTGCCACATGAGTGTCGAGGAGGGAAGGGTGGGAACTTTTCGCCACAACGCTCGCACGCTAAGTAAGACTCAATCATATTCAACCAATCAATTCAACTTGAACCCTTAAAAATCTAATGCGGGAAGGAGAGGCGTAGAAAATTAATGAGAAAGAAAAATATCGGCCTGGTTAAAAATAGAGCCCGCCTCTAATACAGGTTTAGTAAATACTTTTCAAAGTCCTTCACTCGGGGTGGTTTCTTACCTTCACCCCTGATGATGACGTGTCCTTCCCCTTCCAGACGGGTTGCCTGCGCCTCTGCACCCCCCGGAAATTTGGGGTTTAATCGACCGTCCTTCTTGATCACACGCCAATACGGGGTTATTTTTTTCTCCCCCTCGCGTAAATCCTCTTCTGCTGCCTCCGCCGCGATGCGAATGAAGATTCCAGTGGTCATTGGACAGGTTATATCGGCGTGAAAATCTTTTGCAAGCCGTCCCCTGATCTGCTCATCGGTGACCAAGCGTCCTTTCGGAACCCCGCGTATCAGGGCATCGACATCCAGGGGCCTTGGGATAAGCATTTTCCCCCGTCCTCGCGGGTCATCGACTATCTTGGGCTCTTGCTTCCTCTCTAACTTCTCCCTCCACGATTTGCGTGTTTTAAACTTGTTTCCCATTTGTTTCCCTCCACATACTGTTTTTGGCCTTTAAACTTTAAATATAGGCGGGATTTGGAATTTCGCATCGCGGATATACATACATATTTTTATCCGCTGTTAAGAATACTCCATGCGTTTAATACTTCGGCCAGCGTTGCCTTCTAAATGGGGGCCTACCCATCCCTCGGGGGTGGTGGGTGCGGCCTCGTTTTTTTAGTGGGTATGATGAACTTTCAAAACCCAAACAAATTCTCTACCCAGATAATATATAAAAATATAAGAATTCGCTTTTATGATCAAATCGGAATCACGCATCCTCTGCTAATTGAATAGGGCAAATTGGAGGCCGTCTAGGCCCCAGATTTTTTTTGCTCTTCTTAGAGGAGCATTAAAACGAGGAATTGTATCCCTACGCTTGCAAGGTATAGGATGGTGAGGGAAACGCCATCTGATAGCGTCAGCTTTCTGTCAAACATAAGCGATGTGGCAAGAATCGTCATGACCCCCGCCCAGTAGACCTCAAACATCAGTAGACCGTTGGGGTTGATCAATGTATCTAATCCGTGAAAGTACACTGCGCCAAGAATCATACAGGAGAGCAGGAGGGTGTTGTTTAGAACCTTTGAGCCGAGAACATTTGCCACCGAGATTGAGACGGCTTCCCCCCCTTTTCGAGCGAGAAACATCATGGAGATCTTCTCGGGCATCTCACCTGCCAGCGGGCTGAGTATAACCGCGACGACAGCGGCTGGTGTGCCGATCTCGGCGGCAACGCCTTCAAGTGAGTGGACGAAAGGTTCCGCCCCTACTAGTATGCCGATCGCTCCAAGAACGAATAATGCGATGGATTTGAGTAGGGTCGAAAGCCCCTTCAGCGGCCTCTGAGCACTCATATGGAACATCCTTTCACCCCTCGACTCATGGAATGCGAACACCAAATAGGTGATGAACATCGCGAGGAAAATCACCCCGTCGATGAGGTCGTATCCATCGATGAACATGATTACCCCCAGAATCGCCGTTATGATCAGGAAGGCCATGTCCAGTTTGAAGCCCTCAACGTTTATCTCCCTGACGGGCATCTTCGACAGAGGCGTTGTCGCGATGAGAACCATCACGGATAACCCGAGGCTCATCATCAGCACGTTGCTTCCAAGCGCTGAGCCGAGAGAGGTCCCGTAGAAGGCCAGCCTCGAGGCGTATACAACTATCATTATCTCGGGTAAAGTCGTGGTTATGCTGAGAAGCGTCCTCCCAACAAACTTTCCCCCCAGGAAGTGTGAGAGCATCTCGGCGCCCAGGGAAAGTAGAAAGCTGGCCAAGACTAACACCAAAATCCAAGCGGTCATCAAGGTAAACTGCCAGATGATGCCCAAGAGCTCCAACAACTCCCCTGACAAAATATTATTACATTAATTATTATTGCTATGTTTCGTTGAGGTGACCCGTTATAGGTGGAAGGGGTCTGGGCG
>JBHHXX010000111.1:0-4145 GCA_046757245.1 Candidatus Geothermarchaeales archaeon
TAATCACTCATCCGAAGATCCCCTATGGGTTGAGGTTTCCACGGAAGACCACAAAAATTGTATGAAAAAAGATCATTCTTTCGATCAATCCCCGAAATAATTCTTATTAGTTTTTCTGTCTGACTCTAACTTCAGCCTTGCTTCCCAAAGAGAGGCGAGTTTCGTCCCCAAAGACGGGAAAAATCACAGAAAAAAAGAAATCTCAAGCCCTCAGGGACATCTACGCCGTGGCACCGCCCTTCGGATACGCGGGAATCGAAATGGAGATGGACAGGCATCGATACGTGGTCATCGAGCCCCCCCTGAACGAAAATGAGCTGCAGATACGAGAGAAAATCAAGGAAGTCCTCTATGAGGAGCTCGACCTCCCCCCCGAGGGGCTGAAGAATAGGCAATTGGTGGAGGGGCGTCTCAGAGAAGAGGTTAGAAGGATAATTAAAGACTGTCGATTGAACGTCCCCAAAGAAAACGTTGAGAAATTCGACTACTATATGATTCGAGACCTCCTCGGATACGGAAAAATCGATCTCCTAATCCAAGATCCAAACGTGGAAGACATATCCCTTGATGGAACCAACGTACCGATCTACGTCTGGCACAAGGTCTATGGGAGCGTCCCAACCAACATAGTGTTCGATGAGGATGAGCTGGGGGCTCTGCTCAGACGACTGGCCTACAAGTCCGGTGGAAGACTAACGCTCTCCTATCCCATACTGGACGGCATCCTCCCCGAGGGCTTCAGGGTCCACCTCGCCTCAAGCGCGGTCTCAAAGAGGGGAGGCAGCTTCACCATCAGAAAGTTCGGCAGGGACCCCCTCACCATCATCGACTTGGTGATCCTCAGAACCCTATCTCCCCAAATAGTCGCGTACCTCTGGATTCTGGTGGAGAACCATAAATCAATAATGGTTGAGGGTCAAACAGCGACTGGAAAAACCACGCTGTTAAACGCCATCTCCATGTTCATACACCCGAGCGACAAGGTCATCACCATAGAGGAGGCCCAGGAGCTGCGTCTACCCCACGAGAACTGGGTGCCCCTCTTGGCGAGGCAGGTCTTTCAGGAGGGACTGCGTGAGATAACCCTGTTTGACCTACTCAAGTCCGCCCTCCGACAACGACCGGACTACATCATCGTTGGAGAGATTAGGGGTGCTGAAGCCTATACGCTCTTCCAAGCGATAAGCACGGGGCACGGAGGCCTGTGCTCCATACACGCGGAGAGCATCGAGTCCTCCTTCAAACGCCTGTTGACGAAGCCCATGGACGTACCCCTGATGTTGATCCCCCTGATGAACCTGGGGATAATGATTAGTAGGGTTAGGGTTAGAGACGAGATAACGAGGCGGATAACGGAGATGAAAGAGATCATAGGCGTCGACGAGTCTCGGAGGACCGTGGAGACCAACCCCGTCTTCCTCTGGATAGGGGAAGACGAAGACTCCTTCCTCTTTTCGGGTAGGAGCGCGCTGTTTGAGCGAATCGCACAGGTCAAACGCGTTCCGCTTGAGCTTCTCCACCAAGAAATGGAGGAACGCGCCGAAGTTGTTAGCTGGATGGTCGATAGAAAACTTAGGTCTTACTCTGACGTTGCCGAGACTCTCGAGCAGTTCTACCACGATCGAGACAAGCTGTTTGAGAAGGTTAGGCACGGGTTAGGTGTCCATGACCGCAAAAAGATGGAATCCGCTCATCAGGGTGAGTTATAGGATCCTCGGAGGCCTCATCCCAGACCTCCCCTCCTATAGAGAGGTTTATTATGATAAAAGCGGGATGAGGTTGTCCTATAAGGCGTATTTTTCCCTAACCCTATTGATTTCCATCATCCTATTTGTCTCTTCATTTTCTGCGGCCTCCTACGTCCATTCAAAAACCCTATTCGTAGATCCGACGGATCTCTTTTCAAACGAATTCAACATGTATTTACTCCTGGCTCTACCGAGTTTTTATACCGTCATTCTCCCCAGCCTGCTTCTCGCCTTCATCCTCTCAGCCTCCGCCTTTACAGCCTTCTTGATCTTTCCCATCTATCGGAAGTGGGATGACGAGAGGAGGATAGATAACGCCCTCTTCGACACGATATCCCTCGCCGCCACCCTGTCCTCGGGCGGGGTGTCGCTGGAGACCCTGATCGACCATTTGACGGAAATTGCAACTATCCCCGCCGTGGCGAAGATGTTTAGGCGAATCTCAAGGAATCTTAAGGCACTCGGACTAGACATCGCGTCGGCGGTCAAGGAAGCCGTCGAACACTGCCCCTCGACCCATCTATCCAGGATTCTAGAGGGCATGCTGAACGCCTCGCAGACCAGCGGCGAGTTGACGCCCTACCTAGACTTTGAGGTGAAACAGCTGATGGACATGAAACGGGAGAAACTCGACAAGAAGATCAATACATTAGCATACATGGGTGAGCTGTACGTCTCGGCTCTGGTGGTGGGCCCCATAATGATGATTTTGGCGGTCTCTCTCGTCTCCCTGTTCGGCGGCACCATGTTCGGGTACTCGCCCATAGCTCAAATAAACATCGTCGTTTTCTTCGTCATCCCGGTCTTGGCGTGCGTCTTCGCCGTTTTGATCGGCTCGATCGTCGGTGAAGGTGAGATGTAGTGATCCACGTCGAGAGAAAACACACGGCTATGGTTTGGATCGTATCTGCGGCTCTAGCCCTCTCCGTTTTTGCTTTCGTCATATCTCAGGGACTATATCAGCCTGACGACAGATATGTAATTCCCCTGGATCCCACAGTAAACAACATGATTGCTCTTTCGCTGGTGGTCTTCCTAATTCCAACATCGGCTACGAGTTTCCTCAACCTTCGCTTCAAGGGGGCCGTAGAAAAGAACATACTGCCCCTCCTGAGGGATATGTTGGAAAACGTAAAGTCCGGTTTGACGCTCTCAGAGGCTCTCGAGGGAGTTTCGGGGAACGACTATGGCCCCATAACCGGTCACCTCAAGAAAGCGCTGTCTAAATTCATCTTGGGTAAGGATTTTGAGGATGTCATGAACGAGATGGGTGAGAGTCTCAGCCACCGTCAGGCGCTGTACGTGGCCAACATCATCAACATGGCCTACAATTCGGGGGAGCGGGTGGGTGACGTGTTGTCCACGGCCATCGAGACCCACTCCATCAACAACAAGTATCGGATGAAGTGTCGGTCAGAAATGAGGCCCTACACGGCCTTCATATATATAGCGGTCCTGATCTTCCTCTTCGTTTCATACGTGATTCTGGCCCAGTTTTTTATGCCTCTCTACACGATGTCGGAGGCCATAATTCTCGGGGAACTTCTTAGCATAGACTATTTCAAGTCTGTGTTCTTCTATTCATCGATACTGGAGGGCCTATCCGGCGGTCTAATCAGCGGCAAAATAGCCCATGAATCGTTTAGTGCGGGACTGCCTGGCTCACTCGTGCTCGTTGGCGCATCGATCTTGTTCTTCAATGTTCTGGTGTTCCCCATCAGCGCGGGTGTTTAAAGCGGATGTTTATGGCCATCGGGACGGGTGGGATAACGCGATGAGCAGGGTTGAAATAAGGGAAAAGTTGATGCTGAAGGACATGCTGAGGGAAACCCGATTTCCGAAACCTGTTTATGACATCAAATTTGGCTTTAGATATCCAACCGTTGAGAATCGCCTCGATATCTCTGTTCAGGAGGCGAAGGATGTCCTAAACAAACTCTTTGAGGCCGATTATCTGGAGAGGTCGATTCACTCTGTTATCTTAAGGTGTCCCTCGTGTGGGAAACACGACTTATTGACCCTCGTCTGTTGCGTAAAGTGCGGTGGCAACAGGCTGGAGAGAAGGGCGATCATCCAGCACCTTAGCTGTGGCTACACGGGTTTTGAGGATGGATTTGGAGGAGACAACGTACTCGTGTGTCCACATTGCCACGCCGAGATGTCCAAAAGGGGGAGGGAATACGGAGAGAAGAAAACATCATATCGGTGTGTTGACTGCGGAGAGGTCTTCGGCGAACCCAAGAGCACGTGGCTCTGCGTGGACTGTGAGAAGACATTTTTTGGTGAAGAGGCAAGCGTAGAGAACGTCTACGTGTATGAGATAAACGAGGAGAGGATAAGGAGGGAGCTGCCGGACATAAATAAGATAGGGGAGATCTTCAGAGACACGTGGGACGT
>JBHHXX010000112.1:0-4112 GCA_046757245.1 Candidatus Geothermarchaeales archaeon
GGCCATGGAATACCTGGAAAAACTGGGTTTGGATTTCAGTGTGATGACCCTGCCACCGGTATACGTGGATTTGAAGACACGATCCGGCGTAACGTGGTGGGAAAAATATAATGGGTTTTATAGTACAGATACAGCCATATATGAGCCAGCCTTTGCTAATCCATCGATACTGATTTCCACCGTTATGCATGAATGGGTACATCCCACCCAGGTAGAGGAGTGTAAAACAACAACTATGAGCAGCAATGCATTAGAGGTTGAGGCCTATCTAACCGAGTTAGAGAGATCTGAGGAGACCGGGCTAGCCAAATGGACCGCTCAAAACAGGAAACACTGGGACCAAATCAAGCTGCAACTGAAGAAGCATTACGATCTGCTGAAACCCGAAGAGAAGGAAATATTCGAAGATAGATACAAAAAGGTCATGGAAACCCTGCCCGGCGTGGCTTCCACCATAACCCTCTACATAAACCCGACATCAACGACTCTAGGTGAACAAATAACCATAAACGGATCCCTATACCCCCCTCAAGAAGCGCCTGTCGCCATAGAATATAGCATGGATGGAGGGTCCACATGGACGGCCTTTGCGACCGTGACCTCAGCCCCTGATGGAAGCTATTCCTACACGTGGAAGGCAACATCAGCGGGTACATATTTGGTGAGGGCTTCTTGGCCAGGTGACGCTCATCGCATGGGGGCCACTGAAGTGAAAACCCTCACGGTGGAGGGCGGACAAGCAAAGGCTTCAATCTCAAATGTCCAATTCATGAGTCTTGCCGGAGGGACGCTTACGGCATCCTCACCCTACGCAGAAACGCCCTTAGAAATGAGGATAGAGGCGGTCAAAGAGGAATATCCACTGGATGGACCCATCAATATCCTTGTAACCATCCGAAACATAGGCTCAGCCACCGTGACTCTCAACCAGAGAATGGCGGTGAACAGAGAGGAGGCTCCCGAAGAATTCCGCGAATTAGCCTTCCACGTCGTTAAGCCTTCAGGTGAAAAAGCCAAATTCAAAGCATTCATAAACATCGACTTCCCTAGCGAGGAGGACTTCATCAAACTGGAAGAAAACTCGGCCATCGAAAGGATGGTGGACATCACTACACACCACTACTACTACACTAAACTATACGACATGTACGAGCCTGACGTGTACACACTCAAAGCCACCTATTCAAATCAAGAGAGTGGTTACTATGAATGGAATGGCACCGCGTGGGTGAAAGTTGAGCTGGGCGCCTGGAGGGGGAAGCTAGAATCCAATACCATAGAAATCAAAATTGTTGAAGAAGAAAAACAAACCAATTGGCTCATCTGGGCCGCCTTAGGCTCCGCCTTCGCCATTGGTGGCGCCTTCCTCTTCCTCGGGAGGAGGGGGCCCTCAAAACCCACATCCCCAACCCAAGTCCCGGGCGAGGAGGCCAAGGCGCTGAACGTGGTGAGAGGTTTCCTCGACCAGATGCGGGTTAGATACTCCCTAGACCCTGCTCAGAACACCCTCATCTCCCGGGGCTGGGGCGTGGAGGGGAAGGTATTCACCATAGTAGTTGGCATCAGCGGTCCCTGGGTGGTGGTCAGAGCCATCATCTTGGCTAAGGATCGGATACCCACAGAGGCTGAGCCGGACATATACAAGAGGATGCTGGAGGTTAGCTACTCGTATCCCGAGCTCCGCTACGACGTAGACGGCGAGGGAAACCTGGGAACAACCCAGACGATGCCCATAGCGGGTCTCAACCTCGAGAACTTCAAATCCGAGTTCACGGCGGTCCTCGACGCCATAAAACACTTCGTGACGGACATCGCCCCCAAATTTGAAATCGAACTTTGAACTGATTTTTTGGACTCTCAGCAAAATCTTAGAGACGATGACGAATCTCTGGATAATTCCTCATTTTTCGGTGGATTGAGGACTCTATCTTATACCAAAGATTACAATAAAAAAGAATCCGCCTATTCTTTCCCTGACCTCTCTCATGTGGTCTTCTATCTTGCTATGTATTAATACATGATAGATGATAATCAGTTGTCCGCCTACGCCCTCCTCCCCACGGGAGCCAGGCCCCTATCGTATCTCCAGAGTCTCTCCTGCGCCCAGGCCTTCCTCACGAAGTTAAATAAGATAGACGTGAAGAGGCCGTGTACCATGAGGGGCCACAATATAGGCACTATAAATTCGGGGATCGGTAAGAAGTATCCTATGAGGAAGCTGTTGTATAGGCCGTGTCCGAAGATCGCCAATGAGAGCCCAGGCATAAGGTCGGATGGCCGCACATAGCCCCTCCTCACCTTCGCGGCGCCCAGCGCCCTCCCGGCCATCGCCGTCCAAAGCCCGTGGCCGAGGCCGAAAAGGAAGACCCTCAGCGCGCCCAAAAAGAGGTTTCCCCCGTATTTCAATACTATGTAGAAGAAGTTCTCTGCAAACGCGAAGCCCATCCCAGAGGCGAACCCATAGACAAGTCCGTCCATAGAGTCGTTGAACTCGGGGTGCTTAGCCATGTAGTATACGCCTACCGCCTTGGCGGCCTCTTCGACGAAGGGTGCGATGACCACGGCGCCGAGGAAAAGAACCGTCTCCTCTGGGTAGCGAAGGGCGAGGAACCCCGCAAGGACGCTGTTCCCTTCGAGGGATAGGACCCCCGCGAAGGTGCCCCAGCCGAATATGATCAGCAGATAGTAGAGGGGTTCCCGCTCGAACTTATCGTTCCTATACATCCAATGCAGAAAAATAGCGGGCCCCACGGCTGAGAAGGTTAATAGTTGCCACCGCTCAATCCACATCGTCACGTGTCCCAAACTCGCCCAGATGAGTAGAAAGGATAAGCCGACCAGCATAACAGCTCCCAACAGGTAGGGCCATGCTCTTTGCCACGGAAGAGGGGGAGGGTCTGAATAAATCACGGAGGGCAGAGCCTCCCCTCCAATCAACTCACTTTCTATCTCTCTAACTCTTCCCGCATCGGCTCGGTAATAGTACGTGGGTACGGGTCTGGAGGCCCCTGGCATCTCAACCTCGGGTCTGATGGTCACGATCGGTATCTGGGCTGAGATATCGCCAAGCTCCTTGAGATACTCTGACCTCCGTCTTCTGTATGCCTCCTCCGCTATGCGTCCCCCTCTGTAGGCGCCCTCAAGCTGGGATAGAGTGCGGAGTATCCTCTCCCTCCTTTCGACCATCTTCTGCGCCTCGACCACGGGCTTTCCACAGATGCGGCAGAAGAGGGCTCCCTCTAGAAGCCTAGCGCCGCAATGTGTACAGTACGCTTGTTCCCTTCTCTCTTTCAGTTTAGAGCTACCCTCTAAATGCTTCTACGTGATTCTGGCTCCGCAGCTAGGGCAGAAACGGCTGTTGGGAGGGCTAGTGGCCCCACAGGAAGGGCAGACAGCCAACTGCTGGTAGGCTGGTGGTGGCGGCGGTGGTGGAACATATGCGGATGGAGTATATGTGTACGCGGGGGGTCCGGGCGGCTTCCAAGACTTGTAATAAATAACGGCAGCCAAGATTATTATGACCCCGAATAGTATTGAGACGCTCCAAAGTATGATAAAACCTATCACACCTATGATTATCGCCTTGTTCTTGCGTGGATTGACCACAGCCGACATGCTCACAACACCACCCCAGCAAGGAGGGCCTCTAAGGCGTTTCCGACGACTATCCCTATCGCTATGACGGCGGCACCCATCAGCGCGCCAACAGCCATATTCCCCTTCTTGAGTTCGCCCCACTCATCGATGCCCACGGTCATCTTGGTTAGAACCCAGACACCGATGTATTGCATGATCACGGCCACCGTCAACGAAACGATCAGCTGCACCAATCCAAACGTAAAATCAGAGATTGCGAAGGCTTGCCCCTTCGTGAGAGACGTAAGATCCGTGCTGAGATAAAGTCTTCTGACTCCCGGTGTGATGATCAGGGCGATCGAGGTGAAAACGGATGCCATGAAGATCGCCACCGCCAGGTTGCCCTTACCGATCTCCTCCCACTCGTTTATCTCCCCGGTCAAGCGGTCGAAGATGAAGGAGGCCAGATATAGACCTGCTATGGACACCAAGACCACGATTATGAAGCCGAGTATGTTCAAGCCTAGACTTATCGG
>JBHHXX010000113.1:0-4105 GCA_046757245.1 Candidatus Geothermarchaeales archaeon
GAGCGCGGATCTCCCCCATCAACTCCTCGAGGGGTTTTTCAGGGGACTGGGCGAGACGTTTAAGGAGCTCCCCAGCCTCCCTCTGCGATAGGTGTGCGATGAGCTTCGCAGCCTCAACATACCTATGATCTAGCTCCTCATGGGTTAGCTTATCTGACTTCTCGAGGCCTTTGAAGGTCTGCTCCAGCAGGACGGCGTGCCTGATCGGTAGGGTGGTAAATGATTTACCACGCCTCGATCCTCTTAGCATGCTCCCTATTTTTATGTCGTGGTGCTGGAGCTTCTGTTGGGCCTCTCTGCACACCAGGACCTGGCATATGTGGGCGTGCGATATCCCTATTCTCCTCGACACCTCCCTCATGGATCCATGGGATTCGATGAGTTTTACGTAGGCTTTCGCCTCGTCCTCGACGGTGAGGTTCTGCCTCTGCACATTCTCGGTGAGGCTGAGCTCCAGAGCTTCCACGTCGGAGAGGCTCATGATGGTCACGGGCACCCTCTCCAAGCCTAGGGTCTTGGCGCATGCATACCTCCTAGCCCCGCAGACCACCTCATACTTGTCCCCAGTATACCTAGCCACGATGGGCTGTATGACGCCTTTCTCACGGATGCTCTCCAGGAGCTCAGAGCCCTCAACATCCCTGAATGGGTCTGAGCCCCTAACGTTGCAACCTCCTAGGTAGAGCAGGTGCAAGGGCATGTTGATTGTGATATTGCGATCCTTATCCCCACCCTTCCGGCTCATCTCCACAATCCAAATTGGGGGGGAAATAAGCCTTATCTCCCATAAGTATATATTAGTATATACTAAACTAAATCGATCACCTCCCTCACCAGGCTCTCCAACCGCTCATACTCTGCGGCTCCCTCAGCGGGCCACGGGGGTCTGCCCAGCTCCATGTGGTGCCTCACGTGGTTGTACCAGTGCCTCCACAACGCCAAGAAGTTTCTCACGTGGTCTTTACGGCTGCATCGACAGGGGAAGTAGGCGTCGAAGCCCCTCAGCCTATCCCTCAAGGCCTCGATGCATCGCTCAACCAGGTTCCTCACCTCCAACGGGGCCACGTGGCGTCTCAGCCTGAGCTGGCCGCAGGCCCACGGGTAGAAGGGTGCTCCATCAGTCAACACGTACCTCACCCCGCACCTCGCCTTGAGCTCCCTGAGGAACCAGTAGGCCACCAACCCGTTGCGGTGGGCTGAGAGCTTGAGGTGGAGGATGCACCTGCCGCTGGGCTCCAAGGCTAGCCAGAACCACCACCGCTCCGAGCCTATCTGGACTTGGCCCTCATCCACCAAGGCAACCCTAGCCCTACAGGCGAAGAGGCCCCTGAGCAGGGAGCCCAAGCGCTGAACCCACTTCCATATGGAGACGTGGCTCCTCCAGGCCCCATGGACCCTGGCCACGGCCCTGTAGCTTAGGCCCGAGAGGTATAGTTATACAGCGTAGAGCATGACGGGTCTAGGGGTCCTCCTACGGACTATAAGGGATCTCATACCCTCCCAGCAATCGTAACCCCCTAAACCCAGGGTAACAAACAAGCCCTAAGTGAACAGCATCAAAATTGATTACATTTTAACAAAGAAGGCGTACGCGAATTCGGTGACACAAAAGGGTAAGGCACCACATAAAAAGGGCAAGGCATAAATCTCTAATACATAAATTAATTTAACGATTGTGAGAGAAATGTCGTTCAAGGGAAAGGTGGTTCTAATAACCGGTGCGAGTAGGGGGATCGGTCGGGTAACCGCGTTGACATTTGCGGGTAGAGGAGCCAGCGTCGTAATCAACTATCTCCGAAGCGAGGGCGCGGCGAGGGATGTTGTACGCAAGATCGAGTGGGCCGGCGGCAGCGCTATGCTCGCGAGAGCGGATGTCTCCAACGCTCAAGAAGTTACACAAATGGTTCAAAGGGTTCTAGATAGATACGATAAGATCGATGTATTAGTTAACAACGCTGCTATTATCGAAAGGACACCATTCTTTGAGACGACTATATCAGAATGGAGTCGAGTTCTCGATGTGGACCTGAAGGGGGTCTTCATATGCTCAAGGGAGGTTGCGAGAAACATGGTTGAAAGACGCTACGGAAGAATAGTAAATGTAACCTCTGTGGGGGGGATAACCGGACATCCGGGTGTGGGCGTACACTATGCGGCTGCCAAGACCGGTATAATCGGATTGACTCGTAGGCTGGCTCGCGAGTTCGCACCTTACAACATCACCGCTAATGCCGTTGCTCCTTCAGTGGTTGACACAGAAATGTTTGCCAGCTCAACGGTGAAAAGGGAGGATATTGTAAAGACGACCCCTCTCGGCAGGATCGGCAAACCTGAAGACATCGCTAATGCCATCGCTTTTTTCGCCTCGGATGAAGCGGAGTACATCACGGGCCAGATCCTTTACGTGGACGGAGGGCGCTCGCTCTGCGTTTAACCACCACAAGGTGACCTCACCTTAAAGGCATCAGGTTCAAACGGCATTCCAATAAAGAGGCGACATCCAAGTTTTGGTGCGACCGCCTTCTGGAGACATTAGAGACGTTCTGGGGAAAGAGGGATGTAGCCGTGTTGAACGGATTCTAAATCTTGCCTTCGTTGACGAACTTATTTATCTGGTCGACGCTCATCCCCGCCATCCCCAGTCTCTCGAGAGTTCTGGGGATATATCTGATTCCACCAACCTCACCCGGCTCCCAGAAGTTCACCCCTAGCAGAGTCTCGGAGATCTTGATCGTCGATCTGATGACAGGAACCTCAATACCCGCGACTTCGGCCAATAGGGCCATAGTGATCAGTCCGTATGGGGTATCCTCGACTACATATCGACTTGTCAGAGAGGAAGGTGCTTTTAGCCCGCCGACCGCTCCTAAGATGATGTTTGTCATGGTCTCGATGTCAAGGGAGTAACCTGGGGCTTCAAGGCCGAAGGCCTCCATTATCTCATTCCTCTCTTTCTCAAGCGCTATATGATATCTCGCAATTGACGGTGTATAGCCTTCATCCCAGTGCATGAAGTCTCCTTTTGTAAATTCGATGTGGCCCGCGTTGCAGAGTGTCACAGGCGGGTGGCTCATGGCGTTGTAGTCGAGAAACAGTGTGTGCAGGTCGTTGACCGCCGGCACCCAGAAATCAGGCTCCCTCGGCGGCCCCTCGTAGAGCTCTCTCAAGACATTCAAAATCTTCTCAGTATCCGTCGCCGGAAAGGCCGCAACGAAGTTTCCCCTCTTTGGCGGGGTCCAAACCCTCACGTTGGCTGGCTTCAAGATTCTAGCGACGTAACAAAGGGTGTTCGTATCGCCTAGTACGAGGTTTCTCTCCACGTCCAAACCCTTTAACGTCTGTGCAAACTCGAGTGCGCATCCACCCTTGCCGTAGAAGCAGACCATCTGCCCGTCCTCTAGGTAATGGGCGCCGAGCTCAGCCCAGGCGTGGTGACCAAAGGCCGGCATGGCGCTTATCACCAGATCGACGCCCCGTATCGCCTCTTTTATGTCCGCTGTGACCTTACTAAGCTTCGCGAAGCCCGTTCTGGCCCCACCGGTTATCACTATGCCTCCGCGCTTCATCACTGGCTCGATATTCTGCTTGAGCTGGGGGAACTCCCACATGTTAACCTCATAGCCGCCTAAAGCCAAATCAGCGGCGGCAGCGTGGGCGCTGTTCCCACCTCCCAGAACAGCTATTTTTTCTACCATGAGAAAACACCTACGTAAAATGACCCAACGTCTTTTATTTATTTATTTAATCACAGGGAAACTCGTGGCGCTCTCTTTGGGAACGTTGTCATTTACTACAGGGGGTCGAAAGGATAGAGTAGATACAATACCCGAAAAGGGTCTGAGGCTTCATTTGAAGCGAGGGATAACTTCTCAGCGAACAATTCGCGCCCTTTGTGCTCAGAAGATATGTGAATTCGTGTATTTCACTTCCTTCAACAGAGAAGCTTGGCATTCTCCAACCAAATTTTACCCCCACCAACCCCCTCACTATGGAAATTATAAAATGTAAGTTTATTCTTCCATTTTTACCTATTCGTCCACGACGATAATCTCACCCTTGATGTCGCGATCGCTGAACATCGCCTCGAGAGTCTTGACTAGTAGTG
>JBHHXX010000114.1:0-4017 GCA_046757245.1 Candidatus Geothermarchaeales archaeon
GCCTCTCCCCCATCTTTATGATCCTTTGGGCACTCGCTTCTGTAGCCGGGAAGTGTATGTGGGCGAGCTTTGTTATCGCGTGGCGTATGCTCTCGTCGATCGACCCGCTGACCTCTCCACCCTGTATGTGGGCGACTGGGATGTTCATAAGAGATGCGGCTATGGCTGCTGAGAGTATGTCGAAGCGGTCCCCACAGATGAGCACGACATCCGGTTGATATATATCGAAGAGGGTGGGGAGTTCCATGCAGCCGATCCCAACGGATTTCGCCATCGACTCTAGGTCTTGTCCTGCCGCTACCGTCCTCGCCATGGAGTCGATCTTGAAGCCGTCGCGCTCTATAACGTGGATGGTCCTGCCGTAGTCATCTAGCAGGTGGGAGGCGGTGACGATCAAAAATAGTTCTAGATCTCTATGCTCCTTTATCTTCTGCATCACAGATTTTAGCTTGCTGTATTCGGATCGGTTGCCCGTGACGACGCATACCCTTCTCATTCCAAGTCCTCCCAGCTCACAAGCTTATCTCTCTCTATCCTTCTGCGCGCCCGCCTCCCTAAAACTTTACCAACATACTTAGCTGGAATACCTGTTCCGGGTCGCTTCACCCAAATCATATTCTCAGTTATGATCGATCCCTTGGGTATCTCTCTAACAGAGACTACGCTCTCCCGGGCCATATCCCTGACGGACTTCTCGCCCTCCAAAACTCTCTTCTCAAACCCCCCCAGCGCCTTTTCTATGGCCCTAGCGCCCTCGACAAGCTGCCTCAGTTCTGACGGTTCCAGAGAGGCCCGCTGGTCAGGTCCCGGCCACCCCCTATCGACGGTAAAGTGTTTCTCGACGTAACAGGCGCCGAGAGCGACAGCCGCCAGCGCTACGTATATACCTTGAGTGTGATCGGAGAGCCCCACCGGATAACCAAATTTCCTAAGGGTGCTCATTACGTTGAGGTTAACATCCTCGTAGGGGCAAGGATAGGTTGAGGTGCACTGGAGGAGAACCAGCTGCTCGTTGTATTTGGTCACGATTTCCACAGCCTCCTCAACCTCCTCCATGCTACTCATGCCGGTGGAGAGGATAACTGGTTTACCGGTCTTCGCGACGCGTTCTAGGAGGGGCGGATTCGCTATCTCCCCGGACCCCACCTTATAGGCCGGGACGTCTAGATCCTCGAGCAGATCCACAGCCTCCACAGAGAACGGCGTAGAGAAGAAGATTATCTCCCTCTTCTCGGCATAGTTCTTCAGAACGATGTGGTCCTTCTTGGACAACTCAACCCTCTTCAACAGGTCGAAAAGAGGCTCCCCCACGTACTCAGCGGTGACGGCCTGACGCAGCATCTCCTTCTCCGGCAGATGAGTCTGAAACTTCACGGCATCCGCTCCGCACTCAGCCGCGGACTCTATCAGCCTCTTTGCGTTTTCGATGCTGCCGTTGTGGTTTATGCCTGCCTCGGCGACGATGAAGGCTGGTCTGCCCTCTCCTATAGACTGATTCCCTATCTTTATCACCTTCATTTCTTTTTCATCTCTAAGTAGCACTCCGCCAATTTAAGGTCGAGGGCGGAGTCTATGTCAATCGATTTCTCCTCTGGCATTATGTAGGCCAAAGTGTTTTCACCGAGGATTCTATTCTCCCTCATTAAGATTGCTCTTTTTGTAACATAGATAGCGCCGTTGTGTCGATAGACCTTCGGTAGGTCCTGTCTCCTCTCGTGCTCCCTGCCAGCAGCTATAATAGGTTTAGTCTTGCCCTCTACCACCCTTACCATCTTATAAGGATGGTGCCTAACTGCGCAGACGCTCACCAGAGAGTCTACATTACCCTTGAGGAACATCCTCAAAGCCTCGTCTATGTCACCCTCGTCGCGCAAGGGCGAGGTCGGCTGAAGCGTGACTATGACGTCGACTCCGTAGCCCTCTTTTTCCTCAAGGTATCGGACAGCGTGTTGCAACACGGGCAGCATCGGCGTATAGTCTGTAGCTAACTCGTCTGGTCGAAGGAAGGGGACGTCCGCACCGTATTCTCTAGAGAGTTTCGCGATCTCCTCACTGTCCGTGGAGACTATCACTCGGTCTATTAGCTCAGATCTGAGGGCTGCTTCAATTGTCCAGGCTACCAGAGGTTTTCCGGCTAGCGCCCTCAGATTCTTCTTGGGTAGACTCTTTGATCCAGATCGGGCCGGTATTATGGCGACAACGAAAGATTTGGGGTCCATGTCCTCTTCTTATTATTTCTATCTCTCATGAAAAATATAAGGACGTGGTGTGGGGCATACTACACTATCATTAACTTTTTGGCCTCGAAATTTTGGGGTGGTCGATGCTGGCGCTGCGAGTTGCTAGACGATGTATACTCGGCTCAAGGCCTTCTTAATTCTCGGATTCTTGTTGAAGTCCCCTGAGTGTCTCTCGATGAAGTCTATGATATAGTCGGCCATCTTGGCTATGTTATGCTCATCGGTATCGTAGAAGGACCCGGGATGGCTGGCCTTTAGCATCTCTGAGACGAAGGGTATGAGCTTCTCGTCGCTGACGCCTCTCTCTATGGCCTTCAAGATGCACCTCCGAATGTTTTCAGGAGAGTAATCCTCCACGTCTGTCGTTACACCATAACCCCCGTAGGAGGCCTTCCCCACCGTGATGACTGGTTTCCCGTAGATGATGGCCTCAAAGCCCGGCGTGTTGTTTATGGTTATTACCGCCAAAGAGTTCATTATGGCGTCGTAGGCCCTTATGTTCGGGTTTAGCCAGACAGCATTCTTCGTCTTAGATATACCCCGGATCGTCCGATAGGAGAGCTCCCCTACGAGTCCCGGGTGATCCTTTACATAGAGCTTGAGCCCATCTGGAAGGGACTTGGCAACAAGCCTCACGAATTTCTCCTGTCTGAAGAACTGGGGGGCGCGCAATGTGACCCTCGACTCCCTCGGGTACTGCAGTGGGAAGAAAAGATAGTTCCCCTCGCGGATCAAGCGTTTCGACTCCTCTTGGGAGGGATAGACCAACGCATAGTAGAAAAGTTTCCTCAGGGTCTTGAGGCGCTTGAGGAGGAAGTATCTGATGAAAGAGAGGAAACCGCGGAGGAAAGACATATCATAGCAGTCGTAGACCCTTGGGAGGACGAGGTCCAACTTCCCATACTTGGGGATGATTCCCAGATACCTGCTCTTTAGCCTCTGTCTCCTCTTCTTTTTTTCCACATGAAGGACCATTCTCCCTTTGGTTGCTCTGAACCTCGATACGAAGTTCTCGGCTTCATCGATCTCCTTGGGACTCAGCTCGCTGTAATCCTTCCCCTTCACATCGTCTAGGACCTTCATCTCGTTGGAGTAAAACAAAACACAACCAGGGACCGGCGACCAAGCCATCCACACGGATAAGATGTTATTTAACCTAGCCACGTTGTAGAGAATTCTCCGGAGGAGTTCCGGTCCAGGGTATTGAATTACGCATTTGACGTTATTATGTTTAAAGAGAGCCTCGGCGGCTATAAACGTGTAGACCGTCAGTTCAACAAACCTTCTATCGTCTTTAATATCCTCGTTGTAGGTGTGAGCCATCTCGGGGAAGTATATACTTCTAAAGCTCCTGATGCCGTATTGACGCTTTATCCGCCTAACCTCTGAGTCTATGTCGACTCCGCGCTCACGAATCTTCCTGATCCTCTCCGCCATGTCGATGAAGTAGAAGCCGTCTCCACTCATCCCCCTACGTATGTCCCTGAGATCATAGCTTGAGCGGGCTCTGACGCCGGTGACATAGCATACGCTGTAGCCCCTCCTCCTCAGTTCGACACCAAGCCTTTTGTAGAACGGTATTCCGCTGCTCCCGATGACGACAAACAGAAAATCAAGGTTCAAGAAGCGGATCACTCTGACTTGATGATCTAAGAAAGGAGATATTCATTATTTAAACCTTAGCGTGGCTTATAGAAAGATCTATAGCGCATTGAGATTGAACAGGAACCGCTGAATCAGTTTAATGGCATCGATACAAAAGGTATTTCCTTTATTC
>JBHHXX010000115.1:0-3906 GCA_046757245.1 Candidatus Geothermarchaeales archaeon
AAAACCCAATTAACATAGATTGTTAGTCTGTCGATGTGGTGTGGTAATGCTTGAGCCTAGTGAGATCCTAGGTATTCCACCTTCACGTCGACGCCCATGACCTTTTGAACGATCTTTTTTAGTATTCTAACCTTTTTCTTCCCCAGTTTTCTCCCA
Organism: Candidatus Geothermarchaeales archaeon; assembly: GCA_046757245.1. Lineage (GTDB taxonomy): Archaea > Thermoproteota > Nitrososphaeria > Geothermarchaeales > JAUWBL01 > JBHHXX01. The sequence continues at coordinate 157 of JBHHXX010000115.1, forward strand.
AGAATGATCCTAGTTTCCTTGGATCCGTCTGGTAGCCAGATCAGGTTGACGGCGGTTACTGGGGCGGGGAAGAATAATCCCTCTACAAATTCCCTGAGGCTGGGATGATATTCAACCAATATCGTATTAGATCTAAACTGCTTATTCAACTCGTTGAGGATTTTCTTACCCGACTTCAGAAACTTTGAGAGACCCCCCCTCTGAAACAACAACACTATATGCTTGTCAATGTGATGAGCCCTCAAAAACCTCAGACCCTCAAATTCCTTCACATCTCTAGTCTTTTGGCCTAGGAAGATCGATACGTCCACATCCAGCTGGGTTATCTCGCCTCTTCTCAACTTTTCCTCACAACTTGAGCATAAAACCCCAGTGAGTTGACATATCGAGCAGAGGGCCGTCTTCATCTCATCATATATTATAACGATGGGTTTTTAAGTGGTTATAGTGAAGTTTGCTCCGATTTTTACCTGGGTAGCCTAGACACACCTGTATGTAACTATTTTCAAATTTTGGAATCTATATTGATAACCAAAATCTAAATAAATAACTATATATTATAAAAATTTTAATTAGCATTATTATAGCCTCTGGGCTTTAGGTAGAGAAAATGTCGAAGGAGGAATTTGTCCCGTTAACAAAGTCCGCGTATAAATTGCTTGCCATCCTAAAGGAAAAAGCCATCGGTGAGTATGTCCATAGGGTGGACATAAAGCAATCCGAACTAGCCAAAACGCTGAATATCTCCAGACAGGCCCTCAGCGTAAAACTTCGCCCCCTCATCGAGCGGGAGTACCTGCGCACGGGCAGAGGCTTCATCGAGATAACGGATAAGGGGCTATCAGCCTTAGGATACTACTCTAAGCCGGTATACATACTTATATGCGTTGAACCTGGGAGGAGAGATGAGGTCTATAAAAAAATGCAGGATATGAAGATCGGAAAAATGAATAGGGTGGCTGGCGACGTTGACCTCATCGTGGAAGTGGGGGGAACAAAGGCCACTGAGGTCCTCGACTTCGTGAGCAGTCTGAGGGGAGTGATCTCAACAAAAACCTATTTCACACTAGAACTCACCTAAGCATTATGAAAAGTCTATGTGTGGGCTAGAGGATCCAAAGAACAAGGATGTGCGAAAAAGCGGCCAATGATGCCCGTACGTTGGACCCTCAGCTATTGAGACGGCCTGAAAGCTTATCAAAGAAGGAATCAGGCAAGAAACTGGGAGAGGTATCCTACTTATCTCTTTAAAACCTGTCTAAAACCTATAAATGTCGTGGGATCATAAAACGGTGAAGTATTATGAAACTATACGAGTATGAGAGCAAGAGGATTTTCACTCAGCATAAGATACCCATACCTCAAGGAGAAGTTGCCTCCACGCCTCAGGAGGCGAGGGGGATCGCGGAGGAGATCGGTGGACCAGTGGTGGTGAAGTCACAGGTCCTCGTCGCTGGGAGGGGGAAGGCGGGTGGCATAAGATCGGCCGATACACCAGAAGAGGCCGAGGCCATAGCGAAGGAGTTGCTGGGCTACTCTATAAAGGGATTCCGCGTGGACAGGGTTTTAGTCGAGGAGAGAGCCTCGATAGCTAGGGAGCTCTATCTAAGTATCACCCTAGACCGCAGCCAGAGGAGGCTGACCTTTTTGGCTTCGAGGGAGGGAGGGGTTGACGTCGAGGAGTTGGCTCTCGGAAGCCCCGAGAGCATCATCAAGCTTGCTGTCAACCCTTACCTAGGCCTAAGGAATTTTGAGGCCAGATATCTATCGAAGGCCTTAGGTTTCTTGGGAGCTGAGGCCTCGGCGGTAGACTCCACCGCTAAGGCATTCTATAACATAGCGGCCGAGTGGGACTGTGAGCTCGTGGAGAGCAACCCCTTCGCCTTGACCACCGACGGTAGATTCGTGGCTCTCGACGCGCGCATGATAGTCGATGACAACGCGCTCTTTAGGCATCCGAACCTCATGGAGAGGATGAAGGAGGAAAGACGGGGAATGACGGAGCTTGAGGTCAAAGCCGCTGAGGCGGGCTTCAGCTACGTTGAGCTCGACGGCGACATAGGCGTGGTGGGAAACGGAGCCGGCTTAACCATGGCGAGCATGGACGCCGTCTCTCTCTATGGTGGCAAACCCGCTTGCTTTCTAGATTTGGGTGGTGGAGCTCGAGCTGAGAGAGTGGCGAAGGCCGTTGAGATACAATTGTCCCATCCAAAGGTTAAAGCCATATTGGTCAACATCTTGGGGGGGATAACAAGGTGTGACGAGGTGGCCAAGGGGATCGTCGAGGCCCTGAGAGCCTTCGGTGAACCGAAGCCCATCGTGGTGAGGATGATTGGGACGAGGGAGGATGAGGGTAGAAAAATATTGTTGGAAAACGGCTTGAGCTACCTGGAGTCGATGGACGAGGCGGCCAAGGAGGTCGTCGAAGCGATTCGGATCAAGAGGCGATAGCCTATGCCGATTCTCGTGGATAAGGACACTAGGGTCATAGTTCAGGGGATAACTGGGCGTGAGGGGGCCTTTCACACCCGGTTGATGATGGAGTATGGGACGAAGATCGTGGCCGGGGTGAGGCCTGGTAAGGGCGGCACCATGGAGCAAGGCGTACCCGTGTACGACTCGGTTCAAGAGGCCCTAGATGCGCACCCAAGGGCTAATGCGTCTATTATCTTTGTTCCAGCTCGCTTCGCCGCCGATTCGGTTTATGAGGCTGTCGAGTTAAACCTAAATCCCATAGTTGTGATCACCGAGCTCATACCGATATGGGACTCGATCAAGTTCATCAACTACGCAAGGGATAGGGGGATCAAAATCGTGGGACCCAACACCCCCGGCATCATCACCCCCAATGAGTGTAAGATGGGTGTAATGCCGGCGCACGTGTATGACAGGGGCCCAGTGGGCATATTGTCTAGGAGTGGGACGCTGACCTATGAGATAACGGCCGCCATCACGAGGGTCGGCCTCGGCCAATCCACTTGCCTGGGCATCGGCGGAGACCCCGTGGTCGGGATGGACATGGTGGAGGTCGTTGAGATGTTTGAGAGAGACGCCGAAACAAGGGCCATCGTCGTGATCGGTGAGATCGGCGGGGACCAAGAGGAGAGGCTAGCCGAACACGTTAAGAAGGTTGGCGCGAGCAAACCCATAGTGGCCTTCGTGGCCGGGATAACAGCGCCCCCGGGGAAGAGGATGGGCCACGCTGGCGCCATAATATCCATGGGTATGGGGACCGCCGAGAGTAAGATTAGGGCCTTTAAGGAAGCAGGCATAGAAGTGGCTGAGACACCTTCAGGTGTGGCCGAGATATTGTTAAAGTTGTTTTAGGGGTAACTCGCTCAAATTCCAAAGAATATGAGGCATTTTCATGGTCGAGCCTTGTTCGTTTGGAGGGGATTAAACCCTTAAAAGAAACCTTAAGGGAAATTGCTTTGAGCCTTCGGGTAAGCCTACATTAACCACGAGATTGAGTTGACATACTATGGCGGTTGAAGAGTTGGATAAGAGGCGGCTCGCCCAGCAGTTTAGGTTGTATTATAAGATCTGTAGGAGCTGTGGGGCCAGAAATAGTCCTCGAGCAGAGAAGTGTAGACAATGCAAGAGTAAGAACCTTCGGTGGAAGAAAAGGGAGATCGGCATGAAAAAGTGACCCTCAGACTGAATGAAGCGACGAGTTGAGACCTCTAGGATGAGAACGATTAGGGAAATACTAAATGAATACAGGTGGAGGGGAGACAGAGACTTCTCGAA
>JBHHXX010000116.1:0-3764 GCA_046757245.1 Candidatus Geothermarchaeales archaeon
CAAACATATCCGACACCCAGCTTATCTCGGTTCTCTTCTACTCAGTCCTGGAATCCCTCTGATTTTTTCGAGCTTTTACGGTTTTCTACTAATCCTATGGATCATTCCTTGCTTTCTATATAGAATAAGAATCGAGGAGAGTATGCTTCTCGAAAAATTTGGAGACGAATATCGAGAATACATGAAAGAGACTAAGAAGATAATTCCTTTTATCTATTAAATGCGCCCGTAAAACCACCATAGAAGTTATGGCTAAATTCCGAGGATAAGCGCCCTTGTCCTCCTAGTCATGGCCATCGCCTTTGTTCTTGGCCTAGCCTAAGAACTTTTCAGGGCGAGTTACCGACTAACTACGCAATGGCTAATGTGACAAGGTTAAAGCCGTAGATGTCAGACATAACCTGAGCTATTCAGATCAAACCTCATAACCCCATAAGCATCTTGCCTATGTCCTCTTTGAGCAACTCCGAAGTCTTAAAGTGTAGGGTGAGTCCCCGGGCATCACGGAAATAGCGTTCGATGGGAAGTTCTCTGCAGTAGCCATGTCCTCCATGAATCTGTAGGGCCTTGCTTGCGACATCTATAGCCATCTCAGAAGCGTATAACTTTGCTTTCATGGCATCGATGAGTCGACGAGACAACGCGTTGTCTCTTTTAGAGGTCGTCCAATAGAGCAGGGATCTAGCGGCGTCGATGGACACGCCCATCTCCGCTAACAGATATTGAATCCCTTGATGTGTCCCTATCGGCCGACCTGCGATAATCCTTTCTTTTCCGTGTTTGATGGACGCATCAAGTGCCGCCTGCGCTATGCCTAGCGATATCGCTGCTGCTCCGAAGAAGGCGAAGCCGACTATGGCTTGAGCGACGATCTGCAGACCGCCGCCCTCTTGCCCTAGGAGATTCTCCATGGGTACTCGACAATCTTGAAAGACTAGCTCCCTGCTGGAAACGCCGTTGAAACCCATTCGCACATCCTTCTCGCCAAACGAGAAGCCCGGGGTGCCCTTCTCGATGATCAGCGTGGAGATGCCTTGGGGACCCTTCGATCTATCGGTTCGCACCAAGACCAGATAGCATTCAGCTTCCCCACCGCCCGTGTTGAATATCTTGGAGCCATTAACCACGTAGTCGTCGCCTTGGACTACGGCCGTTGTCTCGATGGCAGAGGCTATGACCCCAGAGTTGGCTTCGTGGACGGCGAAGGAACCCAGTTTCTCGCCCCGAGTCAGCGGGGGAAGGAACATCTCCTTTTGTGCCTTATTCCCCCCCACCAAAATGCTCTCGCATACCGCGGCGTGTGATACGGTGATGAGTGCCGTCGACGCACAAGCCTTGGCGATCTCTTCTATGGTCAAGACGAAGGAGAGGACGTCGACGCCCGCCCCTCCGTATGCCGTCGGAACGGCCGCGCCCATTATGCCAGCCTCCGCGAGCTTTCTGATGCCATCCCAAGGGAAGGTGGCGTCTCTATCCACATCCGCCGCTTTGGGCGCTAGTTCACGTTGGGCGATCTCTCTAGCCGTCTGCTGAATAAGTTTTTGCTCACTCGTCAAATCGAAGTCCATCTCTGCCCTCCCCTTTCACTCCCTACTCCTTCGGCTCCTTTAGTTCCCTTGCTCTCCTTTCTACTCCCGCGATCTCTCTCCGTAGCTGCCTCTTGTAGTCCTCTAGCATCTTAATCTCTTCCTCGGGTGTCAAGAATTGCCTGAACCAGCAGCCGCATCCGCAGCCGTAGTATCTCATCCGCTCCCTGTGACGTGGCGATAGGCAGCATCTACACATCCATTCATCATCCCCTATCAATCTTAAATTAAATATATATAAGGAAGTATTTATACTATGTAGTTTAAAGTGATACAATAGCTACGTTAAGAGTGAGTTAGTATGTGTGGGGGAAGTTGCGATGTCTGTGATGTGGATAGGCAAGCTGAGGATATATGCCTGTGTCCACTTGAGGGCGTCATAGACACCATCAGCAAGAAATGGGCGCTGCAAATCATCGCCGTAATAGGCAACTACCAGAGGCTGAGGTTCAACGAGATCATGAGGCGGCTGGGCGGCATAAGCCCGAAGACCCTAGCCGACAGGTTAAAAGAATTGGAGAAGGCGGGTCTGATTAAAAGAGAGGCCTTTGCGGAGATACCTCCTAGGGTGGAATACTCTCTCACAAATAGCGGGTTAGAGTTGAGGAATGCAATGATGCCCCTAATGAAATGGGCCTCGTCAAGAACTTCATGAAAAAGGGTAATTGTTCTCTTCGCCTTCATATGACTGGTGGGGTAGAGGCTCTCGTATTACTCACCGCTTACACCATCTACAAAATCTTTTGATTTTTATATTTGATATCTTAATATGATATCGGTTGGTGATATCGTGATCAGAGACTTTTTCCTCGGCTTCATAAAGATCCACATACTCTACCACGCGGGTGAGCGCCCGTTTTGTGGAGTCGAGATGATGGAGGAGTTGGGGAGGCACGGTTACTCGGTTAGCCCGGGGTTGATTTATCCAACGCTCCACTCGTTGGAGGAGAAGGGGTATTTGAAGAGTAGGAGAATCGTGGTTCGGGGTAGGGCTAGAAGATACTATGAAGCAACTGAGGAGGGTCTCAAGATGCTTGAGGAAGCCAAGGGGAAGATCAGGGAACTCGTCGACGAGGTCATGAGGTGATTTCAAACGTCACCCAACGCAAATGAGAGACGAAGGGTAGCAGGCAACTTCAGGAATGTCATCAGTTTGGGTTTTGTCAGTTTCTTTACAGACGTATCCACGGAGATGATCCTCGGGATTCTACCCATATTCATCGTAAGCGAGCTGGGCGCCACAAAGGCGATCTTGGGGTTGATCGAAGGCGGGGCCGAAGCGCTGAGCCACGCCTTCAGAGCGTTTTCAGGCATCATCTCCGACAGAATAGGCAGAAGGAAGGCCCTCGTCTTCATCGGTTACGCCCTCTCTACGGTTTCAAAACCCTTTTTCGCGGTAGCCAGAGTTTGGACCGATGCCCTATTCATCAGGGTGGGCGATAGGGTGGGCAAGGGCGTTAGAACCTCTCCGAGGGACGCCTTGTTAAGCGAGTCGGTAGGGGCGAAGCAGACGGGTATGGCCTTCGGCATCCACAGATCCCTTGATCAGGCCGGTGCTATCGTTGGGCCGGTCCTCGCTTTCACCCTCATCCCCCTCATGGGATTTAGGGACATCTTCTGGTTGTCGTTCATGCCGGGAGCCGTGGCCGTAGCTATCTTGCTAGTTTTCGTGAGGGAGAGGGCTGTTAGACCCAAGAGTGTAGGTGTCTTCAAAAATGTGGGAGACGTTTTGCGTGGACGGTTCATCCTCCTCCTCGTGATTATCGGAGTTTTTTCAATCGGGGCCTTCAACTTCTCCTTCATCTTGATTAGGGCCGAAGACCTCGGTGTGGCCGCGGGTTTCATACCCCTCGTATACGTGGTGATAAACATCGCACATACGGCGGTCGGCATACCCGCCGGCACCCTAGCGGATAGAATCGGCAAAGAGAGGGTTCTCATGCTAGGCTATGCGTCCTTCTTTCTAGCCGCGCTCCTCGGCATGTCGTTGACGGGCAACCCCCTTTATGCATACCTAATAGCGGCCGTGTACGGGGTATATATTGGAATCGCTGAAACGGTGCAGAGGGCGCTGATACCGGATTACTCGAGGAGCGAGTCGAGGGGGACGGCCTACGGCTTATATTACTTAACTGTTGGCGCGTGTTTCTTCATCGCGAACTCTCTCTTCGGAGCCCT
>JBHHXX010000117.1:0-3582 GCA_046757245.1 Candidatus Geothermarchaeales archaeon
GGTCCTTGAGAGCCTCGCTTAACCGGCTCGTTCCCACGAACTCCTCTGGGTTTTGTGTGGCTATCACAGCGAAACCTGGCTTGGCCTCCACTACCCCTATCTTGGGAATCACTATCTTCCTCTCGTCCATGGCTGGTAGGAGGACGTTCTGCGTGCCCTCGGGCATCCTGTTCAGCTCATTGATGAAAAGCACGCCTCCGTTCAACATGCTTTCCGTTAGCGGGCCCGGTATGAATGCCTCCCGTGTATACCCTTTGGACAGAACCCTAGGTGGGTCAAACCATCCCACAAGCTTGTGCTCGGTGTACCTCTCGTCGCTGTCAACCCTGTAGGTGGGTCTGTCCAGAAACTTGGCGACAGCCAGGGCTATCGTGGTCTTCCCAACGCCGACTGGCCCCTCAAGCAGGACGTGCTTGCTTCTCATCACCGCGATTAGAACCCTGCGTAGCTCCTCGTCGCGGCCCACCACCCTAAACTGCTTCTTTATGGTCTCCACGGCCTTCCCCAAGTCCTCTTCCGGCATTTTCCATCCCTCGATTAGAGCTTCTCAATCACGTAGCTAGGTTATTAGCAGCATCATGACAACCCTCGGGCTCGCCCCTACCTTCCAAAGGGGTACGCTCAAGCTCATTCCAGCATTCTGGAGGGTTTTGATAAGGTTTACGCCCACCGCCTCAGGGGGGAAGCGGAGAGTTTCTGGATGAACGCAAGGCTTCTTAACGTCGCATTGGGTGCATAGGTTGCAGGCTCCAGGTCTTAAGCCTAAAGCAAGGGCAAATCCCTTCGTGAACGCGAACTTTTCAAGCTTTAGGAGAGATCTATGGGCCTTCCGCTTGTCCTCACCCCAGATTCTATAGAAGTCCTCCAGTTCTTTACCACGTCTCCCGAGGGGCTCCCGGCTCTTGAGAAGGTTGCGGATCTCCTCGCTAACCTTCACTGAACACTTGAACTTAGCCACCATGGCGTACTTGTACTCCTTTAGGATGGAGCGAAACTCGTCAGGAGAAGGGACGAAGGGAGGGCATGACCAATTTGCGCCATACCCTTCGCACCAATACTTACACTTTAAGATGACTCTGTTCTCGACCACCACCTGATTGGTAGCTATTATCCTCCCATCTTCGGCTCCTAACTCTATGGCGAACTTTCTGAGGTCGTCTAGTGCACGTCTGCCTTCTGCCTCAAGCATTCAACTTCTCTCCAAAAATAAGGGTAATTGCTTGGGTTCCCGGTTGCCCGCCTATAGACCCGTATAGGTGATGTCTCCGTAGGGAACCACGGTTACGGTGGCGTCCCTTCCTTGCCAACTCAGTGAGGTCTCCAGGGCTTTGCTAATGGTTGGGGCATGCTCCATCCCCATCTCTTTCAGTTCCTCCTTTGACACGCCATCGGTAACCACCATTATGGTGAAGTGTTTCATCATCCACACGAACTGATAGCTTATGCACGATTCAAAGGAGGGTATCTCACCCTTCTCGGTCAGCTCGAGAACCTCTTCGGGGTCTCGGTACTGCAACAAGGTCCTCTTAAACTCCTCCTTCTCGATGCCCTCGTATATCCCCTTGTAGCAGGAAGAGACTAGAATGATGGTGCCTCCCTTCTCGACAAGCCCCTCCACCGACGCGAACATCCTTGACCCAGACTGGTAGAGGCTGACCTCATGTGAGTAGACTCCAGGGCTCACCACCACCACGTCTGCTTTCTCTGAGACGGGCGCCGTCATAGCCTTTTTAGCGTGTTCCAGGGTTCTTCCATAAGCCTCAGGCAGGCCGCCAGCGTAGACTCCTAAGATCTCCTCCTTCGCGTTTTGGACCGTGTTTACGATGAGGTCCACCCCAACCCTCTGAGCGTAGTCGTCTATGTCTCGCCTAACCCAGTTGTCCTCAATGAGCCCGAACATCGCTCCTCTCTTCGCCTTTCTAACGTTCCTCACAAATAATGTGTGGTTTTGATCGATGCTGCGCCTGCTCGACACGCCTGGCATCACGGTCTTCCCTCCGCCACTCCAACCCACCAACATGCACGGCCCTATGGTCCCTGTGGTCACCCGGACATCCGCGTCTGCAAAGAGCTTGTTGACCTCCATTTCGGTGCCAAGCTCGGTCCTTCCGAGGCTCACGAGGTGCTCCCGATCATCGGGGTTATGGTTTACAACCTTTACTCTCCTTAAAGCCTCCTCGCCCACGTTTCGTCTCATCTCCTCGAGGCTGTCAGGCTCATGCATCCCGGTGGCGATGATGACCGCTACATTTTCATCCTTGACCCCGAAGTTCCCTAACTCATCTAGGAGTATGGGAAGGATCTTACTGTTCGGGGTTGGTCGTGTGCTGTCGGTTACGGCTATGGTCACCTTGTCTGTGGGCTTTAACGTGGTAGATAGTTCCCCCTCGTGTATAGCTTTGGTGATTGCCTGTCTAATGCTACGTTGCTCATCCTCCACTGGGACCCCGAAGGGTGGCTCAGCGATGGTTAACAGGTTTCTCTCTGGAAACTCGCACTCAAGGAGGCGACCGCCATAAGGGAGAGACACCTTTACAGCGTCCATCATATGTCTTTCCACCTCATTGCTTTTTTACAAGTTCCCTCTCAGCCTTTTTTACTATCTCCACCAATCTCTGCTTTATATCTTTAGGTAGCGGCTCTGGATAGTGCTCCTTCAAAATTCCTTTCACCTTCTCCTTAGCTACCTCGCGGATGTCCTTCTCTCCAGCCCTCTTCCACACCTCCTCCGGCCTCCTATCGAAGATCTTTGGGATGTAGATCTCTCGCTCCACGAACCTTAATGTGTGCTTTTGAGAGAGGAAGTGGCCCCCTGGGCCGACGTTCCCGATCACCTCAACCGCCAGGGATTCGTCGTCCACGGTTACCCCCCTAACTATTCGAGAGACCATCCCCACGACCTCATCACATATGACCGCCATCTCCATGGAACCCACACTGCCCCCAGCCAGGTATCCGCAGTCGTGTATAAGGTTCACCCCGGACAACCCGCTCATAAGGGCGTTCATCATAACTTCAGCCCCTGCTTGAGCATCGGGCATCTTAGAATCCGAGCATCCTCCAAATCCGAAGCTGGGTAGCCCATAGTAGTGGGCCATTTGGGCGTTGATTCCTGCAGTTACCATGGTAAACTCGGGGGCCCCATACGCGCATCTCCCGGTCCTCGGGTCCATTACCCCACCCCACCCAGAGTAGATGGTTGGAGCTCCCGGGTTGACGAGTTGGATTAGGGTGAGCGCGCTTAGGCTCTCCGAGTTACCGATTACAGCCGCTCCGCATACGGTCACTGGGGCTGTGGCGCCAGCTAGTGGCATAGGGCCCAATGTGATTGGGACGCCGGCCTTGGCGAACTCGATCATGTTCTCGTTTTCTGTAGCGAAGGAAAGTGGTGAAGCTGTCTCGCTATATAGGCTTAGGATGGGCTTCCTCCTCAGCTCCTCAAGGCCGCCCATGACGGCGGAGGCCATCTCTAGAACCCTTTTCGCCGTCTCTGCTCCAGGCGCCGAGTATACTATTGGCTTCTCAGTGTTGTTGAACATGACCTCGAACTCGTGTAGGTACTCAACTTCGTATGGCACGTCG
>JBHHXX010000118.1:0-3512 GCA_046757245.1 Candidatus Geothermarchaeales archaeon
CCAGAGGATCTTCGGGGGGGAGAGGAAGCGCGGCAGCACCCACAACACGATGATCAGGACGGAGGTCATAAGGGGCATCGAGATACCCAGTAGCTACCGTATAGGAGAAGACTGGTACATACGCAAATACGTAGAGAGCAGGGGCTACCGGTGGATATATGACCCGGAGATCACCGTGGAGCATGAGACTTCGATGAGGTTCGCTGGCTCCTCTCTCGTCAAGCATGAGGACACCTACAGGGAGCTGGTGAGACACGGCTTCGTGTCGAAGAGGAACGTCTTGGGACAGTTTCTTCTTTCGCCTCTTGTGGGCTCCGCTTTAACCCTGCTGGGCGGCGACCCGAGGTTCCTCGGCCATCACGTCCGAGTGAAGTACCACTATGTGAGGGGCGCCCTAAGAGCCTAGGTCGGTGGATGTCGACGTGAGGGTTGCTTTGGTCTGGCATGACTACAAACCAGAGATCGGCGGCGGAGCAAAGCAGTTCGGTTACATCGTCCGGGAGCTGAGGAGGAGGGACATAGATTACGACTTTATGAACTTCGACAACACATGGCACGTCCCCATCGACGTCAGCTTTCTTCTGAATGCGAAGCTTTGGAGCTTCTTCAAGACGGCCGCTAGGAAGCTGAATGAGGGTGGCTACGACTGGTGTCTCTGCCAGGCCCTCAACGGCTACGCCGGGAGTCTTTCAAAGATTGTGACTATAACGCGGCACAGCGGCTTGGTGCATGGAGCCTATCACAGGGTCTATAAGCACGTCATGTCTTTGAGGGGCCACCTGTTCTTCAAGCCCCAGCTCTGGATGGAGAGGAAAACCTATGAGAAGTCCGATGCCATCATCTGTGCGACGCCGACGATGAAGAGGGAGGTGGAGGAGTACTTCGATAGAAGGGAGAACGTGTTTGTCATTGGACAGGCTATAGACGTCAGCCTATACGACCGAGTGGATGTGGAGAAGCCGGATCACCCCCGAATCCTCTACGTGGGTAGGAGGCAGAGGCTGGGCAGGAAGGGAACGGGGTATCTCATCGAGGCTTTTGAGTTGGTGAAGAGGAGGTGCCCCGAGGCCGAGCTTTATATGCCCACCGCCGGCAGCTGGGTCCCGCATGAGAAGATGCCCCTGATATATCATAGCAGCACCATTTTCGTTTATCCGAGCCTCTATGAGGGATTGGCTAACGTGGTCTTGGAGGCGATGGCCTGCAGGCTCCCCTGCGTGGTGACGGATATCGATGGCCAGGGGGATATAATTCGATCGTGGTGGAACGGGGTTAAGGTGCCACCTAGGGATTCGGAGGCTCTAGCCGAGGCTATTCTGAGGCTCATCGACAACCCCAAGCTTGGAGAGAGGTTGGGAGAGAACGCTTATAGGACCGTTAGGGAGATGACGCCTGAGAAGTTCGTGGACAACATCCTGAGGGTGGCCGAGGGGCTCCTGTGAGTAAGCACGGAGATCTGTGCTTCAGGTAAAGAAAGACTTACTAGATAGGCAAGCAAATCTCTAGTTATGAGCTGTAAATGAAGGGAGAGACGCGTACACCCAAATCATCGGCCAAGGCCAAAAAACCCCCGGGCGCGACGAGGCTTGACGTCGGCTGCGGGGTCCATCCAACGGGAGACGTGAACTGCGATCTCTTCCTTGGGAGGACACCTCACAGAGGGGGAGTGTGTTTAGACACCGAGGTCATACCCAACTTCGTGAACTGCGACGCTCACTGGCTGCCCTTCGGCAACAGATCCTTCTCCGAGGTCTATCTCTCCCATACCCTAGAGCACTGCCTAAGCCCCCACAGGGTTTTGGAGGAAAGTAGGAGGGTGGCCAGGGAGAGGGTCATCGTCGTTGTTCCCAACTATAAGACCGTGCCGCCGGGGGAGGAGAGCATCCACGCTCGGGCTCACCTCTACAGCTGGGACGATATTACTTTAAAGAATCTGCTCTTCCAGGTCTTTCCCTCAGTGGAGGTCAGGGAGGGGCTGCGTAAGCCCTTTAGAGGCAAAATACTAGAGCTGCTACGTAGGACGAAGCTTCTTATTCCTTTAGCCCTCTGGCTGGAGAACAAGCTGCGGGGGATGGCGAAGAGGGAGCTCATAGCCGTCTGCCGAGTCGAATAGGAATTGTGATAAATTTTCCTAATCCGAGGAGATTAAAAAACACTTATACCCAGACAAACAGAGCTTGGTGAGTACGGCTTGGCCATCGTCGCTCTCACGGCGCGCTAAATTCAACATAACAGCCTCATCACCACGATTGTTCCAAGGGAGGTGATGGGCGTGGATAGGGTGAGGGCGATAAAGAGGTTCACGCTACCCCTAGCCGAAACCAAGACTCTATCCAGAATCTTGCTCATGAAACGCCCTCACACTTCAGGCTTGCAGTGAGCCCTCTTAAGGGATACGGACAGCTCGAGCCTCATCTATCGAGTTGTCTCAGCGGGATTTAAACCACTTAACGAAACGCTCGATCCCTTCGTCCAAGGCCACCTGGGGCTTATACCCCAAGACCCTACACGCTTTCCGTATGTCTGCGTGGGTGTCCGGAGCATCTCCCTGCTTCGGCGGCTCATACACGGGCTCTACATCCTCAAGACCCATTGAGCCCATGAGCATCATCACAGCTTCGTTGATGCTCACCCTGGAGCCACACCCAAGGTTGAAGATCTCTCCGCCAATAGCCTCAACCTCGGCTGCCCTCAGCGTCCCCTCCACGATGTCGTCCACATAGGTGAAGTCACGGGTCTGCCTCCCATCTCCGTAGATCGTGGGGGACTTACCCATGGAGAGGAGGCTCGCCCACTTGTGGAGGGCCATGTCCGGCCGCTGTCTCGGCCCGTAGACGGTGTGATACCGTAGGATCACTGAGTCTAGGCCCAAGAAGTCGTTGTAGATCCGGCAGTACTTCTCGGCGGCGAGTTTGCTGCCCCCATAGATGGAGAGAGGGTTATTGGGGTGCTCCTCGTCCACGGGCATGTATAGGGGGGTCCCATAGACAGAAGAGGAAGAGGAGAAGACGAGCCTCTTCACGCCCGCTCTCTTAGCGGCCTCGAGGACATTAATTGTTCCAGCCGTGTTCACGGAGTTTGTCTTTTGCGGGTTATTCAGGGAGAACCTGACTCCAGGCTGAGCGGCTAAGTGGAAGACGACGTCTACACCCCTTAACGTCTCTCGTAGAGTCTCAAAGTCGAGGATATCTGCTCGGACGAGCGCGAAGTCTGGGTGGCCCGAGGCGTTGCATAGGTTTTCCTCCTTACCGGAATAGTATTCGTCGAAGTTGTCGTAGACGATCACCCGGTTACCTCTTTCCATCAATCTTTCAACGAGGTGGGAGCCTATGAAGCCCGCGCCCCCTGTCACCACGAGTTTTAATCGCCTCAATCTCGGTTTAACATCTCCCCCTGGTTAGATCTATAGGTTTCCCTCAGCGTTTTCCAACAGGAGATAGGCATCTCGATCTCTACTTTCTTCTCTTCAAATTTCCTATAGCGCTTCAGATTCTTAAATTCTATCAGTTATA
>JBHHXX010000119.1:0-3499 GCA_046757245.1 Candidatus Geothermarchaeales archaeon
TCGCTGGCGGGCTACGGCGTATACTTCATGGTCACGGGGCTACTTTCCATCGGACCCTCTATATTTGTATAACAAGAGAGAATGTGCTAGCCTCCCAGTCCATGAGCCATGTTTTTCGTATGTTATGGGATGGTTCACCCAAGAGGTTCTCGAGGGCAAAGCTCCATTTCCCGACATATAGCGTCGCAGAATTTAACGCTAAGTGTTTTTGACGGCATCACCGAGGTATAAAAATGAAGGTTATACCGCAGCCACCATACATGTGCCTATGGAATGGTGTCTATGACCTCTAAGCCCTCCACCCTCTTGAATACCTCGTCGTGGGTTACAATTCTCTGGGTGGCCTCGGCCTCCATGGTCGCTAAGATGACGCTTTCCCTGACCCCTATCCCTACTCCTGCATACCTCTTGAGCTTCTCGATGGCGGCCTTAGCGATGACTCGGTTTAGATCCACCAGGGTCAGCGTGGACAGGTTCTGAATCGTTTCGACTTTACCCTGTAGCTCTTCCGGGGGAAGATGGCGGAAGTAGTAGGCCACCTCAAACATGGATATGAGGTTAGGAGGACGCCCTCACGGATCGCCGCCCGCATGGGCTCGACGACGTACTTGTGCTCTGGGAGGCGCTGGTCAAACCAGTATATCCAGTAGTTCGCGTCCACGTATATCATGGCTGCTCCCAAATCCTCTTCAGTTTAAGCGGATCGATCCTCGGGATGGGCGATCCCTCTTTGATGCAACCCTCCATCTTTCTAATGAACTCCTCCGGGGACACCGGAGCCGTAATCAGGATCCTTCCCCTACCGAGGGAGACCTTAACCTTCCCCCCATCTCGTAGACCCAGCTCCCGGCGCATCTCCTTGGGGATGACGATTCTCCCCTTCTTGTCGATTTTGGCATCGCTATTCATCGTCCCACCAATGGTCCCACTGTTTAAACATCTCCAATTTTTGGGTGATTTAGGTTCCTCGGTCCTTACACCAAGACTCATAACAAACCCTCGGATCTAACAGAGTATAGGTTCACGCAGCGTTTAGTATAAGGAATATCTCTTTTTAACACGAGCATCGTGTTATTTTAATCATTCTTCTAAAAGTGTCCAGGCTGCGGCCAACGCCCCGTCTTCGGCTCGTTCTTCGGTGTCAGCCCCGCAGACTATGATGACGTCGTTTTCCTCTGGATGAAAGATTTCTAGGAGCTGGGTTACGATTTTTGGCCAATCCTCCGTCGTAGTTCGGCTGATGGGAGGCATGAACAGTTTTCCATCTCTGAAAATGGTTGTGGTGGCACCGATTGCGCCAGCCCTTACCGCTGCGTCTCGTTGCTCAATGCCATAGCGAACCTTATGCCCCGCGTCTCTAACGTGAATCCCCAAGTTATGTGTTCCAACAGTCATCGAACTACTCGGCACGCTGACCTTACTTAATAGTTTGGATTTCAACTCGTTTAAGATCGCTAGGCCCTTCTCTGTTAGCACACACCCCGACTTTGAGGTTTTAACGAGGCTGGCCATCTGGAGATGGGCGATAAGGGTACGCGTGGCACCCTTACCCAACTTAAGTTTCTCGGAGAGTTTTATCCTGCCTATAGGTCCTTTCCCACCGATGATTTCGAGGGCCTTCGATAAGTGGTACTCGGTGAATGAAGGCGAAGGCCCGGCTTCTTTCTGCTTGGCAAGTTCTCTTAGTATCTTAACGGCCTCCACTGGGAACATATGCCAACACCCCATCGTATGGGTCGAATAATCCGTAATCTAAGTGGAGCTTTAATGGAACACCGATATTCTTCGGTGAGGTCTTTTTACCGGTTCCGGTGGGTTTGACTACACCCACAAGGTCTTTTATGGAGGGACCCTTATGATAATCCCTGCCTTTTAACGTGGGGATTACCATCGATTCACCTCTTTAAAATCGGTATCCACCCCTCTTTTTTCGTAAGAGGTAAAGGAAAAAAGGTCCGCCTGAAAGGGTCGTGATTATACCAACCGGAAGTTCGGCGGGCATAAAAACTACCCGCGCCGCGGCATCACATAAAACCAGCATTACAGCCCCAGCCATAAGTGAAGCCGGGATGAGGATGCGGTGATCGGCCCCCACCAAAATTCTCATTAAGTGGGGGATCATCAAACCCACGAACCCTATCAGACCGCTGATTGAGACCGCTGCGGCGGTTATCATTGAGCCAAAAGTAATCATTATCTTCTTCAATCTCTCCACCTCAATACCCAAATGTTGAGCAGCTTCCTCGCCTAGTAACATCGCGTTCATGTCCCGTGCAAACAGATATATCGTTGCAATGCCCAAAACCACGAGTGGTAGAGCCGCCCAGACATCGCTCCATTCTACATATGAAAAGCCCCCTATGAGCCAAAATACCAGGGCGTGGAGTTTTTCACCCGCAATAACGCTTAAGAAAGTGACTATGGCTGACAAAAAGATGCTCACGGTTATCCCGGATAACAATAAAGTTGTTACTGGAACCCTTGACCCCACGCGTGAAATGCTATAAACCGCGAATGTGGATGACAGGGCGCCTATGAACGCCAAGATCGGCACCGTACTCACTCCAAACAAGGTAAAACCCACCCCTAGAATTATTGCGAGGGCAGCTCCCAAAGCGGCTCCGGCTGAGACTCCAATCACATAGGGGTCAGCCATCGGGTTCTTGAACACACCCTGAAAAACAACTCCCGCCGTTGAGAGGGCAGCTCCGACCAGAACCCCGGCTAAAATGCGGGGCATCCTAATCTGAATAACTATGGTTTCCTCGACTTCCGTGATATCCGAAAACGTGGTCAAATGGTTTATTGCCGGTAGCCCCTTGATGAAGATTTTAAGAACTTTGAGTGGTGGTATCCCTGTAAAGCCTATGTTTGCCGATAGAAGGATTACGACTATCAACGATACTATTAGGGCAATCATTATCAATTTCCATTTGTAAACGCGCTTGAGGTAGACATCTTCAACCCCATCATTAGAAATCAATATTTTATTAATCAACTTCTTTCAACCTAATTCCATATTTCGTTAACCTTCCTCCACAGATCCACAATTAGTCTCCAGCTTGGACAGCGTTAAAAGGCCATAGTGGTCGATTATATCGAAATATTTCATTCTCACTTTTACTACTTTGTTCAAAGGAGGACCTTCAAGCACTAAAGTATGGTATTCTCCATATTCACCACAAGGATCCATCCCGACGTTCTTGGCTAAAGATATAAATTCCTCTACTAATTCCTGATTCAAAATCTTTCCAAGCCACGACGTATCGATAAGCCCTGTATCGACGCCCACGATCATGGGTCTTAAACCGATTCTAACTTCCTCTCTTAATAGCTTCTCGGTGTCCAAATCCCAAAGGGGTTCAAGACATTTGATGCCAACTTGATCACAGATGCTTTCAAGCCATTTCCTGTGCTCCTCTACAAAAATATCTCCGGCTATGACCCCACTTAAACAGAGGCTTTCTAACAAATCGATCAAAGATTTTTTAGGATCCTT
>JBHHXX010000120.1:0-3430 GCA_046757245.1 Candidatus Geothermarchaeales archaeon
CCCACGAGGTCGGCTAAGACTCCACCTGATTCGGGGGCGACGATGAGGGCGGCGTCTACGTCCCTAAGGATCTCCCTCAGCTCCGGCATGAGTCGGCTTCTCGAGGGTATGGTGGAGACGTGATCGGCGTCTAGGGGTGGACTCAGTGAGGCAAGCCTCGGGTCGAGCGTCGTCACCACCTCTGAGCCAGCCGCCTTAAAGTCCTTTATGGCTGAGCTGAGCATGGCGTAGCCCTCGCTGAGGGTGCTGGCGGGTATGTCTGCGCCCAGTTGGCCGCCCCCGGTGAGGTGTTCGTAGACGAGGACGCGCATGGCACCGCACTCTTATGGTCTCAATTATAAGTTCTCTTCCACCCATAAATCTTGTGAAGACCGGCGAGCTTTGGGAAAGCTCTTGTGGCCACCAGATTTGTGTGGGCACTCTGGCATGCGTCCCTCTGTTTCGATCGGTGGGGTTCGAACCCACATTTTTTTCTTCATTTACGGTTATAATCATAACCTACTGTGTTTATCTCCTTTACAACCTCTGTAACAATTCCCTTATACTTTCCTCCGCTCTCATCCTCCTTTCCCTAAGCCTTCGCCTCCTAGATGAATGCCAAACGCCAACCGCCGTCACCACGTTTGTGAGGATTATGATATACGTGATTATCGATAGGAAGACGTCCTTTAGGGGTACATTATAGTTCAATAGGAGAATACTTAGAGTCGCCGGCACTAAGCCTTGGGCGCACATATAGGTGATGTCAAATCGATTTTTCGCCAAGGGGCTGTTGTAGGTGGCTATAAAGACCGCCATATACCTCACGGTGAGCAGGATGCTCAAGAATACGGCGCTGTAGAGGAGGTTCGTCAATATGGATGAAGGCTCGATGGTGAAGACCGAGCCGAGGAACACGAAGAAGAACGTCTCGAGGAGAAAGGAAACCTCGCTTTGAAAGTGGTTCAGACTTGGAAAAATGACCCTAATATCCATGTCCACGCCGAAGAACCTCGAGAGAATCCTCTCGTTGGAGAGAAACAGGCCCAGCATGAGTACGCCGAAGGCCCCATTTCCGTTGAGCAACTCAACCATCGTGTATATGGCGATGACCATGCCTATCGTCAACACATAGGTGTAACTCTTACCCCTATAGTGGTGCAGTATCCTGAGGAAAACCAGGGAGAATATTATCCCAAAGACGATGCCCACTGAAAAATTCGTCATTATGGATGCCGCCGCGATGGATAGGTCGATGTTTCCCAGCTGCCACTGCTGAAGGAACGCAAAGAAGAAGACGACGCTGTACACCGTGCTTATGGCGGATTCTAGGGTTAAAAGCGACTTCACGTCATCGCTGAACCCGAGGGAGAACGCTAGGGGCACCACGACCGCGGCGGTGATTTCGCCCCCGGTCATCGAGCCGAGGATGAGCGCCTGTATGAGGTCCCAGCCAAATATCGTGTGACCAGCCATCCCTATCAAGGATATGCTGACAACGATGAAAAGCGTGGATTGCAGAAGGGTCCTCCCGCTTTGACTTATTATGTTTTTTATATCTAAATTTAGGCCGCTATAGAAGGTCACCATGATGAGGGTAAAGCTGCCGAAAACGCCGAGGACGGGGAGGAAGGACGACCTATCCACTATGTGGAGCACCGGACCCATGATGACGCCCATAAGTATGAGGAATAGGAAGGAGGGGATTCCCGTCCTTTCAAAGAAGAGGTGGCCGGCGAAGCCGCTTAGGATTATGATCGATAAAATCAGGAACACGAGAAGCTCGCTCATCATGTCTATTAGGTTTTGAGTTTCAACGTCTTATAACCTTGCTTTTACCTCTCCAGCCCATATCTCCGTAATTATTGTCCATATCCTCATTTTGAGATTTTGTGAAGCCTCTCGCCCGATTGGATGGAGAACTTATCGTTTAAAAATTCTCCAAGAATTCAAACACCTCCTCCAAACCCGATTCTAGGGTGACAACTCTAACATAGAGTACCCACTCCCAGACCCCTTAAAGGCCTCCGTGGATCTGAGGAAGAGCTTTTAAGGCACCATGGATCTGATTTTTGATCGCTGTGGTGAGGCCTTTGGTCAGAGGGAGAGATGTCTGGGAGTGGGCTGGCTCGATCGTGGAGGAGTATAGCCCTTCTGACGTCGCGTCCACCGTGATGGAGGTGGTGGCGAGGAACGAGGGTTGGCGGGGGAGGGAGTGTATAAACCTCTTGGCTCCAGAGGCTCCCCTGAGCCCCACGGCTAGGAGGCTGCTTTCATCGGAGCTATGTCAGAGGGCTGGGGAGGGGGAGGTGGGGGATCGGTGGTTCGCCGGCACAAAATACGTCGATGAGCTTGAGGCCTTGACCGTGGAGCTTGCAAAGAAGCTGTTTGGGTGCAACTTCGCGGATCAGAGGCTCGTCTCGGGCATGGTGGCCAACGCGGTGGTCTATTTCGCGGCCACGAAGCCGGGAGATGTCCTCATGTCGATACCGAAGCCATACGGTGGACACTCCAGCAACCTCGACGACGGCCCCGCGGGGATGAGGGGGCTGAGAATCCAGTACATACCCTTCAACGCCGACGACATGGTCATCGACGTGGAACTCCTAAAAGAGATGATACCTCTAGTTAAACCTGACATGATCGCGATAGGTCAGACGCTCACCCTGTTTCCCCAGCCCGTGAAGAAGTTGAGCGACCTCGCCGAGGATCACGGCTTCAAAATCTACTTCGACGGCGCCCATCAGCTCGGCCTGATGGCGGGGGGAGCGTTTCCCAACCCGCTGGGCGAGGGAGCCGACTTCCTCACGGGCTCGACGGGGAAGACCTTGAGCGGCCCTCAGGGGGGAATCATCCTCTGGAACAAGGAGGAGTACACCGAGCGTCTACGGTGGGCGATATTCCCGGGTCTTGCGGCCACACACCAGATCAATCGGGTGGCGGCCCTCGCGGTCAGCCTAGCCGAGATGTTGGAGTTTGGGAGGGACTACATGGGGCAGATCGTGTCCAACGCGAGGGCCCTCGGCAAGGCCCTAGATGGACTTGGCTTCCGAGTCCTCTGCGCCCACAGGGGCTACACGGAGACGCAGATGATCGCCGTGGATGTAACCCGGTGCGGCGGTGGGAGGGAGGCGGCTCAGAGGCTGGAGGAGGCCAACATCATAGTCAACAAGAACCTCCTCCCCTCCGATAGACCCGAGAGCTGGGATAACCCGAGTGGTATAAGGCTTGGGGTGACGGAGGTGACGAGGCTGGGCATGAAGGAGCGAGAGATGAGTCGAATAGCGGGGTTAATCCATCGGGTTCTCCTCCAAAACGAGGACCCAGGCAAGATCAGGCGAGAAGTCGTAGAGTTTAGAAGCGGCTTCCAGAGGGTGCACTACTGCTTCGACGCATAATCATTCTGGATGAAAACATTTTTATTCATCCAGAAGAGACGAGTGGAGGAGAC
>JBHHXX010000121.1:0-3375 GCA_046757245.1 Candidatus Geothermarchaeales archaeon
TAAAAGGCAGCGGCTAATGGCACCCCTACAAATAAGAGCTTGAGGAGATAGAGTACGGGGTCAATCCTCGGATAGGTTCCTTCCCCAAAAACGGCGATGTTGAATGTGATCGCCATCGGAGCGTAGATGAAGAGAATGAACATCATGGCTACTTGTGGCTGCATCCTCAGCATTTTCATGATCGCGTAGCCAACCGGTACAGCGAAGAAGGGCTGGAGGATGATGATGAAGTAGCTTCCAATCCCCCAAGAGATCAAGAGGCATGTAGCCACAAATGAGATTATTAAGAGGATTATGTCGCTAACCTTCTCATATTCTTTAATGGCGAGGTAGGCGAGGGCGAAGTAGGCGAAGATGTACCAGTATTCGGGCCTCAGGTATCCTAGAAACCACATCAAATACCCAGAGGGCATTGTGTTTATGATGAAGAACTGCCAGGCTGAAGTCTCTCTACCAGCCCAAACCATCATCCACTGCCTTGCCACAGCCGATGGTTTCGTCACCATAGCGAATAAGGGAGTTAGGTCCGGTCCAATTAGGAATAGAGCCGCTAGAAGGGAGACAACGGATACGGCAAAGACTAGAACGATCACCTTGAAAGCCTTCCTAAAAAACCCTCTGTAAAGGCCGTAGGCTAAGAAGAAGAGCGGAGCCACCACCCCGTTGATCTTGCTCAGCGCACCCAGAACAGCCAAGATCCCCGAAAGATACAGCCACCTTCCCTTCCCACAACCCTCGTAAACGAGGAGGCAGTAGTATGAGGCCAGAAGGAAGAGGGCAACCCCGTTCTCGAGGAAGGCCATCCTGTTGTATACAAAGGCAGGGAACATGGCGATGAAGTAGAGAGCCGACGCGACTGAGGCGCCTCGACTCCCAAACTTCCTCATCGAAACCAGATAGACCAGCACGGCAACGAGCGAGGAGGCCACAGCCGACGGAACCCTCACGGCGTAAGGCGTGCCAAAGACCCTCAGAGAAAGGTTCATGAAGAGGAGAAAGAGGGGCGGCTGATACACCGGGAGCCTCTCAAACAGGCCTTCAGAATCCCTCAGATATCGGTCGGCTTCATCACGGTATAGCCCCTCAGGATTACTTCCGAGCCAAGGCTCCTCCTCAGGGAAGTAGGGGAAGCTGTACAAGCGGTATGTCCTTGTGGCGAGGGCCAAGAGGAAGAGCGAAGCCAAAATCATCGGCGTATAAAATCTCCTCCCGAAGCTGGGGGCCTTCAGCGCTACCCCAGCCGCGGTAAACTTAACCCTCAGATCAGGCATGGACCTTAAACTCTTGGTCGAGTTCAACCTACGACATCGAGGTTAGTGATGGCCCCTGTTTTCACCGTTTGCGTCCATCGCCTAGATCTTTTTAGAAGAATCTGAATCAGCGCATAGGAGGCTATGAAGGTTTCAAGGCTCCAGTACGCGTAAACGAAGGGAAGCCACAGCAGGTTGGACACTTTCCTCGGCTTTGTCGTGAAGACCAAGGCCAACCCGATGAAAAACAGGGGAACTACAGTCAAAAACGATGTAACTTGCGTCATCATTGTGAAAAGAGGGTCCGGTTGAACCGGAACCAAAAGGGTGTACAGCGTCATGAGGTAGCCCAGAAGACAAAAGGTCAACATGTACGGCCCCGCCAGAGTGACCTCCGCGTCCACGCTCCTTCGATTAAGCCTTTTGACGAGTTTCCCGTATTTTAGCGCGATTTCCATGTTCCCCCTACACCACCTAACCCGCTGCCCTATCAACTGCGTGAGCTTCGCCGGATGCTCCTGCCACGACCGAGCCTCTGGGGCATACCTTATGTTGTACCCCTTTTCCATCAGCCTAATGGACACCTCCATGTCCTCTGTTAAAGATTCCTCGTTCCACCCACCCACCTCCTCCAAGGCGTCTCGCCTAATGAACTGACAGGTACCCGCAAGGTTCACGAACAGCCTGAGGACGTCCTTCCCTCGAATATACGCCTCAAACCGCACAGCCTCCTCATACGAGATAAACTTGGTCAACACGTTCTCGTCAGCGTTTATGGCGCAAACCGTCCCCTGAACCCCCGCCACAGAAGGATCATCGAAATACCTCACAGCCTCCGACAGCACATCCGATCCGGGAACATTATCAGCGTCGAATGTGGCGATGATCTCCCCCTCGGCGTGCTTGAGAGCGTAGTTCAGGGCAGCTGGCTTTCCATTTGACACCGGCTTATGAAGCACCCTTATATGACCAGGATCGCGCTTAGCATATTCCGCGCATATTTCCACCGTTCTGTCCACCGAACCGTCATCAACGATGATGATTTCCCTCTTCTTTGAAGGATAATTTAGATTCAACAAGGCGCTTAAGAGCCTACCCACAACCCTCTCCTCGTTCTTCACCGGAACTATAATCGAGACAGTAGGCAACTTGTCCTCCTTCAGTCGCGGCGCCTTCCTCCCGCTTCGACGCGCCCTCAGTAAATGCTTAACGCCGACCACCACGATAGGAACGCTATACAGGGTCCATATGTATAGGGTCGAGAGTATGCAGGCAAATATCAAATAAATCGGGTTCAGCCCTCTACAGCTTCCCCGTACTCAAACAAGGCAAACACTAGGCTTTGAACATCGGTGATAGGTTCTTCTGCATCACAGCCAAATACTGAATGAAGCCGAGGTCTTCCGCCCATTGAGCGGCGGATTTGTTGCCCCATGCTTGGGCAATTCTACTCAGTTTTTGGGCGAGTTGGCGTCCAACCGTCCTCATCATGCGCACAACCTCGCTCTCCATGGCTTCCAGCAGCTTCTTCACGACGGAGGAGAGCAGCTTAGCTAGGAGGAGGCTGCGAACCCTCTCCACCACTCTGATCACCAGATTCATCAACACACGCTCATCTCCATTCAACTCCCTAAACCACAGACCCCTTCGAAGAGCCTTCAACCTCAACCTGGCTAAGCCATCTCGTGTAAGAGGGACAGGAGTCTGATCCTTCACCCAGACTTCACCTTCTGAATCCTGCACTTCACCAAATCACCTATCTCGATGCTCAGGGCATCCCTGATCTCCGCCGGTATCGTTATCCTCCCATCCCTCCGGACATAAGACATGAATTCTGCCTGTTCCGTCGACAAAACTGTAGACTCCAGTGATTGGTGCTTTCCTACATTCTACGGCGAAAAGTTATATCTTTTCGACAGAATTCTGAAATCAGAGCCATTTTGTTTCCATATGATTAACTGTTACTCCTCAAAATCGATCTGGAAACATAACATTGAGAAATACTCTAGACGATTAACTCTAATCATATTAAGTATATTAGCGGTTGCAAGAGAAAGCGTATTTCCCTTCAGGCCGATGAAGAGGGGTACATGCGCGTAGGCCCAATTGTGAAACGCCTGATTAC
>JBHHXX010000122.1:0-3357 GCA_046757245.1 Candidatus Geothermarchaeales archaeon
CTGGAATTCCTAAGGGAGAAGGGGGAGATGCTGGAGATGGCTTCGAAGAGGATTTCACAGGCGTTGGAAAAGATAAACAAGAGAATCTCCGAGTTAGAGGGGAAACAGTAGGGCTCAACGGGTGACCCTGGTTGGAGGCGGTCGTGGAAGCCATAGACCTCAAGAAAACCTACCTCATGGGCAAGATTCCAGTGCACGCCCTCAGGGGGGTCAACCTCAAGGTGGAGCCCGGGGAGTTTTTGGCGATCCTCGGCCGCTCCGGCACCGGCAAGTCAACCCTCCTACACATGCTCGGCGCCTTGGATAAACCCACCTCGGGTAAGGTCATCATCGACGGCGTCGACATCTCAACCCTCGATAGGGGGCAGAGGGCCCACCTCCGGTCCCGAAAGGTTGGCTTTGTTTTCCAGTTCTTCAACCTCGTCCGCCATCTGACAGCCCTCGAAAACGTTGAGATTCCGATGATCCCTCTCGGCGTCGACGCGTCGAGGAGAAGGAGGCGAGCCCTCGAATACCTTCGCCTAGTGGGGTTGGAGGAACGGGTCGACCACAGGCCCTTCGAGCTCAGCGGGGGGGAGCAGCAGAGGGTCGCCATCGCTAGGTCCCTGGTGAACGATCCGAAGATCGTTTTGATGGATGAGCCCACGGGCAACATCGACTCAAAAACCGCTGAGGGCATCCTCGAGCTCGTCAAGAGGTTAAACCGGGAGAAGCGTCAGACCTTCATCGTTGTGACCCACAGCCAGATCTTTAAGGAGTATGCAAACCGCATCGTGCACCTCATGGATGGAAGAATTGAGAGCGAGGAAAGGATAGGTGGTTGATGCCTCGTGGTGTTGACCGATCTCTTCAGGCAGTCTTGGAAGGCCTTAGCCAATCGAAAGTTTCGGTCATTACTCACAATAGTCATGGTGGCCGTGGGGGCGATGCTCATAACTGGTTTGAACGGCATGTCTCTGGGCCTAAACCAGTACATCGAGGATAGGCTAGCCGTCGCTGGGGCAGACACCCTGAACGTGTTCCCCTCCACCACCACGACCATGAAGGTGACAGACTTCGTGGTCAGCAGGATCAGCGCGATACCTGGGGTTAAAGCGGCGATGCCCTATGTTCAACGCTCCGTCACCATAAGGTCGGGTGGAGAGTCTGAACACGCGACTCTGATGGGAATCGACCAATCGAACCTTCCCTTGATCTACCCAAGCCTAGAGCTGAATGAGGGCAACTACGTCTCCGAGTCCGATCAAATCGGCATCCTCCTGGGCAAAAGATTGGCCTACCCCCAAGAGGAGTCAGCGCCCTTCGCGAGTTTCAACACAGGCGTCGTCGTGGAGTTCGTCACCACCGAAGAGAAGGGTTCGACGAAGAGGGTTCTCCACATCGTCAGAGGCGTCCTCGAATACACGGGCTTCCCTCTCGTCGACCGCGCGGCCTTCGTCTCCCTCCGAACTGCCCGATATCTCTTCAACACCGGCTCGGAATACAGCGGCATCTACGTTGTTGCAGAGGATCCAGCCTGGGTTGACGAAATCGAGAGGGAAATCCTCAGTATGTATAAGAGAAACTTCATGGTCTTCACCCCCAAAGAGATGGCAAAAATGATCCAGCAGATCATGGGTTCACTGTCGATGTTTACGGGCAGCATCGCCAGCGTTTCCCTCCTGGTCGCCACGGTCGGCATTCTCACCACGATGTACACATCGGTGAGGGAGAGGACCCGGGAGATCGGCATCACCAAGTCCATAGGCTTCACCGACCGCATGGTCATGACCCTCTTCCTCTTCGAGGCCATGATCATAGGGATAGCCGGGGGAACCATAGGCATCATAGGGGGAGTGTTCCTGTCACACGTGCTCTCAAGCCTCATCGGCTCATACACGTTTGAGCGCCCCGCGGGCTTGGAGGGGGGACTCGGCCACGAGGCCACGATGACGGGGCTGACCCCCATCTTCGACCCAATCACCCTCGCCATGGTCTGGGCCCTGTGCTTGGCCCTAAGTCTGGTGGGCGGCGCCTACCCCGCCTGGAAGGCCTCGAGGCTGAACCCCATAGACGCCCTGAGAGCTGAGTAGCTAGAGGTTCCACCCGAGGGTTTTCACGGTTAACCGTATACTTCTTTAAGCTGTCCGGCGATACCTCCACCCACGAGGATCAATAGGCGCTTTCTACCTCCCTCATATTCAACCCGCCTAGGAGCTTCAGCTTATGCTTGCTGAGGGATTCCTACCACTTCGGGTTCTTCAGCAGAAACCTTAAGATCCTAAGCCTCCACGATTAACCCTTAAACATAGAGGGGTCGATCGCGTGGCGCATCCTTATATCGTGGGTTCCTTCCATATTTCTTACGGTTTACCCTCGTTGGTTTGAGGAATGCGTGCTAACCAAGTGCTGTTGAGCGACGAAGCGCTCGGCATTGGAATTCTGCTAGCCCTCACGCCAACCCTCTACGCCTCGACGAAGTACGTGAAAAAGGGGAGATCCTTCCTCGTCTTGAATCGCATCCTGAGCATGACAGGGGGCATCACGACATGACCGTGAAGACGGGGCAGGGGTGGAGATGCGTATACTGTAACAATGAGGCCTTCTACCACAGGAAGTACTCGGGGGAGACGCTCTGCAGAAAACACCTCATCGAATCCATCGATAAAAAAGTCTATAGGGAGGTGAGAAAACATCTAAGGGAGGACAGCAGGGTGGGATTGGCCGTCTCAGGGGGAAAAGACAGCCTCGTCACGGCCCACTCGGTGAACAAGCTTAGGAGGCGCTTCCCGAAGATGGAGCTGACGGGGCTCATCGTCGACGAGGGCATAGAGGGCTACAGGTTGGAGTCCATGGAAAAGGCTGAGAAAGAGCTTTCGAGGCTGGGCATAAGGCGCACCACGTTCAGCTTCAAAGAAAACTTCTCGACCACGGTGGATGAGGTTGTGGGTCTAGGGAGCACCCTCATGCCGTGCACAGTCTGCGGGGTTCTGAGGAGGAGGGCGATCAACATCATGGCCGAGGAGGCGGGCCTAGAGGTAGTTCTCAGCGGGCACAACGCTGACGATCAAGCGCAGACCATATTTCTTAACGTGATACAGGGAAACGTCAAGAATCTGACGCAGGTAGTCGAGGTCGAGGGTTTCGTGGAGAGGATTAAGCCCCTCAGAGACGTGTTGGAGAAGGAGGTCGTCCTCTACGCCCTAATAAGCGACATAGACTATCACTCCGACCCCTGCCCCTACACGCGGCGTGCCCTGAGGAACGATGTTAGAAACTTTTTGGTTTCTTTGGAGGAGAGCCACCCCGGCTCGACGTATTCCATCATTAGAGCGGCGGAGAAGATAAGGGAGGGGATGAAGACCCAGCCCCGGATGG
>JBHHXX010000123.1:0-3287 GCA_046757245.1 Candidatus Geothermarchaeales archaeon
ATCTAGCGATGACATCCCACTTCGCCGCTCCAGTCTGTTTGATCCCGTTGAAGATCCCCGTTGCGAATATCAGTCTGTTCCCGGGGTCGTAAGCATCCACCTCCGCTGGGACTTCATGATATAGGATTCTATGGCCCAGTCCGCTACCGCCTAGGAAGTATTCATAAACCTTGTCTGGAACAAATTCGTCGCTAATCTTCTTCTTCGATAGATCTACCCTCAGAATCCTATTCCATACACCCTTCATTTTATCATTCCCCCCGCTACGGTCTCAAGTATGGATACCACGTCTCCGTCGTTGACTCTTCTTTCTAAAGACTCCTTTTTGTTGTTGACCATGATTATCAGGTGTCCATATTTACCCATTTCTCCTTTCAAGAGCGGCTCTAGCACTGGATATTCTTTTGAAAGAAGTTCTAGCAGAGACTTTACGTTGCTACCCGGCTCTAGGGTGAGCTCTACCTGTTTTTTTCCCAACGCCGTTCTGAGACGCGCACGTAGATCCACCATTACCTTACCCAATGTATTTCCCCTCTAAAAGTAGGTGGGCATCCCAAAAAAATCTTTTCGTTGTTACCTTTACAGGTCATTCGCTAAGAGATATATATTTCTAAGACTGTATTCCAGGGAGCGACCTTTTCATCGAAGAACATTTATACCCAACAGTTCTAATTGCGTTGATGGGAATGATTCGAAATCTGCTCATAGACTATGACAACACTTTGCACGACTCCAACTCCAAGTTCGCCGCCAAACTCGAGGGCATATTCGGTTTGAGCGGCAAAGAGCTCTGGAACCTATACTTCTTCAAGATACACAGGGGGATCGTCCACAAACGTTTCCCAGAAAGGCACGACGACGTAGAACTCCACGGTGAGCTGATATTTGAGTATTTGGGCAGACCCTACGACGCCTCCACCGCCAAGCTTTTCTTGGAGAGTTATAGAGAGGCCCGGGAGTCCACCTGGGTGAAGCCAAGCTTCTTCCCGGACACCTTCACCTTTCTAAACAGGGTCAAGGAGAAGGGTTACAAGATCTGTCTTTCCACAGGTGAGTACGTGAGGGAGAAGGCCCAAGCCCTTGAGCGTCACGGCTCGAAGGGATATTTCGATTATCTTTTCGAGGAGGACGACATAGGATACATGAAGACAGAACCTGACTACTATAGGGTGATTCTGAGGAGATTAAACTCAGAGCCGGGGGAGACAGTTAGCATTGGAGATAACTTGATCAGTGATATAGCTGCACCCAAAGCTGTTGGAATCCAGACTATCTGGGTCAATAGGGACGAAGAAGAGATCCCAAACGATGTTAAATTGAAGCCGAGTCGCGTAGTTAGAGATCTGATTGAGGCATTAAACCATCTTTGACCGCTGATGTTATTTTTCACCGGGATCTCTTAGTGGATCGTGGCGTCAACCTTCGATATATGTGTCTGTGCCATCTTCGCCCAAAAAGATTTATACTTTTTAACATTCTAGTTCATTAGGAATGGTGATGCCTATGAAAGAAGACGGAGGATTCATGGCCTTTGCGTCCCTAGATGAGGATAAGCCGATAGATCGGTCTGTCTGGCTTCAGGACGCGTTTCCAGAGTGGGGGACATACCTGAATAAAGAAATTGAAAACTTTGTGGTAGAGCCAAACAGCTTCGTTCTTTGGTGGTTTGGAGCCTGTGCCTTCTTCATCAAAACCCCGAAAACGAGCATACTCATAGACAATTATAGTGGACCATCGGCGTACACCG
The DNA here is from genome assembly GCA_046757245.1 of Candidatus Geothermarchaeales archaeon. Classification (GTDB taxonomy): domain Archaea; phylum Thermoproteota; class Nitrososphaeria; order Geothermarchaeales; family JAUWBL01; genus JBHHXX01. Next base: position 1,748 of record JBHHXX010000123.1, read on the forward strand.
AGCTTGAGGCGGGATGCGGGGTGTGTAGACAATCTGGGGCAGAGAGCCTCAATTGGATGCGGTTAAACCCACATGTCATAGACCCCTTTGCCATAAAAACCTGCGATGCACTGTTATCTACCCACCACCACGCCGACCACTGCGATCGATACACGGTTAAACCATTGATTAAAAACACCGAAGCGATTTTCATCGGTCCAAAAGCATCCTGTGTAAAATTCGAAAGGTTTGGAGTACCGGAGAAACGGATGAGAGAGGTGAAACCTGGCGATAAGATTAAAATTAAGGATACGGAGATTGTGGTGCTTGAATCGGCTGATAGAACTGCTTTGTTCACGGGCAGGGTGCTCCCTAAAAGCATGGATGAGGTTTGCGTAACCTTTTTAATTAAGACGCCAGCAGGGAACATCTTCCACGATGGAGATTCACACTACTCAAATCTGTTCTATAAGATTGGGCAGCAACACGAGATCGATGTAGCGTTACTTAACATGGGGGAAAACCCTCCAGGGGTTACAGATAAAACCCCTGTGTTCGAGTGTTACCGCATCGCTGAGGCTTTAGGCACGAAGGTGCTGATTCCGATGCACTATGACAATTGGGCTATAGTGCAAGGGGACCCATTTGAGCTCGAGAGGATAGTGCGAGAGAGGGCACCCCACATTAAGACGGTCATCATGCAGTGGGGAGGGAGGTTCGAGTATCCCAAAGATCAAGACATCAAGCGATACAAATATCCGGATCAAAGGGAGAAATTCCGTCCGGAATACTCTTGGCAATATGGAGACAAGCCGAGGATGCCCATACATCAAATCTAGGACTACAGAAAATTTGATTACATAATAAACACTCAACCAGGGGGAAATCGACATGCCGATCCCAGGTAAATACCGAGTGGTTGACCTTTCCGAGAAGATTGTTCCAGGAAGGGTTTTTGGGCCCCTCAACGACAAGAGGAGATGTGAGATTAGACCCTTCACATTCCCTCCGGGCGAAAGGATGCATGAAATCGACATGGAGAACCACATCGGCACACACGTTGAGGCGCCATCACACTATGTGGAGCCTCGATATGGAAGGCAGGGGAAAGACATCTCCCAAATACCATTGGAATCCTATGTAGGCGAGGCAATATTCATCGACCTCTCATCTACGAAGCCGCGTCAAGTCATCACACGAAAAGACTTGAGAAAGGAAGACGTCCTTCAAGGGGACATTGTCCTCATCGGAAACAGCCCACATAGCGGTGATGAGAGACCCTGGCTTGCACCAGAAGCCGTGTGGTGGATGGCGAGAAAGGGCATAAAGATGATCGGTCTAGACCGATCAATTCAAGTTGAGGAGCCTAAGTTGCCGAGGGCTCTTGAAAATTACGCACTACACGACTCAATGCTCTCAAATGATATACCCATAATAGAATGCCTAGCCAACCTTGACAAGTTGAAGAAGAGGAGGTTCTTTTTCTTCGGCGCGCCGATAAATATGGTTGGACTAGACTCGTTTCCAATAAGAGCTGTTGCCCTAGAGCCTGTTGACTAAC
>JBHHXX010000124.1:0-3242 GCA_046757245.1 Candidatus Geothermarchaeales archaeon
TTGATCTTTAAGTCGTAGAGGATTATTATTAATTTTATTATATCATTTATACGTATCATATATATTTTTTATATAAATTATATATGAATAAAAATTTTTATATATGTATGATATAAAAATTATATTTGGTATGAAAAATATATAATAATCCTCATCTCGTTGAGAGGCAGGAAAAAATGAATAAAATTCGATGTTCCAAATTAAACAGGTTCCAAATACTTACCCTCATAACGCTCACAGTCTTCACCTACTTCCTCTTGTCCACTCAGCTCACCGAGGCAAAATCACTCATACAGGAAAAGCACATCAGCAACGTGGCGCTATCCATCGCCTACGTCAAGGACGTACCCAAACCCTTCCAGACCGACTGCACAGTCTGCCACACAGAGCAAAAAGGCGGAGAGCTGAACAACTTTGGGTTGGACTTCAAGGTCAACGACCACTCCATCGAGGCGATAGAAGACCTTGACTCCGATGGAGACGGCTTCACCAACTCGGAGGAGTTGAAGGCCGGCACATACCCAGGCGACCCCGAATCCCACCCTGAGGTGGCTCCCACCCAAGAGGAGGAAGCCCCCAAAGAAGAGTCTGAGCCTCAACCCGCTACAACGCCTCCCAGCGAGGAGGAAGAAACTGAGGTGAATACACCGGAGGAGAGGGCCCAGCAAACAGAGACCCCCTCAGTCAAAGAGGATGTCCCTCAAGAGGCATCCGTGCAAACAAATGTAGAGGTTGAAGAGACGGAGAGGATGGAGGCGAAGCCCAGCGAAGAAGAGGAGGTTCAGGAGCCGGCGGTGCCCCTAACCTTCGTGTTGAGGGACATCATCAAGACTATAGCTAGGTTAGCCGTCCCGATCACCCTGACCATGGGCATCATCCACATGGTGAAGGTCCACAAGGAAAACACCCCCCACAGACCCCATGGAGAAGTAGATCTGGAGGAAAGAGAGGACGAATGAGCGAGGAAGAGGTCGAAAGATGGGGCGCCATTGACAGGATGACCCACCTCCTATTGATGAGCGGCGTCCTCCTCGCCACAGTGACGGGCGTAGCCCTCTTCGACAATGAGGACTTCCAATTCTTGAACGTGGCCTTGGGAGAGATGAGGGGCCTACTCCACAGGGTCGCCGTGGTTTTCATAGGCGCCGCTATTGTCATCCACCTCTCCAGCAGGGCCCTGAACCGAGAGACCACGGTCCGCCCCACCCTCAAGGATGTCAAGGATCTCATAACGATCGGTCTCCACTGGTTTGGCGTGAAGAAGGATTATCCTGAAATAGGCTTCCATCATCCAGGCGAGAAACTCGTGTACTGGGGTGCTTCGTTCACCGGGCTCATCTTGTCGGGCGCCTCAGGAATACTTCTCCTCTTCCCAGAGATCGCCCCCGACCTCTACTTCCAGGCGCTACTGGCCCACGACGTGGCCTTCGTCATGATCCTGATCATCATATCGGGTCACTTCATGATGTCCGTCAACCCGGCGCACCGGCCCGTCCTAAAGGCGATGTTCATCAACGGCAAGGTAAGCAAGGATTGGGCTGTGAGGCATCACCCGGGTTGGGCTAGAGAGTTCACCGCCGCTGAAGGGGCTAGAGTGGGTAGTGGAAAAGTTAGAGGTGAGGCTTGAGGTTTGAGCTTAGCAGTCCTCGGCGTGTTGATGCCTTTTTTAATAAGATCAAATTTCTGATTCAGAAAAATTTATTTTAATTATCATAATAACAGCAAAAATTTAAATACGGATGAAATCGCCTCATAGGTGATCGAGGATGAATTTCTTCCCACTCGTATCGAGCATGATTTCCCTCGTCTTCACGGTTCTCCTCGCCAGACAATATCGTCAGAGGAGGAAGAGACACCAGCTTATATGGACGGTCGCTCTTGCGCTGTGGTTCATCACCACGCTCTTCGAGTTCCTGGGGGAGAGAGAAGTCGTTGGGTGGAGCGCCCCCATGTACAGGGTGTTCTATGTTTTGACGCCACCCATGGTCGCCCTCCTCGGGGCCGGAACCCTATACCTGCTGACGCACAAGCCCTGGGGTAAATACTTCCTCATCTACACCCTCATGGTCTCCGTCCCCCTCTTCGCCCTAGGCCTCACGGCGCCCATCAAGGAGGAGATGTTCACCTTGGGCTCGGAGATCGCCGGAGCCGCCATGCCTCAACACGTCAGAGTGTTCTCCCCCGTTCTCACCGTGCCCGGGGGCCTCGCCTTGATCCTCGGGGCGATCTACAGCTTCTGGCTCGACCGGACTAGAAAATACAATTTGCTCATAGCCCTGGGAGGGGGTTTCCCCTTCTTTGGTGGGATGAGGGCTAGGTTCGGAGACCCGACGTTCTTCTACGCCTTCGAAACCCTGGGAGCCCTACTCCTCTTCTCGGGCTTCATCCTGAGCATGGAGTACATCAGGAAGCGGGAAGCTGAAACACGGTGATCACCAGATGTTCGGGGGTGAGTTAGCGTTGTCTAAGGTCCTACATATAGAGTTTCCCAATAATATGGAGTAATTCTTAAATTGTGGTTTTATTTTGTTTTATTGGTGATATATAATAAAAATAGAGGTAGAAATTAGAAAAGTGGATGGTCAAGGTCGCTTCATCCTACCGTCTGATTGGCGGGAGACCGAATTGGTGGAGGGCCGTGAGGTTTACGTCGTGAAGAGAAGGGGGTATCTAAAGATTATTCCAAAGCGTAAGGTCGATCTTACCAAGCTCTTCGATAAGGTCGACTTGGGGGTCGAAGCGATAGGAGAGTGGAAGGAGTTTGAGAAGACGTTTTACGAGGTGAGCAGATGAGGTTCTTAGACGCCAATGTCTTTATTTACGCCTACTACAAGCCCAAAAGAGGACTAAGTCAACAAGAAAGAGTGATGAAGGAGTTGGCTAAGGGGATCGTCAGCGAAGTCAACCGGGGGAGGGAGGAAGTGATGACCACGGTGGTTCACGTATCTGAGATTGTGAATATACTCAAGAAGGGTTTGTCTCTGGAGGACTTACACGAAACCGTCATGGGTCTCTTTATGCTAGACAACGTCACCGTATTCGGCGTGAGCGGAGGGGAATATTTCGCTGCAATAGAGTTAGGCTCAGAGTACAGACTGGACCCAAACGATGCCTTGGCGATACAATTCATGAAGACCCACAGCCTAACCGAGATATACTCATTCGACAAAGACTTCGAGAGGGTCGAGGGGATAAGTAGATTACCAGAGATATCCATCTATTGACAAGATTGATTGTTCAAT
>JBHHXX010000125.1:0-3187 GCA_046757245.1 Candidatus Geothermarchaeales archaeon
CGCCTCTAAACCTACCGGAATTTATCGTTGGATACCCCCTCGAAACAGCGAATAGAATCGTCTATGCTGAGGCAACCCATAATGGGTCCATACTTGAATTAAAAGAGGATAAAGCCCCAAACGCTATGCTATACAAGGTTCAGTTGGGCAACCTCTCACAAATCGCAGCCGCGTCCTCTATTAAACTAGGGTTCATTGCCTACGCCCACTCGGTCATGGAGAACCCAAAGACCGGTGAATACACCGTGACGATCCCTGATTTCCCCCTTTTTGAGGTACCCGTCGATGTCGTCAACGCCACCATTGAATTCCCCGGAAGACCCGACATAACCTCATATCCAGATGGATATGAAGAAGGAGGGTTAGTGGGGGGTGCCTTCGGCGAGATCACAAAGTTAAACCTGATAAAGAGAGATGTGGCTCCCGAAACGACCCGTATGTCAACCATCAAATTCTCTTATGATCCAGGCGGAGGTAAAATCCAATTAATTTACTCCAACATATCGAGATCCTATCACCTAGGCTTAGACGGAGGCGTCCACGTCGTTGACGACATCACCCTTGTTAACAAGGGCTCCGAGGAAGTCTCAACGGCTGATAAGATCAAATATCATTTTCCAGGGGCGTCATCAGGGTTTAAAGCCCAAACCCTCCTCGGAAGAGGAGTGGACGTTAGAAATTTAGGAGACTTCGTTGAATTTAGTCCGCCCTACTCCCTCAAGGGTGGTCAGAGGTTTAATGTCCTCCTAGAATACGACATCGCAGATACGTTCAGGCCCCTAGGCTGGCTCGCCTTCAATCAGAAGTTTGACATTACCGTTAAGGCACACGTTCCCTACTTGGTTGACAACTTCAAGGTTAAGGTTTTTTCCCCGAATGGGAGGCTCCTCGAGTCCCACCTCTTCAAAAACACGAGCAGGCTCCACGAATATAACCTCAGTGGAGAAGCATCCTTTACGATTTTAGAGGTGACAAAAAACGTTTTTCGCCCAACCCTCTTTGTCATCATCGTCGCATCGATATTTTTTATGGGCTTCAGGGTCGCCCCACACCTCCTTAAGAGGGAGATTCCAGAGGAGATGAGGGAATACCTAACCCTCGTGAGCGAGGAGATCGAGTGGCTGAGGAAACTCATCGCCCTCGAAGAGGCCCACGAGAGAAGAGAAATAAGGAGCAAGGCGTATGCGCGCGAGAAAACAGGGTTGAGTGGTAAGCTGAGGGAGCTTTCCTCTAAGGTGCATCGTTTATCCCAGAGCCTAACGAAGATTGAAGATCAACTGGAGGAGGGTGAAAGGGATTTAATCGAAAAGAAGAGGAAGCTTGACGAAGCCCTCTCACAGCTGAGGGCTTTGGAGTCTGACTTCTCAAAGAGAAAGATTAGCCCCGATCAGTATAGAGAGAGGAAGAAGGAGCTTAAAAGGCTGATCGACAGCTATCTCTGGTCTCTCGAAGTCGAAATATCGATGCGTCTAGGTTGATTCAATCCTCGAAGCTCCATAATGCCTCTAGTCCAAAAACCTTTTAGCAACGAAGTGGGTAAAGGCGTGGGTTAAGGGGGTAGCGTCACATACCTTCGAAAAACTCTCCCAGTTTTTGAGTGATGAACCCTATGGGGTCTTCCATCGAGCTCAGTAAGGCCTTGGCCTTGGCCCTATGTCTCCGCCTATAGGCTTCAAGGTCTGCCAATATCTCCATGGCTTTTTTTACCGCGTCCTCATCCGTATTTGCCCGATGGACCAACCCCTGATCTATGAGGAATTTCTCGACGAGGGTGGGCTCCCTCGGAAAACACGAAATCGCTGGGATACCAAGGAGAGTTGCGTCAGAGGTCATCGTTCCCCCAGCGCCTATGAATAAGCTTGAAAAGCTCAGAAGGCTGGTGGCGTCCACGACCTCCTCTAACACCCTAACCCTTTCCCCGAATCTATCGAGGGAGCTTCTCAGAGTCGAGGCTTGTTTGACGTATCTTGGGATTACGATGAATTGCACACCCCTTTTTCTCCCAAGGAGCTCTCGGATTACGGATAGGACAGCGGGCGCCTCCTCCATCGATTTCCCCAATAGGTATGAGGCTTGGGCTTCCTCCGGGCGAACAACTATCATCGGCCTATCTAGGTCTATGCCGAGTTGATGGACAACATTGATATCAGGCTGCATCCTTCGGATCCACGCCACGGAGTCTATGGCGTTATACTGGAAGATTCTCTCTCGGTCTATGCCAAAGGGGACCCAGACCTCCTTGGGGATGATCCTAGGGGCGAAGAGCATGTGGGAAAGGGGTATGGTGAGACGCATCACCGCTTCAGCGTGGGGCGTATCATTAATACACACATGGAATTTGTTGAGGCCGAAGGCGACGCGCGCCGCCTCGGGGGAGGCAAAGGATATCACGATGTCAGGGTCCCACTCGCTGGCAATGTCTGACATCTCTCGAATCCTCTCAGCGCTTGCCACCAACTTGCCGTGGAGCGTCCCTCCCCCGTGCTCCCCAACGGTTGTGGCGTCAATTCCCCTAAGCCTTAGGAGCTCGTTGACCTCACGGTATCGACGCGTGGTTCTCAAAACCTTGTGGCCTTTTTCCTCTAGTTCTTTTGTTAAGATTCCAAGGAAGAGGCATTGCTTCGGTGTGAGTATATCAGCTAAAATCCTCAACAATTGGTTTTCATCCCCCCTTTAAAGGAGACTGGGTTTCACGTTGAATGTAAAATGTGGATAAATTAATTAAATAAAAGGTATAGTGAACTAATAACTTATCTATTTTGTGTGTGGCAGATATATCACATCCCCTATCAACGAACGTGCGTAAATAATGAACACCTACAATAAACTGACTAAGGTAATCGGAAGAGTGGACTACGATATCATATCGAAGGAGAAAAGGAACGAACTCGTCGCACAGGCGGAGCAAACCCTAGGCAACGTCCGTTACGGCTGGAAGGCGAGCATAGACGACTTTTGCATGCAGCTAGAAACAAACTCCCCACACCTATACGAATTCTGGGTAGAGAATTGGTATGCCGAAAAACGAGACGCAAGGTCTCACGGTCGAATCTACGCGGTCCTAGACCCAAATTTTGACAGGGATAAACCACACGCATACTACAATCCCGAGACCAAGACAGCCGTCATATACAACACGGAGTATTATGGTCAGTGCAAAAGCTGGGCGCTGGGAATCGTCTGTGAC
>JBHHXX010000126.1:0-3160 GCA_046757245.1 Candidatus Geothermarchaeales archaeon
CATCGACTTAAAGTTGAGTTTGTCCACCATCATTTTATGCGAGGCTATGGAAATGGAAACCGCGGCCATCGTCGTTGAGCCGGAGAAACCCCTAAACCTAGGGTTGATCGCCCGATTGACAGACAACTTCCAGATCGACGAGCTGAGATTGGTCAACCCCAAGCTAACACAGGAAGGATGGAGGACCGCCAAGATTTTTTCTTCACACAGCAGGGCGAGACTGGATGGGGTCAAAGTCTTCGACGCCTTGGATGGAGCCATTTCGGACATGAACCTATCAATCGCGACATCGGCCATGGGCACGACCACGAGCTCAAACATCGTGAGGGAGTCGATGGACGTGGAGGCCCTGCGCGAGATCCTGGGGGGTGTCGCCGGCAAGGTCGCCTTCGTCTTTGGAAGGGATGGAACAGGGCTGACGACCGAGGAGATAGGGAGGTGCGACCTACTGCTCACGATTAGGTCCAGCCCGAGGTATCGAACCCTTAACGTCGCCTGCGCCGCGGCCATCGTGTTCCACGAGGTTTACCTGCTCCGCGAGGAGGTTGAGGGTGAAGTTCCCCTTTTGGACAGAGGGCTCAGGGATAGGCTGGTGGAGCAGTTTAGAAGGGTCGCCACCTATTCGAGGACTCAGCCCCACAGGGTGGAGAGGGCGGTCAAGGCCTTTTCCTATGCCGTGAACAGGGGTATGCTGCGCGAGAGAGAGGCCACCCTGATCCTCGGCGTGCTGAGGAAAGCTGGGAATCAGTTGGCGGACGTGTGGGTTGGGGGAGGTTTCAAGTGAGACTCCAACCGTCGAGATAACCTCGACGAACTCCTCGGCTCCAGAAAGAGGCTCTCAGATGATGGCGAGGCTTGAGGCTACTACTGGTCGTCGTTTATTTTCCATCGGCGATGGGGTCTCGTGGTAGAGGAAACGTTATTAATGGCTTAGTGAATATCAGAAACAAGCTGCATATTACACTTTAACCTTCAAATCAAGGCTTCTTATCTTCGCTGAAGATGCTTTGTTCAGCCTCTGTTACCCCCATCCGTCTACACCCTCTCTGCTCCTTCGCCTCCTTGAGATCAGCTTCATCGCAACCCCTGCCGCGACGACCCCCATCGTTATGCCTATCGCAACGTCAACCCAAGAGAGTGGTATGAGTCTTTCTCGAGTGGGCTTCTCCCTGGCTGGGAGACCAGGGGTTTTGCCGATCGTAACCGGGATCTCTGTTGGGATCTCCTGCCACACCCCCATGTCGTCTTTATAGGTCAGGAGGAGCTGGAGCTTATAGGTTCCGATCTCAGCCTCGGGTGAAACCGTCGGATTCAGGGTGAAGGGGGCTTGAAACCCCACGTCGATGTCCCCCACGACCATAGTGCCCTCCATGGCCATGAAGAGGAAGGGGTGGGAGGGGGCGGCGGTGACGCTCACGGCCTTCGCCGTCACGGTGCCGCTGTTGAAGATCTGGCCGCTTATGGTCAGGGTTGACCCTGGCATGGCTGGTAGGGGCGTTATGGTTATGCCCGAGAGCCTCAGGTCTATGGTTCCCCTCACGGCGAAGCCCAGGGTCCTGGACTCGCTGCTATAGATGCCGTTTTCATCTATGTAGCTCAGCTCGACGGTGAGGGATTCACCCGCGCCGATGGATTCCTCGGTGGCGAAGACGGGTATGACCAAGGTCTTGGACTCCCCTGGACCGAGGGCTTCGAAGCTCCAGCGGCCATCCGTGGAGACGAACGTCACCGATGGAGGCGCTTTGACGGTGACCTCGAGGTTGCCTATAGGCGCATCCCTCAGGTTTTGCAGTATGAGGTTGTAGTTGGACAATGAGCCGGCGTAGATGTGTGGGGTGTCCGAGCGCAGCCTTAAGGGGGAGGCGGAAACCTCGCCCACCACGAAGCCTATGTAGTGGCTCTCAGTGTTTATTTTACCCACTTCGTCCGTGTACTTCACCGTGAAGGTCAAGTAGCTGGTGGAGCCCGAGGAGGCTGACGGTGCATATAGATCGATTGAGAGATCCTTGCTTCCCCCTGGTCGGAGGGAGGGTGTGCTCCACGTGCTCAGACCGACGATGCCGAAGGGCGCCGAAGCGGCCGCGTTGATCTCGACATCCATTATCTCCCGGTTTCTGTTGTTGATCAGCGAAGCGTAGACCTCGTTGATCAAGCCGGCCTTCACGTCCACGGCTCCCAAGCGGAGGAGCGTCGCCCCCTCGGGTCCCGAATAAACGATGAATCCGAGCTGCGATGTCTCCACGATCTCAACCCCCATGACATCGGCGTACTTGATCGATAGGGTGAGCGTGGTGGACTCCCCGGCGCCGGGCGCATATATTTGGGTGGCTAAAAAAACCTCTTGACCTGGGACCAATCGATCGATGACCCACTCCTCTGAGCCGACGACGGCCGCTGGGGGCTCCGCTGACGCCGAAACCCTGACCTTGTCCAAGAATTCTGTGCCAGAATACCTTAGGGTTAGAGAGACATCGTTGACCTGAGCCTCGGCCAGCGAGGTTGAGGAGGCGGCTATCTCGAATCGGTCTTTGAGCGAGGCCACGGTGAAGTGGATCGTGTCGGTCTGCGTCCTGAGGCGGTCGTAGACCGATTTATACGTGGTCGCCACGGAGGCCTCAGCCTTTCCGCCTTGGAGGTCTCGGTGGACGTAGAGGCTGAGGGGGAACGTCTCCCCCTGACCCGGGGCGAGCTTTTGAACCGTCCAAGAGGCCTCGCCGCCTATGGGCGTGGTCTTCTCCGCTGAGAAGGCGATGTCTAGGAAGTAGGCTGGGGCTGAGCCGTTGTTGGAGACCGTGAGCTTAACGTCGTTGACGGCGCTGGGGCTCAGCGTCTGGGGGTCAAGCCTGTAGTTGATGTCGGTCTTTCCGAGGAGCTTTATGGGTATCGACATGTTCCAGGGGTCTCCCTCGAAGGTCATGCCGCCGTAGAGGAGGTAGAACTCGATCCTGAGATAGCCGTAGTAGAGGCCGAGGGGCAGATTTTCGGCGATGTTTATGGTGAAGTCGAAGTCTATTCCCTTCCCAGACCCATAGCTGCCCAGAGCCGAGTCTCGGGCGACGTGTTTCCCCCTCCAGTCCTCGAAGCCGATGGGCAGTATGAGGGTGGCGTTGGCCCCCGAGACGACGACCTCGCCCTTCGCGTGGGCCACGGTGACGATCAG
>JBHHXX010000127.1:0-3151 GCA_046757245.1 Candidatus Geothermarchaeales archaeon
TACCTATAGCCAAAACCGAAGGCTTGGAAATTCGCGCTATTTGCTCGATTCTCTCTTGTTCCTTAAGAAGGAATTTTTCTTTTTTCAGTTTCTCGAGTTCGAGTTCTTCAAACCTCACCGTTCTTTCCATGCTGTTTCTCTCCACAACACAACTACACTATTAGCACCCCCGAAATATTTAAATCTTGCGTCTGACGACTCACGACTCAATATAATTAAACTTTCCGAATCAGAACACTTATATAGGTGTCCATCATATTGATACTTGAATATGTCCAAAAATGGACATATTGTATACGCGTCAAACGCGAAAACTGTTTGACAGAACTACAGAAGGTGTTAAGGATGGAACGTGAGAGGGTCGGTTCGGCAGGGAAAGTTGAGCTAATGAAGAGGTTCATGAGGACCTTCGTGGGAAACGGTTTCTATTTGATCATCCGAGAGGGTGAGAGACACCTCATAGTCAACAGCATCGGGATCGTCCAGAAGACCGACGAGTCTTGTCCCATCAAGGAGGTTCCAGTCGGTGACTTCTTCTTTCGCCTCTTGGCCAGGGACGAGGACGACCTAGAGGTTTCCCTCCTTTGCAACTGGAGCGAGCAGCTCATCCAGAATCTGTTAGACAACTATGCTCTAGCCAAGAGGGCGGGGTTCAGGGAGATCATGCTGTGTAAGGGTTCATTGCCGGACAACTCGAATAGTTGGTTTATCGTGTGGGGCAACAAACTGGAGAGGGCTATAAAGCCAGTGGTAAACGGGAAAGAGGCTCCTTTCCAAACGAACAGGCAAGTCTCCGTTTCTTTGCCCTATATTTCCTAGTGGTCGTCCCAGAGACCCATACACAACTCCTCTTTTCGAGAGACGTGCATCACGTAACAAGATGAGTTATGCTCATGTCTTCTCGTTCTATAAAAGCCTAGCACCAAAACTGGGCAGGTGTGCCACGCGCGCACGCCAATTTAACAGAAAAGGCCACAGTATCCTTTTCTCGATCGATCGATTTCGGCAGTTTTTGATTATAATTCGCATGCACGCGTCATCATAGCCACATCACGAAAATAAGACAGTCAAGTTATCCATTCAGAGAAAGTATTTAAATTCACTCATTCTTGGTTGCCTCTATGAGAAACACCATTCCTCTGGTAGCTTTCTTTTTAGGTTTGGGTTTGTAGTATGAACCGCCCCTTGTAGAGGGACCTGTCTCGTCATGACTGTGATATCCCATGCATCTGATCGCTGCTGTTTTTCCGTCTTGTGAAACCCAGACGACACGGGCCTGTCCACCGCACCTCGGACATTTAACGTCTTCGCCTTTCCCAGCCATCTTTGACATTCACACCTCTATTATAGGGCAATCTCCCTGATAAACCCGTCCTCTCGCGATTACGATGCAACCTTTGCACTTTTCTCTCGGTTCCATCATTTGCTGCGGCACATCAAAACCTATGCGCGCGGACGGAGAGGAAAAATCGATCATTTTTTAAAGATTGAACCACCATAACCTCGACAGGGAGACCTCGTATGCCCTTTCGGAGAATCTTGTTGGTTAAACCGTCTGGAAAGAAGGGGTTGAGTTTTGCCTTTGATTTGATCCCGCTCGGTTTAGAGTATATTGCGGCGTACATCGAGGATGCTGTCGAGGGCGTCCACATTGTTGATATGGAGGTAGAGCACGAATCACTTCAATTCTTTATCGATCTCTACCATCCGGATTTGATAGGCATTACGATGTCTGCGACTGAGCACAACGAAGGACTGCGCCTCGCGGAAATTGCTAAGAAGAACGGGATTAGTACTGTGGTGGGCGGATATCACCCTACCGCCGTTCCGGAGTTGTTACTTTCCTTCCCTCAGGTTGACATGGTTATTCGTGGTGAAGGCGAGCTTACGATGAAGGAACTTGTTGAGAAAGGCTCTCCAGAGGGGGTACTCGGGGTGTCCTACAAAAGAGATGGAAAGATAGTCCACAACAAGGAAAGACCTATGATTGAAGATCTAGATGCTCTTCCTTTCCCGGCTCGCCGTCTAAGACGATATTTGTATAGAAGTTCGGGGCGATCGAGGGAATATGACGTTTTGATGACGTCTCGTGGTTGCTGGGGGCGTTGTAGCTTTTGTTGCGAACCTAGTATGAATCAGGGTCGTTTGAGGTGCCGTTCACCAGAAAACGTGATGAAAGAGATTTTGGAAATCGTGAAATACCATGTTGGAAAACCACTCGATATTCTTTTTGTGGATCCTAATTTCATGGGGAATCCTAAGAGGATCGACCGTCTGTGCGACTTATTGCGAGAACATAATTTGGACATAATTTTCTGCGCTCTAGTGAGGACAGATTCTATGGCTAGAAACCCTGAACTTGTGAAAAAGATGTGTGAGGTAGGTATAATTTGGTTTGAGATGGGCATCGAAAGTCCGAATATGGAGGATCTAAACTCTACTAGAAAGGGAACAACGACCAAGACCCACAGGGAAGCCGTGCGCAACATACGCGAAAACGGCGGAAGTGCCGGGGGTACATTCGTGATAGGTCTTCCTAATCAAACAGAAGAAGAGATTAAGAGGTTCCCAAAATACGCCAAGGAGATAGGTTTGACGGCCGCGGCGTTCGGCATTGTGACGCCCTTTCCTGGCACAGAATTCTACGAGGAATTGAATGGAAAAGGCCTCATCTTCGAGACTGACTGGGACAAATTTGATGAGATGCATTCTGTTTACAAAACAAAGTATCTGTCCAAAGAGAAAATTGAGGAACTAGCGACTTATTGCATGGCAAAATTCTGGACTTTGGATACCTTCATCGACCAAGAAAAGGTCTATCAGAAGATTACCCAGGGGAAGACCTCGCTAGTCGACTTCATTCGAGAGAGAGTACTCAACGTAAGTTTTTTGAACAATGCGGGAACTGAACTATTTAAAGAGAATTTCGATCGTCACCTCAAAGTCTTCCTGAAGGCTTATGCAGACCCGTGTGTTGAAGCGTATTCGAGGAAAATAGGTTTACACAAGGTCTTGGAGATGTCGAGGTTTCTCAACATACTTGGCCCCCAGAAGATACAGTGTACCTTGAGATACGACGAGATTACAACTAGCTTCATTTTCAAAACCACTAAAAAGACAGTCAAGTACATCAGGGTTATACACGGAAGAC
>JBHHXX010000128.1:0-3071 GCA_046757245.1 Candidatus Geothermarchaeales archaeon
AGCAGATCGACGCCCACCGTGACAAAAATATATGGGTAGTCAAAATGGAGTCATCTGAGGGGAGTATCGTTGAAGACTTCCTCGGCTTCCTCGTACTGATGCAATTGAGCGAGAGTCCCCTAACCAGCTTCGGCATTATCGCCCGTATCCACGAGAAACACCTCATCCTCATCGGCCCGGGCGTCGTCTATTCGATCCTAGCTGAGCTAGAGGGGGATGACCTGATAGAATCCAGCCCCAAGGGTGGAAGAAAAAAAATATATAGCATTACGGAGAAGGGTCGAGACGCTTTGAAGAAGCGGTTAACCCCTCACAAGGGGGGAGGAAATTCGCATTTGTTGGGTGGTGAAGATGGATAGGATGCCGTCTGAGCTGATCGAGTTCTTCTCTCGAGGAAACAACACGCTCCTCGTCAAGGGTGAGCCCGGAACGGGTAAGACCATCCTCAGCCTAGAACTCCTGAGGCGTTTCAGCGAGGAGATGAACGGCATCTATCTGAGCACGAGGGTCTCCCCCGACAGGCTGCTCAACCAGTTCCCCTGGCTGAGGGACGTGGTCAAGTCCGAGCACATCTTGGAGACGGGGAAAGCAGGTGTCGAGGGGGGCTTCAGGGTCTCCGACTCCACGATCAGGGAGTTCCCCACCGTCTTGGAGCACTTCTACGAGTTGGCCATAGGCATCGAGAACCCCTTCATCGTGGTGGACAGCTGGTACGCCATCGCCGACGAGCTGGAGCCCGAGCAGATCCGGACGACCATGAAGATCCTTGAGACATTGGTCGCCTCCAAGAACGCCAACCTCGTCTTCGTGAGCGAGACACCGGGAGAATCTGGCTTGGACTATACGGTTGACGGCGTCGTCACCCTGTCCGCTGAAACGTTGGAGGATAGGCGTCTCAGGGTTATTCACCTGAATAAACTTAGGGGCGTTGAGATAAGGCATAACGCGTATCTATTCACCTTAAAGGATGGGAGGTTCCAACATTTCCCGTCCTTCACCCGTAAATACCCAGAGCAACCTGAGACGTATGAACCCCTACCAGACTCTGAAACCCACTTCTCCACAGGCATCGAAGGACTCGATAGAGTCCTGGGTGGAGGATATCCAAGGGGAAGCATCGTCCAAATGGAGATAGGTGGAAACGTCCAAACACCCGAATTTGAGGCTTTTCTCTTGGCTACAGCACGGAATTTCACCCTTCAGGGTAGAGGCGTCTTATTTGTTCCTTGTTGTGGTTTGGACGCCGATTACGTGTTCAAGTTGATGGAGAGATTCGGGGTTGGAGAGAAAGAGCGGTTGGGATTGATTAAAATCTTCGAGAGAGATTTCCTTTTCAAAAGAGGAGAAGCCTTACACCGTGCCTCTCGATCCTACCA
The DNA here is from genome assembly GCA_046757245.1 of Candidatus Geothermarchaeales archaeon. Taxonomy (GTDB): domain Archaea; phylum Thermoproteota; class Nitrososphaeria; order Geothermarchaeales; family JAUWBL01; genus JBHHXX01. Next base: position 1,377 of record JBHHXX010000128.1, read on the forward strand.
AGTCTTTGATGGAGAACTTCCCGAGGTTCGTGGAGGCTGGCGACATGCTGATGGAGAGGACCAATCAGCCCGTCTTGGGGATAGTTGGAAACGATACGATAGTGTCTTTATGGGGTGAGGATATGTTCCGGGAGGCCGCATCCTTGACAGCCATGATAACGAGAAAGACGGGTAATTTAACCATCGGTGTGAACAGGCCTGGGTTGGAGAACATCACCACGACGGCCACGAGCCTCGCCGACGTTCACATAAAAATGATGAAGATGTTTGGAGCCCTCATCCTCTTTGGAGTGAAGCCCCAAACCTGTTTATACGCCATGGAGGTATCCAACGGATACCCCACATTCACACCGATCGTCTGATTTCTGCGAATTGGCCCCCACTTCAATCCTCATAACATTGAAAAAATAGTTATTAGGATATATTCGCCAGTTTCTGCCCGGCAATTCATCAACGTCGAGTCCAATGCCATGGTCGTGAAGGAACTAGGAAAATAAAAACGAAGGAACGCACACGCCTCTCGCGTTAGGTTTATTGTTTCAATCCAAATTCCTTGTTTGAACATTTTTTATATACCATCAATTTGTAACGTATGGGTGGTGATCCGAAATGAAGTTTACTGTTCTAGGCGGCGGCCACGGAGCCCACACCATGACGGCTGAGTTATCCATGGTTGGCCATGAGGTCAACCTGTATGAGCTACCAAGGTTCGTGGAGAACATCGCGGCAGCGAAGATACTGGGTAAAATAAAGTTGAGCGTGAGGGACCCCTATGGGGAGGAGTATGTGGGGCCAGCCGGTGGCGAGACGGGCGCTGTGGAGATAAGGGGCAAGGTTACGACCGACATAAGGGAGGCTGTCAAGGGCGTTGACGTGATAAACGTGGTTGTCCCAGCCTTCGGTCAAAGGTCCTTCATGGAGGAGTTTCTCCCACACCTCGAAGACGGTCAGATCGTAATATTTCATCCAGGGAACTTCGGCTCTCTCGAATGCCGCAACCTGATGAGGGAGAAGGGGATAGATAAGGACGTTATCGTGGCCGAGACCGAGTGCCTCATCTACGCATGTAGAGTCGTGGGACCCGCCGCGGCCTGGCTCTTCAACTTCAAGAGGGAGGTACTCCTCTCCGCCCTCCCAGCTAGAGACACCGGGAAGGTTCTTAAGGTTATAAACCAGGTTTACCCCCAGTTCGTAGCCGCGGATAACGTGTTATACACGAGCATGAACAACGTAAATACCGTGCTCCACACGGCTAGTACAATCCTCAACGCGAGTCGAATCGAGCAACTCGGTGCATATAAGTGTAGCCACTACGACGTAACGCCCTCGGTTGGGAGGGTCATGGACGAGCTTGACAAGGAAAGGATGGACGTTCAGAAAGCTCTAGGCTTGAAGCCGATCTCAACCAAGGACGTACTCCATAGGTATTATGGAGCCAAGGGCAGAAACATGTACGAAGTCCTCGTGGACTGTGTGACGTATAAGGTCCAGACGTCGCCGAAGGATCTGAAGACAAGATATATAACCGAGGATGTCCCCTACAGCTTGGTTCCCATATCGTCCATAGGGGATTCGTTGGGAGTCTCAACGCCCACCATGAAGGCGCTGATCCAAGTAGCGTCGGTGATGAATCAAACCGACTATTGGCGTGAGGGCAGAACCGTTGACAAACTGGGCCTCACGAGCCTAAGCGCA
>JBHHXX010000129.1:0-3049 GCA_046757245.1 Candidatus Geothermarchaeales archaeon
GCTTGTTCCAGTCTGCAGACCCCCAAGCTGGCATCCGTCTGTATCTCTTAGGTTAGCCCTCACTGAACTATTATTTTCCCCTCCATGCCCAGGGCGCGATGACCAGAGTACGTCGTCAGACGACAATAGTATGAGAATTCCCCTTTTATGTCGGCAACGAACTCCCCCGTGTCGACCTCGTTGTTCCTTATTCCAAGCCCCCCACCAATCACGAAGTTGAACTCGTCTATCCTCAGATTGTGTGAGATGGACCCTGGAACTTTGAGTGTTATTCTAACTAAGTCACCCTCATTGACCACGAGGGTGGGACCGCCCTGGGTTTGGTTGTAGCCCCACTCTTGAGCAACTAGGACAAAGACCTTGTCGGGTTTAGGGTTCATCGACTGATCGACTTGAAGGGACGCCTCTGAAGTGAAGTGCCAGGATCCGACGGCTCCTATGGTGAGCACAAAGGACGTGGTGAGGATTATTAGGGCTAGAGTTTTGCTTATGCCCTCAGCTGCCACCTTTATCACCTCCTATTCCTTCTGAAACCTCCCATATGGAAACGATGGGGAAGACCTTTGAGAAAACCGCATAAAGAAGCATGAACACGGCGAAGGCCCCAGCGGTTATCGACCACTCCACCCAGGTGGGCTGATATTGCCCCCACTCGTATGGGAGCATTGGCGTGACGAGGCTGGGTATGATTATCATGAATCGCTTCACCCACATGGCCACATCCACCAAGATTGCGGCGACCACCGTGCCCAAGACTGTGCGGGTTCTGCGAATGGCTAAGATGAACGCTGGGAGGACGAAGCCTATGATCAACATGCCCCAGAAGAGGGGGGCGTACTCGCCCATCCCCAAGGAGTTGAGTAGCGCTATATCCGCGCTCTCAGCGGTGTAGAGCGTTGTGAGATACTCGCTGATCATGAAGTAGATATATGATATGTTTAGGGCTAGGAGCATCAAACCGAGGTATTGGAAGTGTAGGGGTTTTATGTAGTCCTCCAGGTGGTATACACGTCTAAAGATCCCCATCGCTATGATGATCGAAGCGATGCCTGAGAAGATGGCTCCCACGACGAAGTAGGGTCCGAAGATGGTGCTGTGCCATCCGACCCTCAGGGTCATCCCGAAGATCCACGACACGACGGTGTGAACTGAGACCGCTATCGGAATGATGATCACGGCCATGACGGCTATGCCCTTCTCAAGACGCCTTTTCTGCTCCTCGCTGCCGCTCCAACCCAGTGATAGCGTTTTATAGAGCCTCCTTCTCCACGATGATGTTCTCTTAAGCCTGTCCCTGAGGAAGGCCAAGTCGGGCACCATGGGGAGAAAGAGGTATATAATGCAGCCCGTGAGGTATGTCGAGATGGAGATCAAATCCCAGAGGATCGGGGATTGAATCCGACCATGAAATATCAAGTTGAACATTCTCTCGGGCCTTCCGAGGTCGATGATCACCATCGGCGCCGCCACTATGAGCGCGAACACGGTTATCGCCTCGGCCATCCTCGTGATGGGTCTCCTCCACTCCGCCCCCGTGATCCTCAGTATGGCAGAGATCAGGGTACCCGCGTGGCTGATGCCGATGAAGAAGACGAAGTTCGTGACGTATAGACCCCATAGCACCACGTCCCTCATGCCGGTGACGATGAGGCCCTCTGTGAGCTGAACGTAGTAGGCGTAGGCGGCCCACGTGATTATCGCGATCATTACTCCGGCGAAGAGGCTGAAGGCCTTCCCAGAATGGATTAGGGGGCGGAGGAGCACGTCTCCCCCGCCACCCGTCTTTCCGATTCCCTTCCCCACATAGGTTCCACCGTTTGGTAGGGTTTTTTTTGATCCCTTACTCATTTTATATCTCAATTAACTCATCCCCTGCGCGGGGGCAGATAGTATACGCGGGGCTCGGTGCCCAGTTCTTCACGGAAGCGATAACCCCAGTTTTTCTCCACCAGCTCAGAGAATTTTACGATTTCGCGTCCGTTCGAGACCGCGTCCTCGTTGAGGTCGCCGAAATAAATGGCCTTCATCGGACACCCGATCACACAAACTGGAAGACGCCCTTCGTCCGCCAAATGCGCGCAAAACATACACTTCTCCACCACCCCCCGACGGTGGGGCCAAGGCTCCTCCGGCGAATAGGTGTGATTGAGCTCCTCAGGGGTATGTTCGGGCTCCTCCCAGTTGAAGTATCGGGCTCCGTAGGGGCAGGCCGCCATGCACAGCCTACACCCTATACATGTCTCATGGTTGATGAGGACGACTCCGTCTTCCCGATGATATGATGCGCCAACTGGGCAGACGTTGACGCAGGGGGCGTTCTCACACTGCATACACGGCCTAACGAAGTAGTACGGGGCCGTGTGCGAGCTCTCCCTCATCTTAAACACCTTGATCCACTCCTGACCCCTTGGAACGAAGTGCGCCATCGTACACGCTGCGGTACATGAACCGCATCCGTCACACCTCTTCAGGTCGATCACCATGACCCACTTCTTGGCCTTTTTCCCCGGCTCTTTACGAGTGTCCTCGGGCAATTCTAACGAGATTGGTAGACCCATCATAGATGTCGCTGCAACAGCCGCGCCGCCGATTACCAAAAGCTGTAGAAAACTTCGCCGAGTTTGCCTCATGCCCGCTCCCCACTATCTCTTTTAAACTTTGATGAGCGCGCCCACGGTATTCGGCTTCCACTAGATTCACCCCTCGATATGCGGTAAAGTTGGTATAGAACGTATCCGAAAAGCCCAAACACCGAACCGACGATCAAAGCGATGATCGCCACAACGGCTGGGAGAGCCAAACTAGATAAGATACCGATGAGGCCAGCTGGACGAGAAGAAACGGTTCCCCTCTCCATTATTTCTAGGTTGATTGAGCTGTCGCTCGCCTCAAAGTTCTTGTCTCCCTCATAAACCGCTTTGATCTGGATTGTGCCAGCCTCCTTCTGCGTATGACTGAGGGTTGCGACGCCCTCTTGATCCGTGGTGGCCGAACCTATCTTCAACCAGCCGAAAGTTGTGGATATGTAGAAGTTAACGGCCGCGCCTTG
>JBHHXX010000130.1:0-2939 GCA_046757245.1 Candidatus Geothermarchaeales archaeon
TACCCCACTTCCCATAGGGTATGGGCAGACTATCTCGGCGCCTCACAGCTGATCCAGCGCGGTCGGCTGGGCGAAACATGGTTTCCATCATGGACGAAGCCCTCGAGTTAGAAGTGGGACACAAGGTCCTGGAGATCGGAGCGGGTTCGGGCTGGCACGCCTCTACCATAGCCGAGATCGTGGCTCCGACCGACACACCAAGGGAGGGGTGGGGGCACGTGTACACCGTGGAAATCGTTCCTAGGCTAGCCGAATTCGCGAGAAAAAACGTGGAGAAGGCGGGATACGGCGACCGCGTCACCGTGATTTGTGGAGACGGCTCCGAAGGATACCCGATGGAGGCTCCATATGACCGCGTCCTAGTCACGGCGGCGGCTCCGGATGTCCCCAAGCCCTTGGTGGAGCAGCTGAAGGCTGGAGGGGTCTTGGTCATTCCGGTGGGGGGCATCTACCTCTACCAAACCCTTGTGCGCGTCAGAAAAGTGAACCGAAGGCTCGTTCATGAGAGCTTGGGCGGGGTCGCCTTTGTGCCGCTAACCGGGAAGCACGGATATAAACTCTGAATAACTTTGCCACGTTTTCGCTATGTTAAGAGAAGAACTCTTCGAGGGTTACTTTTCCCTTGACCTTTCTTAGGCCTTCGGTCATTTTGTCTAGAGCCTTTTGTACGCGTTCTTTGGAGAAGTCTCTTTCGCGGCACAGAAAGTCTATGACACCTCTTGTGTCGGGTTCTTTCCAGACGAGCTGGTAGTGGTCGGTAACCTCTGGGTGGAGGAAGATTTCCCGTATTCGTTGGGGTTCAACTGGGAACTCCGCCTCTTTCAGCGTTGGCAGCAGGTTTTCGAGGCTTCCGTATTGTTTGATGAGTTTGAGGGCGGTTTTGGGGCCGATGCCCTTGACTCCTTCGGGGTTGAAGTCGGTTCCCAGGAGGATGCCTATGTCGATGAGCTGTTGGCGGGTGATGTCTAATTCCTCGAGGACGCGATCGAGCTCGACGATCTCGGGCACTACCTGAATGTACACCCTTTTTCTTGGAAGCTTTCTTCGGCCGCTAATGGTGACGTTTCGCACGAGCTGCGGAGCGCCGAAGAGGAGACTGTCGTAGTCTTGGCTGGCGCAGAGGTCGGTGTCTCCCTTCTTGGCGAGGTGGGCGGCCTGGGCTTCTCCTTCACTGGGTGCCTGGACCCACGGGATGCCTAGGAGGGTGAGGAGGCGCACGGCGTCTTCCTTCATGTAGTCCTTGAGGCGGCTGGTGGCCTGGGCATAGGTTCGGGCCTCCTCGAGTCTGCCAGCTCTCAGGGCTCGCTCGTACTTGACAGTTGCCTCTTCCCTGACCCTCATGCGACGCTTGATCTCCACCTCCTTGAGGGCGGGTGGCACGCCGTCGAAGACGTAGACGGGTTTGATGCCCATCTCGACGAGGTTGGAGGTTCGGTAGAGCAAGCCGCTCAGGTGGCTGGTGATTCTTCCGGTGTGGTCCTTGAGGGGGGTTCCGTCGGGTTGGCGGATGATGGCGAGGAACTGGTAGAGGGCGTTGTAGGCGTCGATGGCGATGGACTTCCCGCTCAAACTCTTAAGGTCGACTGTATTTTTGGGCACTAAGTCCCTTAGGTTCACGCCCAAGATTTCGCACCACTACTTAAAACAACTTGGAGAATTGGTAATAAACTTGCTCGTTCACCTATAGGCGCCAGCTTTTTTAGTCACTCGTTGTATCTTTTTGAACTCTCCTTTAGGTATGGGTTAATGACCTTGACCCCTCTGTATAGAGGGGTTAAATTTTTCTCCTAGACCCTATCTCTTGCCTTCTACCAGCTCAACCCTTCTCTTGCCCTTGGTGAGGGTGGAAACGTGAATCTTCCCCTTAATCTCCATCCTCATCAACGTCTGGTTCAGGTTCCCAAAACCAATACCGTCGTAGGCCTCCTTTAACAGATCGTAGAGCTCGACATCGGTCAAAGGACCCCGTTTCCCCAGAAGCTCCACGATCACCGTGTAAAGAGGATGAGTCTTCCAAGTCTTTATCGACATGTTCCACTCCAGACGCTACTACGCTACAGGGGTGGTGGGCTTCTCCACCCTCCGAACCTTCCTCATGAAGCCCTTATACCAAGCCTCCATGTCCGGCATTATGCTCGGCCCAATCTTCTTCATAGCCTCCTTGAAGTCCGCTAGGGAAACCTCCTTGACGTTGATATCCCTCCGCAAGGCGTGAAGAGCAGCCTCCCGGCAAAGAGCCTCGATGTCTGCCCCAGAGTAGCTCTTGGTCATGCTGGCCAACTGGTCCAAGTTCACATCCTTCGCCAGGGGCATACCCTTCGTATAGATTTTGAAGATCTCAAGCCTAGCCTCTTTGTTCGGTTCCGGAACATAGATCAGACGATCGAACCTTCCCGGCCGAAGAATCGCAGGGTCTACAATATCGGGTCTGTTGGTTGCAGCGATCACCACCACATCCTCCAGGGTCATGATTCCATCCATCTCTGTCAGGAGTTGACTGATAACCCGTTCTGTTACACCGCTGTCAGCGTAGCCCATTCCCCTCCTCGGCACTAGCGAGTCAAACTCATCGAAGAAGATCACGGCCGGAGAAGCCATTCTCGCCTTCCTAAACACCTCACGGATCGCCTTCTCCGACTCCCCAACCCACTTGGAAAATACCTCAGGACCCTTGATGGTGACGAAGTTGGCTTCACTCTCTGTGGCCACCGCCCTCGCCAACAAGGTCTTCCCACAGCCAGGCGGTCCATAAAGCAGAATCCCCTTGGGAGGCCGAATTCCCATCCTCTTGAAGACCTCTGGGTTCTTTAGTGGCCATTCAACAGCCTCCTGAAGCTCCTGTTTCACGCCCTCCAAACCGCCTATATCATCCCAGCGAACCGCCGGCACCTCTATGTATACCTCCCTCATGGCGGTCGGCGTGATCTCCTTGTAGGCAT
>JBHHXX010000131.1:0-2918 GCA_046757245.1 Candidatus Geothermarchaeales archaeon
ATGTTGTTGGCCAACGCTATGCTGAGGGCCTCAACCTCGCTGCTCTCATCGACGCCGTTGAGGGTTATCGTTCCCTGGTGGAAGACGAAGGGGGCTAAAGTGCTGAAGGACGGCGTATCCAGGGTGGCCTCCTTCTCCTCCTTCTGAGCATAGATGTCTATGCTGCCCTTGAGAGCCTCCTTCTTCACCGCGTCGATGGTTAACTTGTCTATGAGGCAACTCGTGTAGACCCGAGCGAATAGCTCGGCGCCCTCCTCACCCGTCCAAGACTTGACGGTGTCCGCCGGCTTGAAGGTGTGCTTGTAAACCCCGCTTGTATCTCCTTGGAGACTTGAAACCGAGCCAAGGGCCCACTTCAGGAACCATGCGATGTTCTCCGGCTCAACGTAGAAGGATATGGGGCCCGCACATTTGAAGGGTCCATCCACCTGCTTCACGGCAGCCCTGTTCTGCACCGTCTCAACGAAGATCTTCCCGGTGTCGGAGACGATCTTCACGTCTATGGGGTCAAGGTAGCTCGCTATCGCCGCCTTCGTGCCGAACGTCGTCTCCTCTGCGAAACCGAAATATCTCGTAGCCATTTTTTCTCCTCCTTCACATCACACTCCTTCTGGTTTGCGGGGGGAAGGAGCCTTAACTCCCCTTACCCCCCTCTACAACCAACTTGCTAGGCTATCACCTTCCTAGTGTATAGGGTGAAGCGAGCCCCCGTCACCGCGTAGTCCTCCATCACCGTAGATTCAGATTCCACCCGTTCTACGTAGCATTCATCCACGGTGCCGCCCAACGTGGGGTTGGCGTCTAACACGTCGTCAATTTTAACTGAATAATCCATCACGGCCTTCTCAGCCACGTCTTCATCGTAGTGGCGGTCAACCACCACGATGTGCCACCGAGCCTCGTAGACCTCTTTGGCCATGGTGACTGGTTTAACGGGTCCCCCAACCCACTTCACGTAGACGAGGGGGTACCGCTCAAACTTCACGGGGACGCCGAAACACCATTCCTTGATGGCCGCGGCCAACGTGCCATCAGCCTTCAACAGATCAATAATTTTCTGCGTGATCACCTTATAGTCTGGGGCCGCCAACTACCTCACCTCAAGGTCTGCGGGGGGAGGAGAGGCAAGCTAGGTTGTCGCTTGAACCCACCGACAGAGCAGGCTCCTCCCCCCTCTACAGTCATCAGTTGGCTTCCTCCGCTGAGCCCGAAGCCACGAAGGTTCGGCCGTAAACCCTCATCAGGTATGGCTGGAGGTATTCCTTCGCCTTCTCCCTGACGTCTATGAGACGCGCCTCAGAGGGTGTGAGACGTCTCCTCCTAAACTCCAGCTCCGCTAAGTCATCGGCGACGTCGTTTATCTCGTCCGGGGGGCTTGGGAGGGGAACATCTGTGTGTAACCCTAGGGTTTGATCCATGACTCGGCTGACGTAGCCTAGAATCTCAGTGATTTCAGCGTCGTAGTCCGTGTTTTTAATGTTTAACCGCGTCTTCACGTTCGATAGTGTTCCATACGCCAAGGCTCACTACCGAACAAAAAAGAAATGGTGGTTGGTATAAAAAACTATTTCACCCATTGGAGCATTGGAGCATTAAAACATTGAAACATAACAATAGAAACACGATGAAAAACTAACCTCCGCAGCGATTCCATCCTTCTCTTCCTTTTTCCTCTCTAGATCAAGAGCAATTTTGATGCCAAGTGGACTCACACATCTCCTGCAGAAATTGGAAAGCGGGTCTGATAGATTTGATACGAGAATAAAGTGTTAGGATCCTGCTACCGCCAGCGGCTCCCCAGCGGGTAAAATCTTAAGGCCTTTAAGATTTGGCATCAAGGAGACTTGAGCAGGGCTACTTTATGTGAGAGATGTGGCGAGGCGTAGCATCGGTAGCTGAAGCTTGTAGAGAAATAGCCTTGCTACACAATGACCATGAAGGGCCAACCACTCACACAACTTCAGCGAAATCATAGGGCTCGAAATCCCTGTCCGTAGTCAACAGCTTCCTTTTGTGAACGACGCTGAACGCCGCATAGTACGCGTCGAAAAAAGACAGCTTCTTATACCACTTCATATGCTCACCCGCAATCTCAGCCGTGACAGCCTCCAACCTCATCGATGGATCGGTCTTGATCGCCTCAACGGTCTCCTTTAAGACCTCCTCATCGACCTCGGGATATCTCCTCGACAACACCACCCACTGCAACTCGACGATAACCAAATCGGGAACGATGATCCTCGTGGCCTTAGATAGCCTCCCCACAACAGCCCCATGCTTAGGATGCGTTGCGATGAGATAAGCCAGAAGGGCATTTAAATCCAGAACATATTCCAATTTCCCCCATCTCCTAAAAATCAGATAAAACATATAAATCCGAAACAACCTAATAAGTCTGGCAGCTGAAAATGGCCGTCTCAAAGGTCGGGAAGAAATACACCATAGTGATTCCTCAAGAGGTGAGGGAGAAGACCTCAATCAGAGAGGGTGACAGGGTAGTCTGGACGGTTAAAGGAGGGCAAATAATCATCAAACCCGTCTCCTTCACGCGCCTCGCAGGCATAGTCAAATCAAGCACCCTGACCAGCGGCAAAGAGGCGGCGGAAGCCCTGGAGAAGGAAATCGAAAGAGACGTGAAAGAGGCGATCAATCACTACTGAAGGACATTTCAACGGAATTAGAAAGTAGACGACGCCTCCGCGGCAGCAACCGCTAAAAAATCTAAGGCCAAGCCCATCCACAGTTTTTATATCTCATTCATTCCTCACGACGGAACAATTAGGGTCCCGCCACCGCCAGCGGCCTCCCAGTGATTAAAACCTTAAAGCACCAGGCGGCGAGTGCCAGGGAATCGCAGTAGTCGTCGTGGCCCCTGGGGGATGGAATACCCTGCACATACGTTTCCTCATCCACTATTT
>JBHHXX010000132.1:0-2907 GCA_046757245.1 Candidatus Geothermarchaeales archaeon
CCATAGGCCAGTTAAGGCCTAGCCTTACCGCCTTGTCAATGTCCTCAGCGGAAGCTACCCCCTCCTGCAGGAGCGAGAGGGCTTCGCCAAGGGCGGCCGTTAGCACCCTGTTGACGATGAAACCAGGCGTGTCCCTTGCTGTGACCGTCTCTTTGCCCAGGGAAATCGCAAAGTCGGTGGCGGTTCTCCACGTCTCTTCGGACGTTTGTTTACCCATCACCACCTCCACAAGTTTCATGGCGTAGGCTGGGTTGAAGAAGTGGAGACCAATGACCTTGTCGGGTCTATTGGTTGCCGAGGCCATCTCGGTTATGCTCAACGCTGACGTGTTTGAGGCCAGTATGGTGTGGGGAGGGCATGCTTCGTCGAGTTGTCTGAAGACCTCTTTCTTGACGCCCATGTCCTCATACACTGCCTCGATCACGATGTCCGCTTCTTCCGCCGCCTCGGCGAGGTCTGTGGTGCCCTTGACCCTCCCCATGGTTTCTTCAGCCTCCCTTGGCGTTAGTTTCCCTCGGTTCACTCCATCAACGATCATCTCCCTGATTTTCCTCATTCCCCGTTTGAGGAGCTCCTCGTTCACCTCCCTGACTGAAACCTCATAGCCCTTCCAAGCGCAGAGGTAGGCTATGCTGGATCCCATGGTGCCCGCTCCAATTACGGCTACCCTCTTTATTTTCAACCTCTTAAACCTCCAGCATAACGGTGGTGATCAGTCTTCCGAGGGCGAATCCCTCATGCCCGGCGCCGATCAGCACGAGTTCCCAGCTTTTCATGGCGTCTCCTATGCGTTTTCTGCCCGTGAAAACGTCGGAGATCAGCTTTGAAGAGCCCCTGAAGGTGAGGTCTGGGGCCGGATACTCCCCATCATAAACCTTTAACCTTCCGCCGGCGACCACCAGGTAGAACGTTTCAGTGTCGGTTTCGAACTGAATGACCTTGCCATCGTAGTGTCCAGTCCACTTTCTCATGATTTTCGTTCCCTCGCTGCTTCGGTTCGCCTTCATCGCAACCGCCTCAAAAAACCTCTTCACGCTAATGCTCACTCGCCTTGAACCCCCTCAACCCAAGCCCTAACCGCCTCTAGGGCGGCTTTCTCCACGTTGGAGGCCGAGATGTTGCCGAACTTTTTCCTCACCGCATCGAGGAACCTCTGATAGGAGTCGTGGTCCATTAACAGGTAAACTCTGCCCTTTCTGTTCTCCACCATCGACTGTGCAACATACTTCGCGAACTTGAAGGACTCGTGTTCAATGTCCTCTAGGCTCAGCACCGGATAGCCGAGCCACTCCCCGCTTGGAGCCCTCCTATACTTCTTCGCCACTCATCTCACCCCCATTCTTGATAGGTCCTCACCTCTCAGCTTCACGAGGCCTGTGAGGAAGGGCCACTGAACCACGAACCTCAAGCCGTCACCCTCCCTCCATCTTCCAACGTAGATGCGTCCTCCCTCCAGTCTGGCGAACTCGGAGAGGACGATTTCGCAAGCCCTTTCCAAGGGGAGATTGCAGTCTTTGGCTATCTCGCTTAGTTTTTCCCTGATCTCAGGGCTTATTTCTATGTTTACTTCCATTATTTCCTCCCCTCCCTAAACGCTATCCTCTTGTAGGGGTTTCCCCACCTCTCGCTGTACATCACCCCCTCCATGGGAAATCTGGAGGGTCCCAGCATCCTCCTCTCCTTAGGAACACCGATGCAAAGGACTCCGACGGGCTCCCACGTTCTTGGGATGCCCAGCCTCTCGCAGATCATCTCTCGATGTCTGGGGTCCGAGATGGCGAGGGCCATCCACCCGACACCATAGCCGAGCGAGTGAGCAACCAGCCACATCTGAAGCATCCCCATCGCCACAACTACCGAGCCGAAGAGATGCAGGGGGTAGGGTAGAAAGGCGTCGTGGAAGACTTCCGAAGCACAACCGATGACGACGGTGTCTGCGTACTTTGGGTAGATGAAAAGGCTTCCGTCTCGAATGTCTTCGAACTCTCTAGGCCTCAAGCTGTCGGGAAGGTACCAGAGTCTGCCCTGCGTCAACTCGTAGGGTTGGACGCCAAAGAGCTCACGACCCATCTCCATGGACACCTCCGCAATGAAATCCTTCATCCCTTGATCATCTCGTATCACCACGTAGCGCCACATCTGCATATTTTCCGGGGAAGGAGCATACCTAGCCGCGTCTAAAATCTTCTCAATGTCTTCGTCTGGAATCCGCTCACCCGTAAATTCCCTGATGCTTCTCCTCGTCTTTATCGCCTCTAACAACTCCACACGTTATCACCATCCCATCCTTAAGAAGAGATATAGAGGCGTTATCCTTATATCATTAGTTCCGCATGCCCCATCTTGCGGTTGGTAGAGAGCCTCGTGTTCATGTGAAAATAGAAGGAGATTGAAACCTAGACCTTGCGGGTAATTGATGGTTTGTTCGCAATTGACTGAACCACGCGACGGGTTTGCCAATTACTTCATCCCCTCCGCCTCGGAATACGTGGTCTGCAGGTGGAACAATGAGAATTTCCACGTGCGGCCGGCGGCCGCACCAGACCCTTTTGCTGATGTTTTGGTTTCTGATTTAAATGGGAGTTGTTATTTACAATTGACATTGGAGAGCGTTACGATTGAAGTTGATTTACGTGGTTATAGATGGCATGGGTGACCTGCCCATCGAGGAGTTAGGAAATAAGACCCCTCTTGAGGCCGCTGGGACTCCTAACCTGGACTTCCTCGCCAAAACCGGAAAAACAGGACTCATGTATACGGTTGGTAAAGGTATAGCTCCTGAAAGCGACGTAGCCGTCGTCTCAATTTTAGGCTACGACCCTTTCAAATACGATGTAAGTAGGGGAGTCCTCGAAGCCCTCGGCGCAGGCCTAACCATGAAAGACGGTGACCTTGCCCTGAGATGCA
>JBHHXX010000133.1:0-2833 GCA_046757245.1 Candidatus Geothermarchaeales archaeon
CCGCGTCGGTCTTCAGAATCCTATCGATGGTTTCCTCGAGGGCGTAGCCGTGGGCATTGGCGTCGAGGATATCAACCTCCAGACCGTCCTTCTCAAGGGAACTCGCGAGATATGCTAGACCCAAGGTTGGGTATGTTGCTGAAACGGATTTCAACCATGAATAAACCCTTTCCTTGGAGGGGGGGTTGACGAGGAGGGTTTTCATGCCGCTAGTCCTCGGCCCAGATGCCTGCATTCAAACTAGAGGTTCTTCACACATATTTATTTCCGATGTGCGGGTTTAAAGGGCCTCCTCGATGAGCCACCTCGCAAATTTCTCGAGGGACTTCCTACGATGGGAGATTTCATTTTTTTCCCCGATGCTCATCTCGGAGAAGGTTCTACCGTCACCCTCCCTGGGGATGAAGATGGAGTCAAAGGCAAAGCCATGGGTCCCCCTCTCCTCAAGGGATATGTGGCCAAGGGCTTCCCCCATGAATGTCTCTAGGCGCCCACCCCTTTCACAGAAGGCCACGACGGATCGAAAGGTCGCCTCACGGTTGCTTACCCCAGCTAGGGCTTTGAGAACCCCCCTCCCGCCTATGGTTTCATAGACGTAGGAGGAGTAGGGCCCGGGAAACCCCTTGAGGGCGTCGATGAAGAGGCCGGCGTCCTCGACGAAGACGTCCCTCCCATGCCTCTCGGCCACGTATCTTGCGCCTTCCGAGGCGATCTCCGATAGGCTATCGGATTGTATCTCGGGATACTCGACATCTAGGTGGTGGAATTTGATGTTGAACCTCCTCAGTATTTCCCTCGCTTCACGGACCTTGTGGGGATTCCTCGTTGCAAAGTATATCTCCAATGGATCACCGCCGCAACATTCTATCCTACACGTAGAGAGAAAGTGGATCCGAGGATTAAATCTCCTCGGTTTAAACCCTCTTCCTCAACTCTCGGGGGATGTATCTACCCATCCTCCTGATGATCTTAAATCGTTTCACCACCTCGGAGCCCACATCCAGAGCCTTTTCATACTCACCCGTGAAAACTCTGAGAAACTTCTTCTCTATGTGGGGGTGGGTAGAGTGCATCACCCTGGAAAGTAGCTCTAGGTCGACTGCCTTCTTCTCGATGTCCCCGCTTATCTCACCTAGGCCGAAGTCGAAGTAGGCCAATTCACCCCCCACAATCATGACGTTGGACGTCGTGAGGTCTCCGTGGATCACGTCTGCGCCGTGCATGGCGGCTACGTCCCGACTCATCCGAACCGCCACCTCCTTCCAATCGACTTCACGGGTCTTTAGGGCCTCCCTCAGGAGGGTTCCATGTAGACACTCCATAACGAAAAAATAGTGTTTGGGGTCGACGAAGCGGACGAGGGGCACCCTTACGCCCGCCCCCTTGGCCCTATTGAGGAGCACCGCTTCCCTACTCGTGCGCCTCGCCCTTATCACCTGATCCAGGATAGGGTTTCGATATTCCTTTCTTATCCTAATCTTGAGGACAGCCTCCCGGCCCAAGAACTGAGTCCTGTAGAGGTCCGCCTCCGCCCCCCTATAGATGAAGGAGTCGATAGGCCATAGACTCGAAACCCTCTCGCTCACTTCCTCCAAGGTATCTCAACCTCGTCCAGCCTCCACCTCTGCCGGACCATGGCGTCCTCTGCTTCCACGCTCAGACCAAGGTTGTGATGGTATAGACCAACCAAAGCGATCTGAACCCCGTTGTCTGGGTGATACCTCTTCTCAAGCAGGTGGAGCCTAGAGCCGTGTCCCCTAGCCATGGAGTCCATCATCGCCTGGAGTCTCTTGTTGGGCGCGACTCCACCCGCCAATACGATCTCCCTCTTCCCCATCTGGACGAAGGCCCTCTCGGTCGCCTCGGTGAGCATGGCGAAGGCCGTTTCCTGAAGGGAGTAGCAGAGATCCTCCAATCTTTCCCTCCCTACGAGTTTCAGGGCGTGAGTCAGTAATCCAGAATACACGACGTTGTTCCCCTTGACCGTGTAGGGTAGATCGATCATTCTATCACCCCTCTCCGCCGCTTTCTCCACGGCTGGCCCACCCTCAGGTCCCCCCGAAAGTCCTACCTTCCTAGCGAATTGATCAAGCAGGTTCCCCAGAGTGATGTCTAGGGTTTCACCATACATCCTCCACCTCCCAGCGCTGAAGCCGGTTATGGCGGTGTGCCCCCCAGACACGAGGACTACTAGGGGATCCGTTACATCGGTCATCCTCACCGCCAACTCTATGTGACCCAGGCCGTGGTGCACTGGATAGAGCGGTTTGCCCAAATAGGCGGCGAGGGTTCTAACCACGGTGGCGCCCACCCTCAGGGATGGACCCAACCCCGGACCCGCTGAATATGCGATACCATCCAGATCGCGGACCCCGATCCCCGCCTCACTAAGCGCCAGGCGGAGGGTGAGGTGGGCGACCTTGGCGTGGTGTTCCGCGGCCTCGTGGGGATGTATCCCCTTGCCCCTCAAGAAGGGCATGACCCTCCTGACGTCGGCCAAAATGTTGATCTCTTCATCCATTATGGCGACGCCGAAGGTGTGCGCGGTGGACTCAACCCCCAATATCTTGGCTCCACCCTTTCCTTCCCCTTTCACGTCTCTGGGTCTCATGGTTGAACGCCTTTAGACTTATGAATATAATAACTTTGAACTAAACCATAAAGAATTAACATTAAACGTGTTTGCCTTGTTATGATGTCAGGTTCTTCTACACGAGGGAATTATAGTGTTCATTTTAATTGTGAAACCTTGTTTTTTTGGGATTCCAAGGGATTGGCCGCCTAAAAGGGGAGAGATGAAAAGTCTTGGTTTTTAAGCGCATAATCTCAATCT
>JBHHXX010000134.1:0-2621 GCA_046757245.1 Candidatus Geothermarchaeales archaeon
ACGGCTGAAAAACGCGTCTTTATGCGTTAAATCCGTGTTTAACTTAGATGAAAGCCTCTTCCCATCAGTTAACCATTAAACTTTTATTTCAAGAACCATCGAGGTGCTGATAATCTGGAGGTGTAGATGTTGAGGATGAGGTACACGTGCTAGTGAAGTGGATGCATGCCCCAGCAAAACCGCGAACAGCTTTGTAGTTCTAGGCTTTTCAGGGTAGAGAGGGGCGGTGATGGTGGAGAGAGAACTCGTCTCTATAGAGAAAGGTCGTGATCACCGGCCTCGAGCTGGGCCTCGGGTCGGGAGATAAAGTCGTAATAGGTAGGAATAATTTACAATATTTGGAAACCCATGATGTTCCAAACCTCTAGAAAACTCGAGGATCTCTGCCGGAGCTGCGGCTTCTGCGAGAGGGAGGTTTCATGTCCCGGTATCGAGGATTGCATCGGGTGCGGAGCCTGCGTCGACGCGTGTCCATACAGAGCAAGACTTTTTGAAAGCGTCTATGAGAAGAGAAAGTCCGTAAGGGTGACGGTGAACGGAGAAACCTTCGAGGTTCCCCAGCGAATCACCGTCCTGAGGGCACTTGAGCTCCTCGGCTTCAAGGTCTCACGCTATCCAGGCGGGGGAGACGTCTTCGCCCCCTGTCGGACGGGGGGCTGCTGGAGCTGCGCGGTTATTATCGACGGAAGCTTGAAGCCGAGCTGCGTGACGCCCGTCCGCGATGGAGTCAAAATTGAAACCCATGAGGCGGCGGTTTCGAGGCAGCCTCCGCTGAGACTGGTCTCGGGTTTTCAAGGCCACTTCGTCGGTGGGGTGGGCACCCCCTACTGGATCAAGCCGAGGGGTCGAATGGGTAGGTATGTCGAGGTGGCGTGCTTCGCTCACGGGTGCATCCTAAGGTGTCCGACGTGTCAAAATTGGAGGGTGACATATTCCTCCAGACTGAAGCCGCTGAGCCCGGTTCAAACCTCCAAGCTCATGACCCTCGCTAGGAGGGAGTATGGTGTCGACCGTATGGCGATAAGCGGTGGGGAGTGTACGCTGAATCGGAGGTGGCTGGTGAACTATGTCCGTGAGCTCAAGGCCCTGAACGCCGATGAGAGGGCTCGGATACACGTCGACACCAACGCCGTGATTCTTAGACCAGACTACGTAGAGGAGCTGATTGAAGCCGGCGTGACGGATATAGGCCCAGACATAAAGGGCCTCAAACTGGACACGTTCCTGCGGATAACGGGGCTCGACGATAGGGGTTTGGCCGAGAGGCTTCTGGACACCATGTGGGGGGCCGTAAAATACCTCCTAGACCACCATTGGGGAGAGATCTTCATCGGCGTCGGCATACCCTATAATCCTGGGTTGATCTCGATGGAAGAAATCTACTTAACAGGGGAGAGAATCGCGGGCTGGGAACCCCGGGTGCAGGTCTGCGTCTTGGACTATAGGCCCGAGTTCAGGAGGCGGGACATTCGGAGGCCGAGCTACGATGAAATGATCGGGGTCAAGCGCACCCTAGAAGACGCGGGTTTGAAATGTGTGATATGCCAGACCGAGTATGGCCACGTCGGGCCCGGAGAGGCTTAGTATTTTTTGGGTTTAAAGAAGCAGTCTACCCCGCTTAACCACCACTTCGCCGTCGAGCTCCACGGTGGGCGAGACCATGAGGCCGTCGAGGTGTATAGAGCTGGTCACGGTGCCCCCCAGCTTGTGGTTGTCCCCGATGGCGATGTGGACGCTTCCCTCCTTCTTCTTATCCTCAGCCATGTTTCCGATTAAGAGCGCCTCGGGATTAGTTCCAATGGCAAACTCCGCTATGTTGGTGGCGCCTTGATCTGATGCCTCGATGATCTCCCTAAGCCTTTTCGCCTCCTCCCCGCCTCCGATGTCCGTCACCCATCCACCCTCCACCTCGAGCCTTATAGGTTGCTTCAACAGACCTATGCCATCCATGGTGTGGTCGAAGACTATGGTGCCTTCGGCCGTGCCCCCCACCGGACATATGGGCGCTTCACCGTCTGGGAGAGCCGCAAAGCTACCAGGATCCGTGGCGAAGCCCGCTAAGACATAGGCCACCCTACCCTCAAGGCTCATCCTAACGTCGGTTCCGTATTCAGAGAGCACGCGGACGGAAGACGCCTCCGTCAATCTATCAGCGACCCTCCCGGTCCTCTTCTTAAGCTCCTCATAATCGGCGGTCATGGCGCCCCTCACCATCATCTCCTCGGTGATCCCCCTCATGATTATGGCTCGAGCTCCAGCCTCGCTGGCTTCCACCATCGCATCTGTGTGGGTCAGTGCATAGGTCGTGGGCGCAAAGATAACGTCGGCTGCCTTCATGGCCGCTGCAATCACCTTGGGGGGCTCGTTTCCGTGGATCTGCCTCGGAGTCATCATCGAGACAACGGTCTCCGCCCCCACGTCTCTACAGGCCTTGGCTAATACGTCGGCTATCCTCGCTTTGTTGGTGTCGGTGACGATGCACACGTCCTCATGGGGTTTTAACGCTGCGCAGACCTCGACAGCCATCTTACAAGTCTTCATCATATCTAAAAGTTCAACCAACTAAAAACCACACCTCACAAGGGGAATTAAGGATGTCTAGATATAAAACTAAGAGTCTA
>JBHHXX010000135.1:0-2603 GCA_046757245.1 Candidatus Geothermarchaeales archaeon
ATATCATTTTATGGCATGTGGCGCCGGGAGCGGGATTTGAACCCGCGAGGCCTCATCGGCCACTGGCTTAGCAGGCCAGCCCCCTACCAGGCTAGGGCACCCCGGCGAAAGCACCCTCTAAGCCTCCTTTGATAGGGGAGGTTGGTGGGGATTTAACCCAATCCATATTTCGTGTTGCGAGAATTTTATACTTTTCGGGTTGGTCTTTCCATCCAATGGTGAGAGGCCGCACGGTGGGGCGTTCTGAGACGGTTCTTCTAGATAGATCAAGAATACCCTTTTTCGGGTTGGCTTCAGCCCACTGGGAGACTCAAGTAATTAAATTAGTCTTACTTCATTTTTATTTATATAATACTTAAATAATATTAAAAGAGTATATTTTTGGAATATGGGATATCATCCCAGAAACCATGATTTCAAATATACTACATTAATCTTGGGACGGGTTGACGGTGGCAGAGATGAGGAGAGGGCTCAAGCTGAGCTACCTAACCGAGAGGGAGAAGCAGATCTATAAGCTTGTCCAAGAGCTGGGATCCCAGAAGGAAGCGGCGAAGAGACTTGGGATCGTGGATAGCGCCGTGACGAGCGCGCTGAAGAGCGTGAGGCTGAAGGTCATGAAGCTCCTAAACACCCTCGAGGAGTGCTTGGATATGGGCCTCCTAACGGCTGAGGACCTATCAGAATATACGTCTAGAGCGGTTGAGAAGCCTAAGAAATCTAAAGGGCATCGATGAACCATGGATGCACTTGCTTGGAGTCATTGTTTTTCCTAAGCGATGAGATATTTAGATGGGGAATAGCTCCAGAGACCCTCAAAAAGTTGGGGTTGTCGACTCTCAAGTCCTCTAGGGCTACCTTTGGCGGCGGATCCCACGGCTCCAACCATACTCCCCCATCCTCCTTCCGAAGGGGTGATTCAACCCCGATGGTGGAAAGCAACCGCACTACACCTTAGGGCCGCTCCCTCCCGGGCCTAACCCGGTTCGGTGCCGCGCGGTTTATCCCCTCCTCCAAGGAGACTTCCCGCTGCGCGGTCCCTTCCAGTCGGAGCCACATCTCCGGGCCCTCCAAAGGTTTGACGGGGTTTCAGGTATTTACCCGTGGGTTACTGGTCCCTGCGTATAGCCGGTTTCAGACGTGTGGGGACGGCTAGCCCCCCGACCCTGCCCGCCGCCAAAAAATGTGTGTTTGAATGGCTTAAATGTTTTTGTGTTCGGCTCCAGCGGTTGAAATGCATTAATTAAGGCTGTGAAGACCTTAAAGTCTCGTAGATAGGAAAATATGTTAGTCTCGCAAAAAGACGGGTGGTTGAGGCGGTAGGGGGGATGTAAGAGAGCATGGCCATCGATGTATACCCGTTGCTTGAGGCCGCTCTCTATACTTTGATTGTGATAAGTATTGTAGCGTTGATCGCTGGATATACCCGCATACCCTACACGGTGGCGTTGGTTTTCGCTGGGCTTCTACTGTCCCATGCACGTAGATTTCCCGTGTTGAGGATCTCACCCGAAGTCTTCATGACGTTGGTGCTTCCCCCCCTGATATTTGAAGCCGCATTTCACATCGACATCGACGATTTCAAGAGGGACGCCGATGCGATTATGAGCTATGCCTTCATCGGAACTTTGCTCTCTGCTGCCCTAACGGGTTTGTTCGCTTACTTTCTATTAGGTTTCAGCTTTTTGGAGGCGCTTCTTCTCGGAGTCATAGTTTCTCCTACGGATCCCGTGGCCGTGATAGCGATCTTCCGTAGGCTCGGAATTCCGGGGAGACTTTCCTTGATAATCGAGGGCGAGTCTCTATTCAATGACGGAGTAGTTATCGTCTCCTACTCAGCCATTGTAACTGCTCTCTTAACCGGTATATTTGGACTCATGGGCGTGGTGTGGCGAATAACGTATGCCGTTATCGGTGGGATGATAATTGGTGGTCTCTTAGGCTACGTCGTCTACAAAATAATCCACTTAGTCGATGATAGATTCGTGGAAATACTTTTGACGTTCATATCGGCTTATGGGATCTATCTGATAGCGGAGAGTTTCGATGCCAGTGGGATCATAGCTGTAGCTGTCGGTGGTCTAATAATCTCAAATTACGGTGTACGTCTAGGGATGACATCCGAAGCAAGGGGGATATTGCATACACAATGGGAATTCGTTGCGTTCTTGGCTAACAGCGTGGCCTTCATCTTCATAGGAATGTATTTGAAGCTTCAACTCCTTTTGACGGAGCTATGGATCGTGTCCCTATCCATAGGTGGCATCTTAGCTACTAGGGCCGCCATGGTCTACCTCGTTTCGAGAGCTCTAAAGCTGCGGAAAAAGGTCATCCCAACCAATTGGCAACACGTGATCGCTTGGTCAGGGTTGAGAGGCGCCATATCGATCGTGCTGATCCTGGGGTTAACGGCGTTACCCATACAACACGCAGAGAGAATCATGGCGATAACATTTGGCGTCGTCTTGTTCTCCATTCTGGTACAAGGCTTGTCCCTTAGTACACTCATTCAAAGACTCGGTTTGGTAACCAACAGAGAGGAAAGACCACCTTAGCGCGCCAGCTCATCCTCTCCCTACCTCAAGAAGGAGCAAATGAGTCTT
>JBHHXX010000136.1:0-2568 GCA_046757245.1 Candidatus Geothermarchaeales archaeon
CTTCAATAAGGTTCATGAGGTGGATATTCAATCTTTCTAACATAAACAAGGAAAGCTGAAGGTCAGAGGTATTCCTACTTGCTCCTTATGCCTTCAACTAGTTCCCTGATTTTCTCCCTCACTCTACACTCCTCGACAACTGTGCCCGTCACAAGAATGTCAGCTCCAGCACCTACCATCTCCTTCGCCTGCTGACAGGTTCTGATTCCCCCACCCACAACCACATGAACGCTGACAAGGTCTTTCACCATTCTTATCATATCGCTTGGCACTGGTTGTTTAGCCCCGGACCCCGCCTCCAAATACACAAAGCGCATACCGAAATATTGCGCCGCTAACGCATGTGCAGCCGCGAGTTCAGGTTTGTTGTACGGGATTGGGCATGCTCGCCCTATGACCCCGGCTGCTCTGCCCTCCCCAATAATTATGTAGCCAAGTGGGATGGCTTCTAAGCCGAATTTTCTGATGATGGGAGCACCCAAGACTTGGGCCCCAGCGATGAAGTAGGGGTCTGAGGAGTTGAGGAGGGACATGAACCATATGGCATCCGCATGCCTACTAATACCAGTTATGTTATTGGGAAAAAGGATTACAGGAATCTTCACTGCCTTCTTTATCGCCTTTACAACACCATCTAAACGGGAAGTTGAAATGAAGGTGGATCCACCCACCATGATAGCTCCTGTTCCAGCGGATTCAGCTTCGTGAGCTATGCGGGATGCCATTTGAGAAGCTGTCTTCTCGGGATCGATGAGAGTGATGTGGACGGCTCCATCCTCCCGAATTTTATCCAGCAGATATTTTTCTACTTGACCAACCATGTGAATCCCGCTACGCGCTGGTTACTCCGGAGTAGAATTTATCAGTGAAAAGACAGTATACGTCGACCTCACGGAAAGCGGGTTTGATGGGCAATTCGCCAGTTAGTCCACAACTCCCACATCGCACTGTGGCGTGCCCCCGACTCCTCATTAACTCAACCCTAATCGCTTCTTTTCCACACCTGGGGCACAGGAAAACCTTAGGCAAGCGCTTCCTGGGAATGCGAACCACTTTTCTACGCCTTCTACCCATGCTCAGCCCCCTGGAGGACGATCAAAATCAATGCTCTGTTAAATGTTCAATGTGGTTATCGCTTAAAAATTTGTCCCAATGGTGCTAATTTTGATTACATACGACTATTTTTTTATAACCGCTTAACGATATCAGAGGTGAACATTGGTTATTACAAAGAAAAACCAGCACATAATTCCTTAAAGGAGGCTGCCCCTTGCTATTTGAGCATCTTCACGGCCTTCTCTATCCGATCCAACGCTTCTTCGATCTTGTTGTACGCGGTTGCATAAGAGAAACGCAGGTACCCCTCGCCGTACTTGCCAAAGGCGGACCCTGGCACAGTCACCACCTTTCCCTTATCGAAGAGGTGCTCAACAAACTTTTCTGATGGAACCCCGAACCCTTCAATGTTCGGAAACATGTAAAAGGCTCCCTTCGGCAGAGAGGCCCGGAAGCCTTCAATTTCGTTGATCCTTGAATGAAGAAGCTGTCGTCGCCTATCAAACTCCCGCACCATATTCTCCACGAAGTCTTGGGGTCCCTCTAACGCCGCCAACGCAGCGTATTGCGCTGAGCCATCGACACATGCAACAGCAAACTGGTGAATCTTCACCATAGAGGAAATCAATTCCTCAGGACCCAACGCGTACCCAACACGGAGACCGGTCATGGCATACGTCTTAGAAAAAGCGTTCACAACCAAGGTCCGCTCCCGCATACCAGGAAAGGTAGCTAGACAATAATGCCTAGCGTCGTCATATACGATCTTCTCATAAACCTCATCGGAGATCACGATCAAATCACGCTCCACCGCGAGCTTGGCCAGTCTCACCATGTCATTATGGGATAAGACGGATCCCGTTGGGTTGTTGGGAGAATTTATGATCATCACACGTGATCTATCCGTGATCAAGGGCATCACGTCCTGGGCATCAAGTCTAAAGTCCTTTTCTTCATATTGGGGCATCGACACCGGAACACCGCCCGCCATCAAGACGTCGGGTTCATAACATACAAATCCAGGGTCCGGAATCAACACTTCGTCGCCTGGATTTATAAGCGCCTGCAAACCTAGAAAAAGCGCTTCGGTTCCGCCTACCGTGATCATAACCTCCGACTCCGGATCATATGATAAACCATGATCGCGCTTTACTTTCTTCGCCAAAGCCTCACGCAACTCCGGAATCCCCGCGTTAGGTGTATAGTGCGTTTTTCCTTCATCTAAAGCCCGCTTAGCCCCCTCTAGGACATGAGGAGGAGGGACGAAATCCGGCTCACCCAGTCCCATGCTGATCACGCCCGGGACGGCTTGCGCCAACGCAAACATACGGCGAATACCAGAGGGTCTAATTCCCCTCAGCCTCGCTGAGGTCTCGATCCGTTTCAAAATAACCACCGCGTATACTATCTCTTCTTTGCATAAATCTTTACGGCTACCGTTATTAACGTATCGTTGTTCTACCCAAGATCAAGTCGACACTTCGATACCCAAATTGACCACAAGCCTTTTCT
>JBHHXX010000137.1:0-2543 GCA_046757245.1 Candidatus Geothermarchaeales archaeon
TCTTGAAGGCGTGGCTTGACTCCTTAATAGGTTGCTATATGCTCAGCGTAAAACTCGTGAACGGGAGGGTAAAGGTAGTAACTGAAAGCACCGTTAGGGCTACTCCCCCAAATTGGAGAGACGAACGAGATGCCGAAAAACGGCGACATATGGTATTGCTGTAGGTGCCAGAGGAAGTTCAAGACCAAGGAAGATTTGGACGAGCACTATAGGTCAAATAAAGATCACCTAGACGCGGTTTTTCTTCCAATCGGTTTAAAGAGCCGGAGAAAATCTAAGAGGTGAATAGCGTGGATGAATAACGCCCAACGATCCCCATCAGAAAAACATTTGAAACACACAAAATAAAACAAATCCCAATCTATTGAGGGGGACGGAGGGAATAGTCACGAGACAAAACGAATTTTTAGATATTAACTTAATATTTCGGGTTTGACATTATTCGATTTTAACGATTCGGAGCCATAATAAATGAGGCTCAAATTCCCCGAGTATCTAACCTATTTGGAGCGCTGGGTCATATATGGAGTCGTTATTGGCATCGTGTCGGGCCTCGGCGCAACGATCTTCCTATACCTCTTGAGACTAAGCTCAGACTTCTTCCTCGGCTACTTGATCAATTACAGTCCACCGCTACCCGCGTCCGAGGGAGCCACAATGGCTCCCTCGAATGAAAATGTCCGGTGGTGGATACTTGTTTTGATCCCCACGATAGGTGGCCTGATCTCCGGCTTCATAGTCTATCAATGGGCTCCAGAGGCGGAGGGACACGGAACCGACGCGGTCATCTCCTCCTTTCACAGGTCCGCCGGATTCATTAGGAGGAGGATTCCTCTTATTAAAACCGTTGCCTCGATTCTCACAATCGGTTCGGGGGGCAGCGCCGGTAGAGAGGGTCCTATCGCTCAAATCGGGGCGGGTTTCGGCTCTTGGCTTTCCTCGCTTCTGAAGACCAGCGACCGGGATCGTAGGCTGATGGTCATCTGCGGGGCAGCAGGTGGCATTGGCAGCATATTCAAGGCTCCCTTCGGAGGCGCGTTATTCGGAATAGAGGTTTTGTACAAGAGGGATTTTGAAGTCGACGCCTTGATACCGACCTTTATATCTTCGGTCGTCGCCTACTCTGTGTTTTGCTCCTTTTTTGGCTTTGAGCCCATCTTCCAGACTCCAACGTTTACGTTTTTGCATCCGGAGGAACTTATATTTTACGCCATTTTAGGTCTAACGTGCGGCTTAATCGCGATACCGTACGTCTACACGTTTTACAGGACAAGAGACAGAGTATTCAGAAAGATCAAGATACCAAACCATGTAAAACCGGCAATAGGTGGATTTGCACTCGGACTTTTGGCGTTCGCAGTCCCACAGGTTTTGGCTACAGGATATGGTTGGGTTCAGCTAGCCATATACGGCGAACTCGCCTTGTCCCTGATGATAATCATCGCCGTAGCCAAGATCTTCGCCACAAGCTTCACGATCAGCTCCGGGGGTAGCGGAGGGGTCTTCGCACCGTCGATGGTTATCGGCAGCATGATCGGAGGGGTGTTGGGCAATATTTTTAAATCCATCTTCCCCTCTCTGATCTCTGAGCCGAGCGCCTTTGTCCTCGTCGGCATGGCCGCTTTCTTCGCTGGCGCCGCCAAGGTCCCCATCGCCGCCATGATCATGGTCTCGGAGATGACCGGTGATTATAACCTGCTTGTGCCCCTCATGTTGGCGTGCTCGATTTCCTATGTGTTAACTGGGAAGTGGACGATATATGAGGGTCAGGTGTTAACGCGGGTGGACTCCCCCGCCCACAGGGAGGAGTTTAGCATCGACGTGTTGGAGCAGGTGGAAGTGGGAGAGGTCATGACGAAAAACGTGGTGACCCTCTCACCTTCAGACTCCGCCAGAGAATTATCGCGTTTGGCTAGCTCCACCGGACACCTGGGGTTTCCCGTGGTTGAGGAGGGGAGATTGGTGGGCATAGCCACATATAGGGATGCCCTTAGGGTCGCGCCCGATAGGGCCGAGGAGGTTAGGGTAGGAGAAATAATGTCGACTAAGCTTCTCGCCACAACTCCCCATGAATCCTTGGACGTGGTTTTACGAAAGATGAATCAGAGCGGCTATGGACACCTACCCGTTGTCGACCCTCAAGATCCCAAGAAACTCGTGGGGATCGTGTCCAAGAGGGATTTGATCGCGGGTCACGAAAAAGCTAGGCACTTAATCCTGACCAGGGGAAAAGGGGGCATCCTAGACAGGGTTAAGGTTGAAGAGGTGATGAGGAGGGACATAGTCATGGTAGAATCAGATTATACCCTAGCCGAATTCGCCGGCATCGCGGGTAAATATTTATACAGGGGGTACCCGGTCGTCGAGAATGGTGAGTTGATCGGCACGGTCACCATAGAGAAACTGATAAGGGCGATGGTCGGGGGGAATCTCGATGTCCACGTTGGGGACGTCGCGGATAGGCGGGTAGTCGTCACGTATCCCGATGAAACGATGCATCAAGCCCTCGACAAGATGTACGAGAAGAAGGTTGGGAGGCTGCC
>JBHHXX010000138.1:0-2482 GCA_046757245.1 Candidatus Geothermarchaeales archaeon
GAGAAACGCTTATTTTATTTTTATCCTCGTTGTTTAATTCTACCCTCGATGAGGTCCTCGATGGATTCCCGGGGGCTCGTCAGACGCCCCAAGTCGAGAAACTTCACCGCCCTGCTCACATCGATCTTTATCGCGTCTTTGTCTCTAGGCGTGAATAGCTCTGGCTTCCCCGTGTCCACAACCTCTATCTCTGGTCTTAGAGCGCCCTTGGAGTATTTCACTATGGCGTCTCGAACCATGTGGGCCAGCTCGATAACCGTGATGGGTTGGGGATAAGTGATGTTAAACACGTGGGGAAGATCTCCCTTCCCGCGGGCTTCGCCGAGTATCTTCTTTGCGAAGGACTCAAAGCCCCTGCAGACGTCCTTCACATCCACGTATAGCATGGGTCTATACATGCTATGCTTGTAGGGTGTGAGAGTCTGTCCTTCTAGTCCCCTTGACATAAATATGTTTGCCGCGGTTTTCTCGGGCATCCCCTCGCCGAGCACGGTGCCCATGCGGATAACCCCGAAGACCTTCTCGGACATCTCGTCGTGGAGCTTTACGATCGTCTCCTGAGCCAACTTTGACAAGGTGTATAGTCGGGCTCTATCCTCCACCCTGTCGGGTCTAAAGCCGAATTCTTCGTCTATCACTCCCCTTAGGCCCCTCTCCCCGAAGACATGCCACGAACCCGTCAGTATCATGCCCCTAATGGATGGGGTTTCGTGGACAACCCTGCAAACGTTCTGAGTCCCGACTATGTTCACCTCGTAGCCCATCCTCCTCTCCTCGTTTATGAGGGGTATCTGTATGATGGCTGAGTTGATCACCAAGCTGACGTCTTTAAGGCATCCCTCGACGTCTTGAAACTCTCGGACGTCACAGATCTCATAATCCACCTTGCCCTCAAGATCGCTCGGTGGGGTTCTCATATCGAGGATTTTCACCCTGAATGCTTTGCTCAGGTGTCTCGCCAGAGATGAGCCGATGTATCCGGCTCCACCCACGATCCCAATCTTATGCTCGTCCATGGTCCACACCCGGATTAAACCTTTGCGCACGCCGCCCCTTAAGCAAGTTGCCCGTGGGGAATGGGTTGGTTAATAGTATCTCATCACATATTACCCTTAATGTTAACGATCAGCCTCTCCAAATCCGCGACGACGGTGCCCCAAGTAAATCGCTTGACGCGCTCCAAGGACCTCAATCGATACTCCTCTCGTCTCGCCGGGTTTTCCAACAGGGAAGCCAAGGCAGCTCTGAGGGCGTCGACGTCTCCTGGAGCCACGAGGACTCCCGCATCACCAACCACGTAGGGCGTCCCACCGACATTTGTGGCGACGATGGGGAGACCCGACGCCATCGCCTCTAGAACCGAGTTGGGGAAGCCCTCGCTTAGGCTCGGCAGGCAGAAGATGGTTGCTCGCCTCAAGTAATCCTTGACCCGATGGGGTGGAACCGCCCCTATGAACTCTGTGTTCTCACGAGCCATGGACCTGCACAGGTCGCGTTGCTCACCCCACCCGCCGATGACGAGCAGACGCGCGCTCGGAAGCTGGTTTATCGCCTGTATAAGGTAGGGGAGGCCTTTGGCTGGCCTCGCGGCGCCGACGAAGGCGACGGTGTTGTCCGAGGCTTCAGCACTGGGCGAGTATTGGCTTAAATCGATCCCGTTTCCGAGTACCTCGATTTTTTCTGGGTCACAACCGTACTCCACTAGGGTTTCCCTCATGGCAGGAGTCTGAGCGAGAACGAGGTCGGCGCGGAAGACGATTCCAAGAAGGAGCCGGGTGAGCAAACCAATCATGTCCTTTCTCTTGGGCGTGACCATCACGTCGCTCCCCCGCCCCCAGACGACCACCGGTACATCCCTGAAACGCGTCAACTGGAGCGCATACCTCACGACCATCGCCGAGAAGGAGTGTGGCATCAGCGTGAAGGCTAGTATGGCGTCGGGCCTCGTCCTCCAACCTATCCTCAGAGCATTTAAGACGTCCGAGAGGAATCTGCCAAACATGGTGGGCAGGAGCCTGACGCGGTGAATCCTGAGTCTCCCGCCGTAAAGCTCCTCATAGGGTCTCATCGATCCAATATGCTTTATGATCTCCGGTCTGAAGCCGACGCTGTACCGTGTGACAACGGTTACCTCGTGTCCCCTCATGGCCAGATGCTTGGCGACGTTGTATCCGGCTAACTCGGTGCCCCCGATGACGGGGTGGAGGTAGCCGATGACGATGAGTATATTCATCTTGTCCACGGCGTGCTAAATCAACATATCTACATCTGAGTATAAGTGTTTTCTACACTAGGGTCCAGCGAAGATGGATACCGTAAAATGGAACATCGATGTCCTCAAACTAAGGATATCAATGCTACGATACCACCGATCTATGGCTCGAAGCGAAGATTCGGCATAGCTATGGGTGAATTGTCCCTCATTAGTATAACTGATAGAATTTAAGAATCTGAAGCGCTATAGGAAATTTGAAGAGAAGAA
>JBHHXX010000139.1:0-2420 GCA_046757245.1 Candidatus Geothermarchaeales archaeon
GATCCGACTTCGAAAACCAGGTAAACAATTCTCTGGGCTTTCCAGCCATCTTTAGAGGAGTCTTGGACGTAAAAGCGAAGACCATCACCGATGACATGTGCATTGCCGCGGCGAGAGAATTAGCTAGCTTCGCTGAAGATAGGGGGATTCACGAGGGAGACATCCTCCCCAGGATGGACGAATGGGAGGTCTTTCCACGCGAGGCGGTAGCCTGTGCTTTAGAGTCGATTAAGGAGGGTGTCGCCAGGGTTAAGTTGAGCAGACAAGAGCTGTGGGATAGGGCTGTATCTATCATTAAGAACGCCAGGGAATCTACCGCCGTGTTGATGAAGCAGGGGTTGATTCCTCCTCCTCCACCCGAGGAGGAGGTTCTAGGCAGCCCTTGACTTCCCCCCTTTCGCTTTAGGTAAAGTGCTTCCATCAAGACCTCCACACCAGTCTTACATAGGTCGGAATACCCAACCTTACCAAGTCAGCTTGTAAGGGACGACGAGGCAGATTCCACAAAGGATAAGGTTTGCGGCGTGATTGTTATAACGAATTTTGGCTAGACGAAAGTTCCATCGTGTCTCCTCAAGAACACCAGGGAGAAGCCGATGGTTCTCACCCCGGGGGGTTGATGGCGCCGGTGATTCAGTGTGAGAAAATGCGAAATGTGCCCGTTAGAAGCGGTTTGCGAAAGATGGACGCTTGATTTATTATCGAGTAACACCTTAAGGTTTGTAAACATTAGATGAACACGGAGTTGAAGCCCCATGAAAACCCATGACAAGTTCGAGATTATCAGCGAACTGGCGAGACGCCGAGGCTTCTTCTGGCCTTCCTGCGAAATCTATGGTGGCGCAAGCGGCTTCATAACGATTGGTCCCTTGGGCTCGATACTGAAGAGAAGGATTGAAGACAAGTTTCGAGACTTTTTCCTCCGTCGACTCGGCCTTTTTGAGATCGATTCGCCGGTGATTGTGCCCGGGAGGGTGTTTGAAGCCTCGGGCCATGTGGACGCCTTTAAGGAGCCCATGGTGGAATGCCGTGCGTGTAACCGAAAGTTTCGAGCCGACCACCTGCTTCAAGAGTTTGCGGGAATGAGCGACACCGATACCGAAAAACTCAGCCTTCAGGAGTTGATGAGAGAGCTCGGTAAACGTGGGGTTCATTGCCCAGAGTGCGGCGGAGAATTTGGCGAGCCCAAGCACTTCATGACCATGTTCACCACCACCATCGGTCCATACTCTGAAGCGATTGGTTATGGGCGCCCCGAAGCTGCTCAAGGGATTTTCGTGGAATTTAGGCGCCTATATGAATATGCTCGGGAGAGGCTTCCCTTTGGAGTTGCTCAAATTGGTCGGGCACTGAGAAACGAGATCTCGCCGAGGCAGGGTCCCATAAGGCTGAGGGAGTTCACGATCATGGACCTCGAGTTCTTTGTCGATCCCAAGGAGCCCCACTGCCCTATGTTAACTGAAGTGGAGAACGAAACTCTAAGACTAATAGTGGCGGAAAACAAGTTGAGGGGCATAGAGGAGCCTATCGAGGTCACGGTAAAGGAAGCCTTGAGCAGAGGATACATAAAGGCCGGGTGGCAAGCGTTCTTCATGGCCCTATCCAAGCGCTTTCTAGTCGAGTTGGGGGTGCCGGAAGACAAGCAGCGATTCATCGAGAAGTTGGACTGGGAGAGGGCTCATTACTCCACCCAGGGTTTTGATCAGGAGGTTTACCTGGATCGGTGGGGGTGGGTGGAGGTTTCAGGTCACAATTACCGGACGGATTATGATCTAAAGCGTCACATGGAGTTCAGCGGCGTCGACATGAGGGCCTTTAAGGAATATGAGAAGCCAGTCACGACCGAGGAGGTGACCGTTAAGCCCGTTATGTCTAAAATTGGTCCAGCCTTCAAAGAAGACGCGTCAAGGGTCGTCAAGCTGCTCTCCACCACGAACCCCAGGGAGCTAGAGGTATCTTTCAAGAGACAGGGCTATCATATGGTGGAGTCCTTCAAGATTCTGCCGGAGCACGTTGAGATCATCCACAAGAGGGCGGAGGAGAAGGGGAGGCGATTCGTCCCCCACGTGGTTGAGCCGAGCTTTGGGTCAGACCGATTGTTTTACGTCACCATCGAATACGCTTATACAACGAGGGAGGGGCGAGCGTTGTTGAGCCTCCCACGAGACCTTGCGCCCATACAGGTGGGTGTTTATCCATTAGTGGGCAGAGACGGCTTGCCGGAGAAGGCAAGGCAGGTGTATCAAATGCTAATTAATGAAGGCTTCACAGTGGAATATGACGAGGCAGGTTCCATCGGGAGGCGATATGCACGAGCCGATGAGGTGGGCACCCCCCTGGGGGTTACCATAGATTATCAAACGCTCGAGGACGACACGGTAACCATACGCAATCGCGACACGTGGAAACAGGTTAGAAAC
>JBHHXX010000140.1:0-2390 GCA_046757245.1 Candidatus Geothermarchaeales archaeon
CAAAGAGAAAATACGAAATTAACCGTTATCTCGATGATTCAAAACTATATCCAAATAACGTTGAAATCATAGAAAAAAATCTATATTTCTAAACGTCTCGGAATCATCTTTGGAGCCCCGGGCGGGACTTGAACCCGCGACCTCCTGCTCTTCGTACCACTGGTTTACCAAGCAGATGCCTATTCCTAAGCTTACAAGGCTTAGTTCTAACCCTCTGAGCTACCGGGGCCTCAATCGTTGATGTAGACTCCCACCTATATATTTTTCCATTTTTACCCCCGCTGGGGTCTTATATGAGCCCTATTAGTCGGGCCACGAGGATGAGGCTCCCAGCACCCGATAAATCGCCTATCGCCGTGACGATGGGGAAGGCGACGTTAGCCGGGTCGAGGCCGCGCGAGTAGCTTATGAAAGCGATGATGATGCTGCTCGAGCTTATGATGCCTATGATGATGAGGCTTGAGAGTAAGCCCACCAAGAGGAAGGAGAGGATGTGTACTTCCCCCAACCCTAGGAATGACGAGAGAAATTTGAGGATGAAGCAGATATAGATGATTGAAAGCGTTGTGGCCAAGAGGTTAGCCACAACGTATGTTTTAAGAACGGGGCTTCTCTCAAACTTGGGGCTAATGATCCCCAGGTGGAGAGAGGTGGAAATCTTAGAACAAATAATGGTGCCGAAGTCACCGGCCAAGCCGTTCAACAGCGGCGCGAAGGCCAATAAAATGGGTAGCCTCGTAAAGGCTTCAAACTCTGAGTTCAAGATTAATCCAGCGAACATGCTGATGACGGGAGCTACGCTGAAAATTGTCGCGCTCTCCAAGATTATCCTCCTCATCTTCATCCAATTCATCCCATCACCCTCAGCAGGATCTGCGCGGCCAAAAACAGGGAGAGGATGCTGACGACGTCTCCGAACATGCCGGTGAAGGGACCCATGACGTTGTTCGGGTCTAGGCCCCTCCTAAAGAACATGATGGTTGAGAAAGACGCGACGAAGATCATGAAGAGGCTGGATAAGAGACCCGCCGTGAAGGAGAGAGCGGCGAGCTTCAGCAGACCCGCGCTTGAGAAGCCGAAGAAAAGGTTGAAGTAGTGGGAGAAGACCCCTATCACGGCGGATAGGATCATGGTGAGGAGGAAAGAAGTTAGAATCTCCGTCTTCAACCCATCGCTGAGCTTGAAACGCGCCGGGATCGTTCCGAGGTATAGGTCTGTGGTGATTCTAGCCGAGGAGGCGCCGCTGATGTTGCCCCTCATCTCCATGAAGGCCGGGACCAAGACGAGGAAACCCGGTAGGCTCTCGAGCTCGTTCAACATGTATGCCAGCCCCAACCCCGCGAAGAGGGATCCCGTGAGGGAGAAAATCTCCCCGAAGAGAATTTCCTTGACGAGTCTTCCCAGCCCCCTCTCCACCCTCGCCATTGCTCTCGGCCTCCATCAGCTTCACCTTTAAGTCGAAAGAGCTACTTTAGTTATAAAGGCTATGAGAGGTCACCTTTATAACTTAAATCTTAACTCTGCTTCAACCCTTTGTGACCATCTGTTCTCGAGGCCTAGGAGATGTTTAAAAGAGCGTTGGTATAAGAGGTTATTGGTGGCCATGATCCATGAGAACCTATAGCTCGAGAGAGGTTAAGGAGCTCCTCATCGCTTGGATCGTGCTCGGCCTATGCTTCTCAGTTCGGGCCCTCGATTTTCCCCCGTTGTTTCCCACCTACTTCGCCGCGGCTTTACTGACGGTGGGCGTCGCCTTTATCTTCCACGAGCTTGCCCACAAATACATCGCGCAGAGATATGGTTGCTGGGCCGAGTTTAGGCTTTGGAGCTGGGGCTTGCTGCTGGCGTTGCTCATGGCCTTCGTGTCGAGGGGTCGTATCTTGTTTGCCGCTCCGGGGGCGGTCTACATCGTGCCCCTAGTCAGACGTTTGGGCTGGGACTTTGACTTTGGCTTGAGGGGCAACGGCTTGATTTCTCTGTCGGGACCCTTGATAAACGTTTTCCTCGCCGTCTTTTTCTCCATCTTTAGGGGCCTCGGCGGTTTCATCGGGCTCATAGGCTCCATGGGCTATATGATCAACCTCTGGCTCGCCATGTTCAACATGCTCCCCTTTCCACCACTAGACGGCTCCAAGGTCTTTGCGTGGAACAAGGTTGTTTGGGCGGTCATCACGCTTCCCCTCATAGCCCTCGTGTTTTTCCCAGCCTATTGATAGCCCATTAACATTGTTGAGAAGAGGGCTAATTTCGACTTCGATGGTAAAGCTAAACCTTATCCGATCTGGAAATTCTCCGAATCCTCTCGTCTCCTCGAATCTTTTTGATGTGCTCCGCGACGCTCTTGGGCACGAGCTCCTCCCAGCTTCCCCCCTCGAGCATCCTCCTCCTCA
>JBHHXX010000141.1:0-2385 GCA_046757245.1 Candidatus Geothermarchaeales archaeon
GATGACCGTC
This sequence comes from Candidatus Geothermarchaeales archaeon, assembly GCA_046757245.1. Taxonomy (GTDB): domain Archaea; phylum Thermoproteota; class Nitrososphaeria; order Geothermarchaeales; family JAUWBL01; genus JBHHXX01. Next base: position 11 of record JBHHXX010000141.1, read on the forward strand.
ACTAGACCGACGTTTGAGGAACATCTGAGGAAGGCTGAAAACAAAGTTATATCTGCCATAGCTCCATATCTGAGACTCCTCTTTTACAGGGAACCATCCAAATCACCTACGAGTGATGGGCCGAGCACGATTTGACCCCGCGACCTGCGCCACGTGAGGGCGAAAACATAAGACTTGAGTGGGTCGACTCGCTTCTAAGAGATTTATAGGATTTCTGCACCGTAGATTTGAAGTTGGCTGAGAGAACGGCGAGGGACCACATCCGAGTGGCTTTTTGGGGGCATTACGGTGTCTGCCATAGCCTCACATCTTCGGTTGTAGCGAGGAGTATAGGTGCGCCAAACTTGGGACAAGACCACGGAAGTGATGATAGCTAAGCCCCGACCTTCCTACCAACGTATTAAACACAAGCGACGCATGGATCGGCGAGGCTGTGGTGGCTTCTACATTCATTTGGGCCCGATGTAGATAAGGTTCTATGTCACCCTGTTCATCATCATTCAAATCTCTAGGTAGAGGCATATCCATGGTAGTCGTTTCCAGCGAGGGCTCTTCGTAACCGCTCCTTGTCTGACATGAGCCTCGAGCTAAGACTTTTGACGCACCCATAGGTGTGCGTTCCAAAGCCGTAAATCAAAATCGGATACAAATCACTCGGAGTGTCGACGTCGAGGGAGGCGAAGAAGGAATCAAAAACCCTGGCCTCTACGCCAACTCTTCGAGCATTCTCCAAATGCCTGGCGAAGCTAAGGGGGCCGAAAAGAGGATCGATGACACCGGGTGGGCTTCTAAAGAGCATGTTCGTTCCGCCGTCTCTTGAGGGACAGAGGACAACACAGGGCTCCTCCACGCTAGTGACATTGTCAATGAGGTGAGGCTTAACCAGAGGTAAGTCAGCGTGTATTACAAGCATGCCTTCAAATCCACTCTTTAAAGCCCAATTTGTGGCTTCTCTGACGGCCGAGTTCAGCTCCTCAGGTCTCCCTTCCTTTAAGGAGGACACCCCAAAACGGCGGGCTAGCTTTAGAATTTCTTCATCGGATGTGACGACGAGCGTCTCCTCCACGCTTTTAGCCTCCTCTAGAGCTAATAATACGTCTGTGAGCATAGCCTTCATGAGCATCTTCCTTTCCTCTCGGGAGAAGATGGTTGACAGCCTGAGTTTCCCCCTCTCGAGGGGGGCGACTGGGACCACGGCTAGCGTCATGAAAACACCCTAGAAAATTTTTATCAGGGTTACTATAATACATAAGCCATGAGGGTAAGCGTAAAATCAATCTCACTCATAGCCGTCATGGGCGCCTTGGGCAACGTGATCGGCCTCATCGAAATACCCTTGGCCCCCGGCGTTCTTCTGCACCTCTCCCAGTTCACTGGAATCCTCATAGCCATCAACTTGGGCCCCCTCGCGGGTGGCATTACGGGGGCCCTAAGCGTTCTTTTCGTCACCTTTAGCATCGGGACCTTCGCTAGCATGTTCATCCCCCTCGGCAACTTCATACTCTCCTTCGCGGCTGGACTGGCCTCCAAGAGGTTCAGACCCCTCATAGCGGGGTTGATAGGTGAAGTGGTAGAGACCCCCTATCTATGGCTCACAACCATCCTCATATTACCGATACCCCTGATAACCTTGATCAATGTGAAGGCCTTCATCGAAGTGGCGATTTCCTCGCTGGTTGTTGAGGCCTTGATGGCAAGGGCAGAAGTCAAACGATTCTTTGAAGCAATTAAATAGTTAATTCAAAGTTTGGTTCTTCGACGAAGGGAAGAATCCGATGGAGATACACCAATTTATTAAATCGAGGAGGAGCATCCGAAGGTACAGGGATGGGGCCGTGCCAGGAGACGTTCTCCGCAGGATTTTGGACTCCGCCAGGTGGGCACCCTCGGCTCACAACGCCCAGCCATGGCGCTTTATAGTCGTTCGTAACCCGGCGAATAAGCGTAGGTTGGCCGAGGAGATGGGTGAGGCTTGGGAGGCCGACCTCTCGAGGGAGGGGGTTCCGACTAGTCAAAGGAGGGCCGAGGTGGAGGCCTCAATAAATTTTTTCGAGTCAACGCCGGTCTTAATCGTGGCTTGCATAACCATGGAGGACATGCACAGGTATCCCGACGAGAGAAGGCAGAGAAGCGAGCATCTGATGGCCGTTCAGAGTCTCTCGGCCGCCATACAAAACATGTTGCTGACGGCTCACTCACTCGGGATCGGGGCGTGTTGGCGCTGCGCCCCCCTTTTCTGTCAAGACGTGGTGCGGAGGGTCTTAAACCTACCTGAGAGCTTCGAGCCCATGGCCATCATAGCTATGGGATATCCCCTAGAAAGGCCCAGTCCAAAGCCGAGGATGCCCCTGAAAAACATCGTTAGATTCGATCGG
>JBHHXX010000142.1:0-2367 GCA_046757245.1 Candidatus Geothermarchaeales archaeon
GCCTCTCCCCCATCTTTATGATCCTTTGGGCACTCGCTTCTGTAGCCGGGAAGTGGATGTGGGCGAGCTTTGTTATCGCGTGGCGTATGCTCTCGTCGATCGACCCTGAAACCTCCCCGCCTTGTATGTGGGCGATTGGAATGTTCATGAAGGACGCGGCAATAGCCGCGGACAATATGTCAAAGCGGTCTCCACAGATGAGCACCACATCCGGCTTGTATATGTCGAAGAGAGTGGGCAGCTCGAGACAGCCGATCCCTACGGACTTCGCCATCGACTCCAAGTCCTGACCCGCCGCTACGGTCCTCGCTATTGAGTTCACCTTGAAGCCATCGTCCTCTATGACGTGTATAGTCCTACCATAGTCGTCGAGCAGGTGTGAAGCCGTGACGATCAAGAACAACTCTAAGTCCTTGTGTTCTTGGATCTTTCTCATCACGGATTTCAGCTTGCTGTACTCCGACCTATTCCCCGTAACAACACACACCTTCCTCATTCTAGATCACCCCAACTTATGAGTTGATCCTTCCCCACGGTTCGACGGGTCCTTCTCCCGATCACCTCGCCCATGCGCTTTGCGGGGATCCCGGTGCCGGGTCGCTTGACCCAAACCATATCTTTAGTGATGATCGACCCTTTAGGTATTTCCTCAACCGATACGACGCTCTCCCTAGCCATACCCCTCACCGGCTTCTCCCTATCCTGAACCTGCTTCTCAAATGCCCCCATCGCCTTCTCAATGGCTCTCACACCCCTTACGAGCTCCCTCAGCTCCTTGGGCTCTATTGAGGCCTTTTGGTCGGGACCCGGCCAATTCTTGTCGATTGTGAAGTGCTTCTCGATGTAGCACGCGCCTAGGGCGACGGCTGCCAACGCAACGTATATGCCCTGTGAGTGGTCTGAGAGTCCGACCGGAAAACCAAACTTTCGGAGAGTATCCATGGCGTTCAGGTGGATGTCCTCATATGAAGAGGGATAGGTCGAGGTACACTGGAGAATGACCAATTGCTGATTATACTGGGTGACGATTCCGATCGCCTCCTCGACTTCTTCCAAGTTGCTCATACCGGTGGAGAGGATCACGGGCTTACCGATCTTTGCGATGCGCTCCAAGAGGGGTGGATTTGCGATCTCCCCGGAGCCAACTTTGTACGCGGGGACGTCAATCTCCTCGAGCAGGTCGACCGCCTCCACGCAGAACGGTGTGGAGTAAAAGATGAGGTTCTTTTCCTCGGCGTATTCCTTTAAAACGACGTGGTCCTCTCTCGATAGCTCCACCCTCTTCAGCAGGTCGAAGAGAGGCTCCCCGACGTAATCGGCCGTCACGTCCTGTCTCAACATCTCCTTCTCCGGTATGTGGGTCTGAAACTTCACGGCGTCCGCGCCGCACCGAGCCGCGGACTCTATCAGCTCCTTCGCGTTTTCAATGCTGCCGTTGTGGTTGATGCCAGCTTCGGCGACGATGAAGGTGGGCTCGCCGCCGCCTATAAGCCTATCCCCTATCCTTATCTTCCTCATTTTCCCTCATCTCAAGGACACATTCCGCCAGTTTGAGGTCGAGGAGCGTGTCGATGTCTATGGACTTCTCTTGGGGCATTATGTACGCCAAGGCGTCTTCCCCGAGAATCCTATTCTCCTCCATTAGGACGTCTCTCCTCGTTACATAGATGGCGCCGTTGTGCCTATAGACCTTTGGGAGGTCCTGTCTCCTAGCGTGTTCCTTGCCCACCAACAGAAGGGGCCTCGTCTTGCCGTCCACGATTTTCACCATCTTGAATGGATGGTGTTCAGCCTCGCAGAGGCTCACTAAAGAATCAACATCGCCTCTAAAGAACATCTTCAAGGCCTCGTCTATGTCATCTTCATCGCGTAGTGGCGATGTCGGTTGCAGCGTGACCACGACGCCAACCCTATAGTTTTCTTCCTCCTCTAGAAACCGGATGGCGTGTTGCAACACGGGTAGAACAGGGGTATAATCTGTGGCCAACCGGGCGGGTCGGATGAAGGGGACCTCCGCGCCCCATTCCCTCGAAACCCTCGCGATCTCTTCGCTGTCTGTGGAGACGACCACGCGGTTCAACATCTTGGATCTAAGCGCGGCCTCGATCGTCCACGCCACCAAGGGCTTCCCAGCTAGCTCCCTCAGGTTCTTGTTGGGTATACTCTTGGACCCCGAGCGCGCTGGTATGATGGCGACAACGGTAGTTTTGTTCTCCATCCTTGGACCTCACCTTATCAATTTCCTACTACGTTTAAAAAGAGTGTGTTAGAACCTTAGCCGCAGAAGGCGCATCTGGCTGAGGGTAGCACCAATTTTTTATTTGATGGTGGGTTTTTTATCTTCTCCAAGCTTGGTTAAGCAGGGTC
>JBHHXX010000143.1:0-2275 GCA_046757245.1 Candidatus Geothermarchaeales archaeon
CTGGATACCGGCGGGGTTCACCATACGTAGCCCTGTCCAACACGCTTTGGGGGTCGAAGACGACCACGTCGGCGCACATGCCCACGGCGATGAGGCCCCTATCCCTCAACCCCAAGACCCGAGCTGGCAGCGAGGTCATCTTTCTCACGGCATCCTCCAGCGTCAGGACGCCCTCCCGCCTCACGTATCGGCCTAGGACCGCTGGGAAGGAGCCGTAGAGCCTGGGGTGGGGCTTGCCCATGACGAGGCCGTCGGTGCAGACGTTGACCGCTGGGTGCCTCATGATGGTTCGGACGTCCTCCTCACTCATCATGAGCTCGATCATAGAGGCCGCCGTTTCCTCCTCGATCAAGAGGTCGATCAGGGCGTCGCTGGGGTCTACGCCCCTCAAAGCGGCGACCTCCTCGAGAGTCTTCCCTTCGACCCCCTTATTTCTCCTACAGTAGGATACGGTGACCTCCCCCCAGTGGGGAGCACTTCTCTCCACCTCATCTTTTATTTTTAGGCGGGTCTCCGGGTTCCTTAGCCTCTCGAGGATCTTGTCTACGCCCCCCTCCATCACCCACGTAGGCAGCAAGGTTACCAGCGTGGTGCTCCCAGCCGTGTAGGGGTATTGATCGGCCGTGACGTCAACCCCCCTCGCCCGCGCCTCATCGATCACGGCCAAGACCTCCCCGGCCCTACCCCAGTTGGCTCTACCACCCGCCTTCAGGTGCGATATGTGAACCGGTATGCCAGCGGCCTCCCCGATCTCAATCGCCTCACGAATCGATGGCAGAAGCATCTCCTCCTCACTTCGGATGTGGGTCACATAGATCCCCCCGCGCCGCGCCGCCTCCCTGCAGAGCTCTATGAGCTCCCGGGTGTCCGCGTACATGCTCGGGGGGTAGATGAGGCCCGAGGAGAGACCGAGGGCGCCGTTATCCATGGATTGGGCTAGGAGTCCCTTCATAGTCTCCAGCTCCTCCCCGGTCGCCGGTCGGTTCTCGAAGCCCACGGTGGCCAGCCTAATCGTCCCGTTTCCAACCATCGAGGCCAGGTTGACGGAGATACCTCCCCTCTCTAGTCTCTCGAAGTATTCACCCAATGTGAACCAATCCCAGGGATCGGTTTCGCCCTCCACGCCAGCCAGAAACTTTCTCAGTTGACCCACCGTTTCCCTCGTGATCGGGGCCACGGAGAGGCCATCCACCCCAACCACGTCGGTCGTCACGCCCTGCATGACCTTGGGCTCCGCGTGGGGGCTGTCGAGGAGCATAAGGGTCGTGTGGGTGTGGGTGTCAATGAAGCCCGGGGCCACGATGAGGCCTTTCGCCTCGATCACCCTTTGAGCCGAAGCCGATGGGAGGCTGCCTACATCCACGATTCTTCCGTCTCTGATGCCCACGTCCGCCCTAAACCAGGGGTTCCCGGTTCCGTTGACAATGCAGCCATCCTTGATCAATATGTCCAAATCCAATTCTACCACACCCTAGCCGACGGCTTTGAAATCCTTCCAATACGCCCTAATCTCCTCGGTTCCCTCAACCTTGGTGATGATCTCTAGGAGGGCGGGCCTTCCCGCCCCAAGGGCCTTCTTAGCCCTCTCGACGGACGGGATTATCTCCTCGGGTTTCTCAACCCTCTCCGCATAAGCCCCAAGACCCTCGGCGACCTTGGCATAATGCCCGGATAGCGCCGCCGTGCTCGGCGTTCTCTCGAAATATTGACCTAGACCAGAATTGTTGGAGACGACGGTCAGAATGGGGATCGAGTTTCTCACAGCCGTCTCCAAGTCGAGCCCGGTCATCCCAAAGGCGCCATCGCCCATGATGTTTATAACCAACTTATCGGGGTTCGCGAGCTTGGCTCCCATGGCCGCTCCAAGAGACCAGCCCATCTCGCTCTCCCCGCCCATGCCTATGTAGCCCCTGGGGAAAAGCGCCTCGTAGTGGTGGCTCACATGCCACCTGGGGAGACCCGCGTCGTGGATCACGATGGTATTTCTCCTATCCACCGTGTGCATCAGATCCCACGTGACCCTGAAGGGGTTTATGGGGACCTCATCTGAAGTCAGCTTGGGCATCCACTCCTCCAGCCACTCCTCCTTCACCCTTTCAATCTCCCTTGTGAGATGTTCATCCTTGCCACGCCCCCCACCTCCCAGAATCCTCTTCACAGCCTCAATCATCTGCATCAGAACCAGCTTTGCATCGCCTAGGATGGCGAAGTCCACCTGACGGTTCTTGTTGATTTCAAGTTCATCAACGTTCACGTGGATGAGAGACGCGTCCTC
>JBHHXX010000144.1:0-2266 GCA_046757245.1 Candidatus Geothermarchaeales archaeon
TCACCCTTGATGTCGCGATCGCTGAACATCGCCTCGAGAGTCTTGACTAGTAGTGGCAGATTGCTCGCTTCGTTGTAGGTTGGGATGATGATGCTCACCTGAAGCTTGGGGTTCAAATTCTTTCCCCCATCACTGATGAACGATAGGGATTCTCTGAGAGTTAACAATGAATTCGACTCGGATTTCATGCGCGATGGTTGGAGGAGACTGAAAGTGGTCATTTGCAAGCTTTGCTAGGGTGGGGCACGGTTATGCTCGAATCTAGAGAGCGGGTGTTTCCTTATTCAACGACCGTCTTCTCCTTCCTCTTTTTAAGTTCTTTTTCCTCTAGTTCTCCTCGGAGTTTCTCCAAACTTCTGATTCTTTTGTTGAGTAGGGCGTTTATGGCCTTGAGAAACTCGATGCGGGAGTTTATCATGTGTATGGTCGATTGCTCCAACTCTTTGGGTATGAGCCTTAAGATGGCCTCTTCGAAACCCGCGAGGGGGAAGAGCAATAGCTTGAGAATGCTCCTCGCGGCCACCTCCAGCGGCTTCTCTTCCTCACTCATTTCTCCTCATCAAAATAGATGCGGTCTGTACCGTTAAAAAGCTTGTTTGTGAAGTAATTTACCCCTTTTAGTTATCAGCGATGGCTTGAGTTGGTTAGCCCTCACTTCGGATGGGATGGTAACGAGAACATCGGGGTGACTCTTAAGACGATTGAATAGAATCCACGCCTTGAAACGGTTTTAGCCTACAAATAGAAGACGTAATGAAATCTTCACAATAAAGGCTAGCCTAGGATTGCTCCTCATCATAGACGAAGCTGATCGATAGTTTATTGTCTAAAAGCTTAGCCTTGGAGAGCCTCATCCTGTAGGCCATGGAGGGGAGGGGTATGAAGTTGTTGACCTCGCCTACCCCATCTCGAACCCTCACGATGAGCTCATCACCCACCCTCTCGACCTCGCAGTTCTCCTTGTCAAGGAAGGGAACCTGAACCACGTATTCAAGCCTATCCTCCTCAAGTTTCACTTGGAATGGGGTGCCCCTGTAGAATATTTGGGATGGATCTTCATCTTGGAAGAGAGCCTCGCCGCAATCCCTCAGCATCTCGATTCCCCTAAGCTCAGAGTCGAAGAGCCTCAGCCTCTTTATGGGGAGGGGGTAGAAGCTCTTTTCCGCCTCGGTCAAGTATTCGTGTTGGGATCTCTTCCACTTCAGGAAGTATTCATCCGCCACCTCGTCCGGTAGGACCTTGTTGATGATGGCGAGGTCCACGTTTATCCCGTAGAGGTTTGATATCATCAGGGTCCTCCTCATGTTCCCTATGCTGAAGGAGTCGGGGTTGGCGATCAGCCTCAGGCTGGTGGTGGAGGCGTCCCTGAGGATGTCTCCCAGCTCCTCCATCCTCTGGATGAGCTCTACTTCAGATTCGAACAGCCTCTTCGAGGGGGCTGGAACCCCTATTATAGGCTCAAACACCCTCGCGAGGCCTGCTATTGAGCCCGCCAGCTTGATGAGCTTCCTACTGATTGTGCCCACCAATTTCGGGAAATAGATGAACTTCAAGGTTTCGCCTGAGGGGACGGTGTCGAGTATTATCAAGTCGTAGTCGTCTCCCTTGGCGTATTCCTCAATCTTTAGGAGGGCGAAGAAACTCGTCGTGCTCGGTAGGGAGGCGATTTCGTAGGCGAGCGTCTCGTCGATGCCCCTCGCCGAGAAAACCGAAGCCACATAGTCTTGAATCAGCCCGTAACTCTTCCTCATCTCGTTGAGGGGGTCTATCTGCAGGGCCCACAAGCGATCTGATATCTCCGTGGGCTCTGGGCCGACGTTCTCCCCGAAGGCGTCCCTGAGGGCGTGAGCTGGGTCAGCCGACATCACCAGCGTTTTCAAACCTAACCCAGAGGTCTTTAAAGCCGTAGCGCAGGAGATAACCGATTTGCCGGTCCCGCCCTTGCCCGTGTATATGATGACCCTCATCTCAATTCTTTATTAGATCTCGAGTTTAATAACTCCAGTGCTCTTCGGCATAAATACCCTGGGAAGATGGATGTTTACCCACGCTCATTCGGGGAGGTGTCAGGTGGCAGAACGGGTGAGGATGTGGTAATTCATTTATCTATCGCTGGCGGGCACGTTGTCCCCAATCTAGGAAGAATAGATTCATAGTTGATGGGTTGGGTCCATGGAAAAACCTGACTTATTAAGACTCCCTATTCAATAAAATTTTGTATGCTCAGGAACGTCCCAATCTGGCTTTCCCACCTTAAGGATAAGGG
>JBHHXX010000145.1:0-2187 GCA_046757245.1 Candidatus Geothermarchaeales archaeon
CTTTATTGGTTAAAGTTTCATGGGGGGCATGACTCTGCTAAAACCGATTATTCATCGTTTTATACTTATTCTCCGTAGCGACGAGTCCTCTTCTGGAAAATGCGTATGGCGCGCATGAGGTCTATCTTGCGAAAGTCGGGCCAGTAAACATCTAGGAAGACGAGCTCGCTATAGGCTGACTGCCACAACAAGAATCCACTTAACCTCATTTCACCGGAAGTCCTAATGATCATGTCTACATCAGGAGGATCCAAATGGGATGTGTATAGATACCTCGGGAAGGTCTTCTCATCGATTTCATCCGGGCTCAGTTTTCCCATTAGGGCTTCCTCGGCGACTTTTCTTGCCGCGTCCACAATCTCCCTCTTCCCTCCGTAGGCGAAGGCGATGTTCACGGTCATGCTATCGTTCTTCTCCGTTTTTTTCTCCAACTCCTCGATCTCTTTCAGCAGGCTTGGAGAAACTACTTCCTTATTACCTATCATCTTAAAACGGATTTTTTGCTTCATCACATCCTCATCTTCCATGGCCTTTCTGACCTCCGTGCGCAGAAGATTCGATATCTCCTCGATTTCATCCCTACTCCTCTTGAAGTTGTCAAGCGAGAAGACGTAGAGGGTTAGGACCTCAACGCCGAGTTCCCTGCACCACCTTATGAGCTCCTCAACTTGGCTTGCGCCCATCTTGTGCCCCAGCCATGGAGCCATGCCCAGCTTCTCCGCCCACCTGCGATTTCCATCTAGAATTACCCCTATGTGTCTCGGAATAGCGCCGTTTACCACCTGATTCTTAAGCCACTTCTCGTAGATCGAGTATATTCCAGAGATTTTGAAAAGTTTTTCCAACATTTTCGGACTTCACTCGATCCTACGGAGGATCACATAAGTTATGATGGAGATTAAGAACAGAATAGCGATTCCCAAGCCTATGATTAAAAGCAAGAGGGACATCCCGCGGGCTGGTTCGATCAGTATAGCAGCGGCCTCATTGCCCACGACGTACATTATAATGATAGACACCGTCACAACCACGTATCTCAAAACTCTACCTGTGCCCACGATCCAGTTATAGAGCAATGTCCCTGAAAAATAGATCAGCGCCCCCACCAGGAAGGCTATCAGGAAGTTCTCGAGAAACTTGCCTACAAGGTAGGCGCCGTATCTCCAGAAGAGGGGGGGGTTTATGAGTACCTCCATGAATTCGGGTAACAAGTTGATGTTGAGGTAGGAGATGTAGAAACCCACGGCTATAGATATGATGGTAGCCACCAATGAGAAGGTCTTCAACAGCTCAATCGAGGGAGCCTTCCTCATCGAGGAAACATAATCGTCTATGCCGAACCCCTTTATGGCCATGGCTCCTCCAATGATGAGTAGTGATATTTTTGCGCCCATCTCTGCCAAACCGAAGAGCACTAGGATCGCTGTAAGCAATAGGATGACCCCCGGCACACCTATGAAGTATACCCTATAAGGAGCCTCGTTCCAAATCATTCTTAAGTATCTTTCAATAAGGGCGTATGTTTCCTCGACGCTTCTACTATGTTTAACGACCACGTGCTGAACCGAGGATATCTTCACGGAGGAGCTGACGATGGGCATGATTTCCTCGTCTGAGAAGCCGTCGGTGACCAGTATCACGTTGTCCGCCGGAAACTTTGATAGAACCATTTGGAGTTCCCCCCCCAGCTTGCGGTCGGCTTGTAGGCTCCCCTCCGGGGACCCGCTTATGGCCGCTACCTCCTTTGCCTCCCCCTCATCGCATTCCAATTGATCGTGGATTTTTACGGAGGCGAAAAGGGCGTTTCCATCGGCCTCCTCTGGGTCGGCCAATAGGAGTTCAGAGGAAGCCTTTAGGATGTCTTCCCTCCCTATTATCGGTGTTTTTATTCCCGCTTTCATTTCCAGATCCGCGTCTCTATCGATGTTCAGGATCAACGTTCTATTGAAGCCTATCTTCTCAGTGCCCATCTCGCTGTTCATCAATCCCTTCCCGCACAAATAATAGATGAGGTCTACAAATAAAAGTTGAGCTTTACCCTTCGATCCTCATCACTATGCAAGAAACCTGCAATGCCTCGATTTGTGCCTATCGAGGAAAGGGGAAAGCAACGAAAATATAGCCCGAAATATCTGGGAATACACATGCTAAATGCGCCGATTCCTATCGAAAATGAAAAATCGTTCA
>JBHHXX010000146.1:0-2182 GCA_046757245.1 Candidatus Geothermarchaeales archaeon
GTCCTTAGCTAGTGGCTCAATCTCATGCTCTTCAAGTATCCTTTTCGCCTTCTCACGAGCGCGCTGGGCCAGGGTTTTCTCTCCCTCCCTCTTCCACCTCACCCACCCCGACCTATCCATCAACTCCGATATCAGGTGTTCAGAAGAGAAGTATTTCAAAGTGTGCTTCAGACCTAGGAAGGATCCGCCATGGCCAGCTTCCATTATCGCGGCGGTGGCTAATGTCTCGTCATCGATGCTAACCCCCTGCATGATCCTGCGCAACATCGCAATAATCTCGTCACAGATGACAAGCAGTCCCATGCTCCCGCTCTTCGCGGACTCTATGAAACCGACATCATGAACAAGGTTGTTGCCGCTTAGGGCGGCGATCGTAAGGTTCAACGCGGCCTCAGCGACGGCTTGTTCATCTAAGACCTTTGAGTCGCTGCAGCCTCCGGTCCCCCACGAGGGAAGTTGGTAGTATTCGGCTAGTTGAGCGAGCATCACCTCCTTTATCATCGTCTCAACGGTTCCGTAGGAAACTAGTGCGCGCTTCATGTCTAGCACGAGGGGCACGGTACCAAAGATGAACGGTACCCCAGGGTTAACGAGCTGGCATATGACATTGCCGGCTAGCGACTCAGCGCAGCCTTGAACGATTGAGCCGGCAAGCGTTATCGGCGCCGTAGCCCCGGAGATGGGACATGGAGCCCAGATTACGGGCAGCCCAGCCTTAGACCACTCCGCTAAAGCTTCGACGTACTCGCTGCCAAATATCAGTGGAGAGGAGGGCTCATTGTAAAGCGAGATTATAGGCCTTTTCCTAAGCTCGTCGCTTCCACCTGCTATGAGCTCGGCCATTTTTATCATGGCCTTGGTTAGCTCGCCGTCACCATAGCAGAATGCCTGAACATGCTTGCACGTGTTGGACATCACGGCGTATGGCTCACGCAAGCCCACCACGATAGATGGGACATCCGATGCGCTCGTGAGCCCCATCACGAAGTCTATGTTTGGCAGTGCATCACTTATCTTCGCGACAGCGGCCATGTCAGACAGCCTCCCAAACCTCCTCTCTCTGGTTTCCAGGTCGATAATGTGGGTCGCCCCGGCACAAGGGCCAAAGTATACCTTCCTTCCTTCTACGATGAAGTCTTCCTCCGGGTTGCGGCCGCAACACCTCACGATCTTTGGCGCCTTCTCGATGCTCTCCTCCACAAGATACTCGGGGAACTTAGCGACCTGCCTCTTAAAATCTACATCCGCCCCAGCCTCATCCAACATCTTCAACGTAGCCTCGTGCTGTATCTCCACGCCATGCTCCTCAAGGACCCTTAGGATCGCAAGATGTATATCATACACCTGATCCCTAGACAGAATCCTCAGTTGCCCACCCTTCAATCCCGGCCGCAGTTCCATCTACCCCAGTTCCACGCTTTAATGCCTCTACTCAACGGCCAGTAGCCTCTTGGCTACACTCACCGCTTCCATGGCGTCCGCACCATATCCATCGGCGCCTATCCTCTCAGCCCACTCTTGGGTAACCGGAGCTCCACCAACGATAACCTTAACCTTGTCCCGTATTCCCGCCGCCTCCAATGCCTCGATGATCTCCCGTTGCACCAGGAGCGTCGTGCTTAGGAGAGCCGATGTCGCCACAATATCGGCGTTCACATCCTTTGCCTTCTTAACAAACTCCTCGACGGGAACGTCCCTGCCCAGGTCAAACACCTCAAAGCCAGCTATGAATAGCATCACGGCCACTAAATTCTTGCCTATCTCATGAATGTCACCGGCCACGGTGCCTATGACCACCCTCCCGAGGACCTTCCTCTCAGCCTTACGCTTCAGAATCTCGGGTTGAAGGACCTCATCAATGGCCCTCCTAGCAGCCTCGGCCGCCGCCACGATATGCATGAGGAATAGCTCTCCCTTCTCAAACCTCTCACCTATGATTCGAAGACCCTTGGTGAGACCTCCCTCGATAGCCTTAACGGGGTCGATGCCCATCTCTAATGCCTTCCGAGCACTCTCCACAGCTCCTTCCACATCAAAATTGACAACGGCGTTCTTCAGCTCCTCTAAAACCTCATGAGACATATTTAGCACCTGTACCACTGTGGGACTGCCTTGTGCTAATAAATTTTACTGAAATGGCGCTATAAAACCGGTGAGTAACCAAAGCGTGTACTTCAAGGAA
>JBHHXX010000147.1:0-2097 GCA_046757245.1 Candidatus Geothermarchaeales archaeon
GAGAAATACAGGAATCTGATCGATAACTCAAACGACATAGTGATCACTGCGGATGTGAGTGGCAACTGGACCTTCTTGAGCCCCTCGGTCAAGAGGATCTTGGGCTATGAGCCGGAGGAAATGGTTGGCAGATCTGCTTTCGATTTTATGTTCCCCGAGGATATTGCATCCACACGAGAGGCCCACGAAAGCGTTGTCAGAGAGGGTAGACGTTTCTGGGAATACGAAAACAGGTGGATAAGCAAAGACGGCAAGGTAGTCACACTGTCCTGGAACGTGGTCGCCCTTCGGGATGAGCAGGGTAACATCATCGGGACGCAAGGAGTAGGCAGAGATATTACAGAACGCAAGAGGATGGAGGAGGCACTGAGAGAGAGCGAGGAGAGATACCGGCTGCTCTCCGAGAACAGCCTCACGGGAATAGCCATCAACATGGACAGGCGTTACGTGTACGCCAACCCCCGGATGGAGGAGATCCTCGGCTACCCTAGGGGAGGCCTAGTGGGGGTGGAGGCCCTCGACACCGTCCACCCCGACGACCGAGGGATATTCGAAGAGAGGATGAAGAGGGGGCTAAAGGGTGAACATTTACCCACACCCTACATGCATCGTAGGCTGAGGAGGGACGGTGAACCCATATGGGTGGAGTCGAGATCCGTCTCCATAAACTACCAGAACAGACCCGCCATACTCGTAAACCTCATCGACATCACCGAGCGCAAGAGGATGGAGGAGGAGCTTAGACGCTACTCCGAGCACTTGGAGGAGATGGTCGAGGAAAGGTCTAGGAAATTGCGGGATGCTGAGCAGTTGGCTACTATCGGTGAGTTGGCGGGGATGGTGGGCCACGACCTCCGCAACCCGCTGCAGACCATAGTCAACGCAATCTATTTAGCGAAGGAAAAGTTGAAGTCTATGCCTTCTTCGCGTGCGGAGAAACTGGGCCTAGAGGAACTCTTTGGAACAATCAAAAAACAGATGGATTACATGAACAAGATTGTTTCTGATCTTCAGGATTACGCGAGGCCCTTGGAGCCCAAGCTCGTTGAAACCGACTTGCGTCGGCTGATCGACGACACCCTTTCAACGATAGCGGTTCCCGAGGCCGTTGAGGTCTCCGTGTTGATTGAGGAGGGCTTCCCGAGGCTGATGGTTGACCCCGCGTTGATGAGGCGGGTGTTCACCAACCTGGTCACGAACGCCCTGCAGGCCATGCCGGATGGTGGTCGGCTGACGATAACGGCCCTCAAAGCAGGTGATGATGCGTTTATAAGCGTGCGGGATACGGGTGTGGGCATACCCGAAGAAAACTTGGACAGGATTTTCCAGCCTCTCTTCACCACCAAGTCCCGGGGAACGGGGTTCGGGCTGTCCGTCTGTAGGCGGCTGGTGGAGGCCCACGGCGGCAGCATCACGGTTGAGAGTAGGGTGGGCAGGGGCTCCACCTTCACGGTCAAGATACCCCTCAGGGGGACACCGCTCAGAAGAAAGACGGGTCAAGGTAGAGAAGAAAAGCATCCTGATCGTAGACGATGAGGACATCCTCAAAAGCTTCAGGGATATCCTTCAGCCAGAAGGCTATAAGTGTTGACACGACGGAAACCGGTCGAGAAGCCATAGAAAAGTCTGAGGCTCAATTCTTCAACCTGGCGCTGCGGGACATCAAGCTCCCGGACATGGAGGGCACAAAACTCCTAACCAAGATGCATAGGACCACGCCTTGGATGGTGAAGATCATGGTTACAGGCCACGCCATCTTGGAAAACGCGGTGGAGGCCCTGAACCTGAGAGCCGACGCCTACAATGAATCCCGTGAACCCAGAAAGGCTGCTGAAGGTGATGGAGGAGAAGCTGAGAGAACAGGTAGAAGCCGAGAGGATCGAAGAAAAGATGACTGGGTGGATTGAAACCCGCATCCGAAAGCTGGAGCGAGAACGTCACGCAGAATGAGTCTCAGTAAAGGTTTGAAACAAACGTTGAAGGAGTGTTATGCTTCAACTATCTCTTCCTCCTTCTGTCAAGGTGCTTTTTAATTGCTTTGATCAAGGCGTCCACTTGGAAGGGCTTGGTCAAATATTCGTTTGCCCCCGCCTTCAA
>JBHHXX010000148.1:0-2028 GCA_046757245.1 Candidatus Geothermarchaeales archaeon
ACGAGGAGACCTGCAAGATAAATCGGATGTCTAATATGAGCCCAAGGACCCCAAGTAACCAGGATGGGATCCTTGGGAAGGGCTAAGGCGACCCTGAAACACCAAAATGCAAGAGAAACTCCGAGAACAATGAACACTGTACCAGACAAGTTCAGAGGATGGTATAGGAGTGTAGGTGATACGAGCCAGATATCCAGCCCATAGAAGATTCCTATGGAGAGTAGGGGGAAGCCGACTGACCCAAGGGCTACGTCAGGAAAGGGAGAGATCGGTCTCTTAAGTTGAGATGGCAACCACATTCCCCCCTACAAAGTATTTCAATGCGCCTTCATCCAACATTACGGGTTACATATCGTCGGTTAAAAGTATTCTTGAGTATTATGTGACTAGGAGGGTGGGAATCATTTTTAGGGCGCGCGCTAGAAACCCTACAAGATTGGAAAAAGAGGGAGTTTGGGGAGGATATCTCCACACAATCAACTTATACTTAAAAAGTAACCGTATCCACTAAAGTTGAAGAGCTGATGGGGGATGAAGAGAGGAGGGAAACGTCATGAAACCCTTCAGTTTTGTCCACGTGGCTGATCTGCATTTGGGCTACGCCCAGTATAATCTGGATGTACGTCGCAAAGACTTCAACGCGGCCTTTCAGGAGGTGGTGGACAAAACCATCGAATTGAAGCCTGACTTCATGATAATTGCGGGAGACCTCTTTCAACACGCCCGCCCATCCAACACCACCCTCGAAACCGCCATAACCAACTTCCGACGACTCAGGGACGCGGGAATCCCCGTTCTCACGGTTGACGGCTCCCACGATTCTGCCCCAAACGTGATCACGGGCACGATCCTCAACCCCCTAGACAGCGCCGGCCTGATCCATCACCTGCCTCGCCACGAAGGCGCATCCTGGCATAGGGAGGGCTGTTACGTTTACGGCATCCCCAACTTCCGCACCAGGCGAAGGACCGAGGAACAACTCCCCGCCTTTCTAGAGGAGAACAAGCCCACCCCCGACCCCTCCACCTTCAACGTCTTCGTCTTCCACATGGCCCTAGACATCCCCAGCATGAAACCCCCACAAATGGAAGCCGAGGCCCCACCCGAACTCCTCCCCGTCGACTTCAACTACTACGCGGGGGGCCACATCCACGCGCCCTACAGAGTCCCCTTTAAGAACGGCCTCCTCGTTTATAGCGGTTGCACCGAAACCGTGAGCTACGAGGACGCCGAAACCGAGAAGGGCTTCTACTACGTGGAGGTAGATGAAAAGGGCGTCCCCGAGCTTCAACGCGTCAAGCTCGAAACCCCCCGTCGATTCCTCGTCCTAGATCACGACTACACCGGCTTAACCCCTGCAAAAATCACGGAGACGGCGGTCCAACTCGTGAAGGAGGCGGACGAGACCGGAGCCGTGATCGTTCCTGTTCTGCGGGGGATACTGCCGGCTGAGGCCAGTCGTGGGGAGGTGGACCTCGCCAAAATCAGAGGCTCCGCCGAAAGGGCTCTCCTCGTGCGCCCCCTCCTTCGACTGAGGGAGACAGAGGTTCCCGAGGAGGTGATCCGCTCCATCTTTGAGGGCGAGCTAAAAGATCTCAAAACAAAGGCCTTTGAGTACTTTTTCGAGATCTTCTCTGAGCGCTACTCTAGGGAAGAGGCTGAAAAAACCGCGAGACTGGCCGTGAACCTCATCGAGCCCTTGGTGAGGAAGGACGAAACCAAGGTGAAGGAGGCTCTGGAGGCGTTCCCATGAGAGTTAAGGCCGTGAAACTCGAGAACATCCGGTCCCACGTCAAAACGACGATCCCCCTTGCCCGGGGCTTTAACTGCCTCGTCGGAGGCCTAGGGTGCGGAAAGTCCAGTGTCCTCTACGCCATCGACTTCGCCCTCTTCGGGGAGCCCCTGGGCAGGAGCTACGACTACCTCCTGAGGGAAGGAGCGGACATCGGAAAGGTAGCCCTACACTTCACTCACGGGGGGAAAAACTACACGATCTGGAGAGCCCTCCGGAGGCGAGGGAGGGGCATC
>JBHHXX010000149.1:0-2016 GCA_046757245.1 Candidatus Geothermarchaeales archaeon
GGGCCATTAACTCGGCACCTTCCTCACCGGTCCAAGACTTGATGCTATCCGCTGGCTTGAAGGTGTGCTTATAGGCTACCGGCGTCGCCAAGCCGTCGTCGACCGTGGTCACGCCGCCTAGAGCCCACTTCAGAAACCACGCGATGTTCTCCGGCTCAACGTAGAAGCTGACGGGGCCCGCAACTTTGAGGGGGCCATCCACCTGTTTCACGGCTGCGCGGTTCTGCACCGTCTCAACAAAGATCTTCCCGGTGTCGGAGATGATCTTCATGTCTATGGGGTCAAGGTAGTTCGCTATCGCAACTTTCGTGCCGAACGTTGTCTCCTCTGCGAAGCCGAAATATCTTGTGGTCATTAATCAATCACTTCTCGCTTTTTTCCTTTTCCTTCCTAGCCACTTTGAAGTTGATGTTTGTCTCTACCAACTTCTTCGCTTTCTCATCCCCTAGTTCCACTAGTTCTCCGGGTTTGAACACACCGATCTCGGGAACGACTACTCCTTCTCGATGTTCCCCGACATATACCACTTTGGTCGCCATATTCTCTTACCTCCTTTACGTCACTATCTTCCTCGTGTATAGGGTGAATCGGACGCCGCTCACCGCGTAGTCACCCATAGCAGTGGCCTCAGCCTCAATCCGCTCCACCCATGAATCATCGACGTTTCCCCCAAGCGTTGGGTTGGCGTCTAAGACATCGTCGATCTTAACCGAGTAATCCATAACGGTCTTCTCAGCCACATCCTCGTCGTGGTGGCGATCGATAACCGCAACGTGGAACCGTATCTCATAGACTTCCTTGGCCGCGGTGCCTGGCTCCACGGGTCCTCCAACCCACTTCACGTAGACTAATGGAAACAGGTCGAATCGGACGGGTATGCCGAAACACCACTTCTTGACGGCGGCGCTGAGTGTGGTATCAGCCTTGAGTAAATCAAGAATCTTATTCGCTATCGCCTTGTAGTCTGGAGATGTCAAACCCTCAACCTTTTCCGTTAACTCGTCGTATATTTCTCGGGCTTGGTCTGGGAGAGGACGCCTCTTCGATATTTCGCTTTGATGAAGGCCTCTAGTTTTTCCTCCGCTTGTTTTGTAAACCTCACAGCTTCTACGCCATCTGGGGACCTCTTACTCCTGAATAAGCCCGCGGCTCCCCTAGCGTTGATATCCACGAGGCTGGGAGTCAAGTCGCTATCGGTTATGGGTGTGGAGACACCGAGAGCCTTAAGTTTGTTGTCGATGTCTCTCGCATACTCGGCGATCAAGCCATCGATCTCAGCGTCGTAGTCCGCGGTGTTGATGTCTAGAAGTTCCTTTACCTTCTCCTTCGACGCGTAAGCCAACGCCCGACTTCCCTCAAAGGGGTAGCCCGTTAAAACCTATATAAGTTAATCCAACCCCGCGTCCCCGTGCACGTGGGCACGTGGACACCATTACACTACCATGGATGAGACGCGTTGTACAAATAGAAGTGTAAGGATGTAGGGGCGGAACCTACGGCGTCAAGGCCTACATATGGAGTGTATATTCTCTTATCTTCACTGCTTCCACTGAGAGTTATATTATTAGAAGATACGAGAAAAAATTTAAAATCCGCTAATCATCGATTCTCCCTTTAGTGATGGGATAAAATATTTAAATTTGCTTTATACTTAATTGTCTATCTCTGGTGTTTGAAAGACATGAGTGTAAGACGAGTTGC
This sequence comes from Candidatus Geothermarchaeales archaeon, assembly GCA_046757245.1. Lineage (GTDB taxonomy): Archaea > Thermoproteota > Nitrososphaeria > Geothermarchaeales > JAUWBL01 > JBHHXX01. The sequence continues at coordinate 1,702 of JBHHXX010000149.1, forward strand.
TACGACGACTAGGGAAGAAACCATACGTAAGATATTCAAGGTGATAAGGGAGGAGGGGCCGAGAAACTATTCATTGATCTCGAAACTGCTTAAGATGCAGGCTCAGACGGTGAGGTATAAGATCAAGAAGCAGATCCTAGAGAGGGGTTTCTGGATCCAGGTTGAAGCAGATTACTATAAACTGGGATTGATGAGGCTATGGGCCTTCCTCGACTTCCACCCGAGATATGAGGATGATGCACCCAATTTACTGGAATTGCTGTCGAAGAGGGGGTACCTGACGTATTATGGGTTAATTACGCCTCAGGGCAGATA
>JBHHXX010000150.1:0-2009 GCA_046757245.1 Candidatus Geothermarchaeales archaeon
TTCATAAAGAAGATGTTGAAATACCTATTCAACAAATTTTACAATTTATGCATTATTTCTCAAATATGTTGTTTTTGAGAAGATTTCTTTTTTAGCCAGGAGAAGTTAGGATACTAATTTTGTCCTCTCAAAATTAAAGCATTTTCCACTAATCAAACCAAATTCAAGGGGATATCGATAACCATATTCCCTTTCACTCCAATAATGCTCGTGAACGCACCCTCTACATGAGGTAGGCATTAGAATCGTCTCCTCCCTAGATACCCCCTAGTGCGTGGGTTTTCTTTCGGTATTTGTTGATTTTTCGTAGGCTGAGGGTTAGATAGTATTTTCTCAGAGTTGATAGGTCACTCCAGCCCACTCCGAAATAGCCTATCCCCTTATCGGGGTCACCCGCAACCAATTCTAGCGGGACATCAGCCTTAATGAGGATGGGATCTTCCCGCTCCATAACCCTATTTTTTAAGATCTCGCTTAGATAGTGGTGGAGGTTCGTCCTTGACGAGGTTTGACGTGGTTGTTGTAGGCGCCGGGATCCTCGGCTTGAGCACAGCTTACCACCTCAAGCGTCAACACCCGGAGAAGAGGGTTTTGCTGATCGACAAGGAGCCCGCCGCAGGCCAGGGGAACACCGCGAAGAGCGCCCAGTGCTTCAGGAATCTTTACACGTCGTACGCCAACTTCCTCCTATCCGATTCCTCAACAAACTTCTATTTCCACGTCCAAAACGAGCTGGGATACGATCTAGGGATGAGGAAGGTTGGATACCTCTTCTTGATGAGCGAACAACAATATAGAGACGTCTCAAAGATCGTTAGGAAGGCGGCTCCGCTAGGCGTCGAGACGAAAACCTACGAAAGAGAAGACCTGGAGAAGAGCATGGGGATGAACACAGACCTGAGCTCCGACGAAGAAGCCGAGATGATGGGCCTACTAAACGTGGACAAGGGCGTATTATGCGTAAAGGCGGGCTACCTATCCTCGGACGCCCTCGTCAGATTCTTCGAGCAGGAGTTCAAGAGGCTCAAGGGCGAAGTCCTATACAACACGAGGGCGGAGAGCCTGATTCTTGATTACGATGTGAAAATCGGGATATCTCAGGAACCCCTGATCTGGCAGGACAAGAGGGTGACCGGCGTCTCCACGAGCAGAGGCGACTTCTACGCCGAGGAAACCGTCATAGCCATGGGGACTTGGTGCAACACCATCCTCGACCCCGTGGGCATAGACTCCCACATGAAGCCCAAGAAGCGCCAAATCTTCGTGGTCAAGGCTGAATCCGAGGAGCTGAAGCGTCTCCTCAACACAAGGGGCTTCAACGAGGAAAACTGCCTACCCATCATCATCCTCCCCAGCCCCAGCCTCTTCATTAAACCCATGGTTGAGGAGAACAGCTTCTGGATGGTCTACCCAAACCATCTGGGCATCGAGTTTAGGCTCGAGGACGACCCCCAGCCCCACGAGAACTACTTCACCTACGGCATAAGACCCGTTTTAACCAAATACTTCCCCCAGTTCACCGGGGCGAAGCCATCAAACATGTGGGCCGGGCAAAGGGAGTGCAGCACCATCGACAGACTACCCTACGTCTTCAAGAGGGCCGGGGTGGTGATCGTGACCGGAGCCCACGGTAGAGGGGTCAAGCAGGCGGACTCCATAGGGAGAATCGCAGCCGGCCTATGCGTGGACCAGGAATACGTTGAGCTCTACGGTGGGAGGAGGTTCAAGGTAGCGGACCTAGGGGTCAAGGAGAGAAACGTGGAGAGGGAAGAATTCCCCATCTAGATTTCTCACCCAGTGGTTTACGGAGGAGACTTAAATCTCATAGTGTTATATGCGTGGATGGCTTCCACTTCTTAATGCCCAACGACAGCCTTGAACCTCATATTAAGGGTAATTTAATATTCCAAAGCCTGATTCATTAAGAACAAGAGGTTTTACGTTGAAGCGAGCGGTCATCGTTCCCACTTACTGGGCTAGAGAGGGAGGTGAATGGCGTAGGGGAGATC
>JBHHXX010000151.1:0-1856 GCA_046757245.1 Candidatus Geothermarchaeales archaeon
TTTCATTCACTATACATTTTGGAGATTGGATTGAGGAGTTTTATCAAAATTTATGGTCCACCGCTCGGGCGGGCTCTCGATGAGTTGAGGAAGACTGCCCACGAGATGCCGGAGATTATGTTCTATTACCACTATGTGCTGGGCGTTATTCCGGTTTCGAGGACCGAAACAGCCCCCCTGGAAGAGGGAATGAGGGGTTTCGGAGAGTCATACAAGACAAAAGTCAAGCCGTCGATAAGGGAAGCTAACTCCATTTTGGGCGAATATGACTTTTTCTTTGAGTGGGAAACTGATCCCACACCTGATCAACTGAGAACGCTCATCGAGAAGATCGACAAAGCATTATCACCCTTGGGCTGCAAATACACCATAACAACAAAGTAAAGGAACTCATCGACATTGAAAAGAAAGCCAGACTGGGAGGACTGTCCACCATCCACTCTAGGCGCATAAGGGAATCACTACTTTCTAGGCTTGCATCCTCATGAGGCATCTTCCCCCGCTCAGCTCCTTGAGGGGTTATCCTTATGGACATCGCATAACAATTAAATTAATTGCATTTGTAGATGCCTGTATTGGTGAGTTTGTCGTGGACGATAAAAAAGCCAAGTTAGACACGCTCAAGGTTGAATTCGACGAGGACGGCTTCATCAAGGACGCGGAGAAGTGGAGCGAGGAGGTGGCAAAACAGATCGCAAGGGAACAGTTCGGCATAGAGCTGGGGGACACACACTGGCGCATCATAAGGTTCTTCAGGGACTACTATGAGAGGTGGGGGACCCTACCCATGGTGAGAACGGTTCGAAGGGAGATGGGTCTTTCAACGGAGCAGGTCAACGAACTCTTCCAGAGGGGCGAGAGCACGGCCCGAGGCGTCATATGCAAGATAAGCGGGCTGCCCAAGCTCCTCTGCATCTCCGCCGGATGCTAGTGCGATCCCGCCAGGGAATTTGAGGAGCGGGTTGTCTTCCATGGCTGAGGACATCATCCTCGTTTTTGGCTGGGGTCCGGAAGAGGCGGGTCGAGCGGCCTCCCTCCTCTACATCGCCGAGACGGCGGAGGCAATGGGTCTCACCGTGGGCATCTTCCTCTTCACCGACGGCGTCGTGCTGGCAAAGAGGGGTGTGGCTGAGAGGATCAGCGAGAGCGTGGGTCGGAGGTTCAGTCACGCCCTGAGGAGCGAGAACATAAGGGTCTATGTCTGCGAGGAGGCCGCTAAGACCCGGGGTCTCGTTGATAAAGACTTTGAGCCCGGAGCCTCCATCATGGGATACGCCGCCTTTCTGGATAAATCCTTGGAGGCCAAAGCTGTGATCTCCGTCTGAGGGTCGGTGTGTTCAAGGCTCACCCCTCAATTTTGGGGAGATAGGGCTTACTCGAGAAGACGTTGCCAATAGAGTTTAAAGTCCCTCTGAAAATCGGTTTCCAAAAAAGATTATTACCCTGATAAAATGTATTAATCGTGTGGAGTTGAAGCGCATGATCATCAGAAACGTGGATGAGATCGAGGGTTTCGACGTGAGCGAGGCCTACGGCGTGAAGACTAAGGGCGTATCCATCCGGTGGATCTCGGAGAAGAGGCTCGGAGGACCCGAGTACCTCCACAACTTCGCCCTGAGATACTTCGCCTTTGAGCCCAGAAGCGTCCTTCCTATCCACAAACACCCCTGGGAACAGGAGATCATCATCACCAAGGGCAGAATCGTCGCCACCTCGGGGGGAGAGGAGAGGGAGCTCGGCCCAAGAGATGTCGCCTACATACCGGCGAACGAGGAACACGGCTTCGAGGCCGGTGACGAGGGTTGTGAGTTCTACTGCATCATCGGCTGCGTTGGGGAGGGGGAAAACTGCATAGG
>JBHHXX010000152.1:0-1778 GCA_046757245.1 Candidatus Geothermarchaeales archaeon
GGCACATGCCGGTTCTCGATCAGATCAAGCGCCGATTTATGCGGGAACAACCATTGAGAGGCGTCATGATAGGGGCTTGCCTCCACGTAACTAAGGAAACTGCGGTGCTCATGAGGGCGCTTACAGCTGGAGGAGCTGACGTCGCCTTATGCGGTTCTAACCCCCTTTCCACCCAAGATGAGGTGGCAGCGGCGCTTGCCGAGGAAGGAGTCTCTGTGTATGCGTGGCGGGGTGAAACCACCGAGGAATACTATTGGTGCGTAAACAAGGTAATCGATCACATCCCCGTAATCACGTTAGACGATGGCGCCGACCTAGTGAGCACAATCCATTTAAAAAGAAGCGAAGCCTTGAAGAACGTAAGGGGGGGCACCGAGGAGACAACCACCGGAGTCATGCGCTTGAGATCCATGGAAAAGGCGGGTGCGCTCAAGTATCCTATCATAGCTGTGAATGACGCCTACACGAAGTATTTGTTCGACAACCGCTACGGAACAGGCCAAAGTACCATAGACGGAATCGTCCGAGCCACCAACGTTTTGCTGGCGGGAAAGAACTTTGTGGTGTGCGGCTACGGGTGGTGTGGTCGTGGACTCGCTCACCGAGCGAGAGGCATGGGTGCCAACGTGATCGTCACCGAGGTGGACCCCATAAGAGCTCTAGAAGCGGCTATGGACGGCTTCCGGGTGATGCTCATGAATAAGGCGTCAGAGATAGGCGACATCTTTGTGACCGTCACAGGAAACGTCAGCGTTATCCGAAAAGAACACATGCTCAAGATGAAGGACGGCGCCATCCTCGCCAACAGCGGACACTTCAACGTGGAGGTCAGCATACCTGATCTGGAGAGCATATCATCTTCAAAGAGAGCCCTTCGACCCAACCTGGAAGAGTACAGCCTTCAGAACGGACGGAAACTCTATCTACTCGCCGAGGGGAGGCTTGTGAATCTCGCGGCAGCAGAGGGTCACCCCTCTGAGGTCATGGACATGTCTTTCGCAAATCAAGCCCTATGCGTTGAGTATCTGGTGAAAGAGAGGAAAATGGAGCCGAAGGTCTATGGTGTGCCGAAGGAGATCGACGAGCTCGTGGCGAGGCTCAAGTTGAGGGCGATAGGAGTAGAGATCGACGAGCTTACGGAGGAGCAGAGGAGGTATATAGCGACCTGGGAAGCGGGAACTGTCTGATTTCGATAACAAAATTTATAATATAGTATTAAATAAACATGGCTACATCGTAGTGGTGGTTTGTATGGTTAGTAAGGATCAGGCTATCGGATGGCTGATTTTCCTAGTTTGCGTAGTTGTTGCAATAGCATATTCTATCGCGCTAATCTTTCCAAAGGCTGTACTTGGGTGGGTTGAGCCTCTCGTCGCTCAAATCTGGCTGATTGGGGTCCCGGTGTACATAGCGTTTGTTGTCGTTTTGGCGATTGGAGCCTGGATCGGCTGGACGATGGCTACGACTCCTCCTCCGAAGCCAATCGAGGAAATCGAAGCAGAGGAGAAGGTGGAAGAGGAAAAGGCAGAAGAGGAGAAAAAGGAGTGAAGAAGAGAGGAAGCAAAACACGATTTCTCTCTTCCGTTGGGCATGCGAGTTGTGGACCCCCGATGGGCAGGGTTAAAGGCTTAGTCCTTTGCGGTGGACCGGGCACAAGGCTTAGACCCATCACCTACTACTTTCAAAAGACCATGGTCCCCATAGGGATGAAGCAGAAGCCCCTCTTGGAATACGTGGTTCGGCTCTTCAAGTTTCACGGAATCCGGGACTTGGCCTTT
>JBHHXX010000153.1:0-1688 GCA_046757245.1 Candidatus Geothermarchaeales archaeon
TTTTTATATGATTCAACCAATGCACCTTCGGTTACATTTTAGATGATTCAATTCGAGGGGTTGACATCTCCCCTCAAAGTATGCTATAATTTTATATGCCGTTTCTATTACGCATCATTATCTATTGACATATTCAGGAGTCCGGTGGCCCGTTCTCAGGATTTGGTTTTCACTCTGTACGGTGACTACATCCGTCATCGGGGTGGTGAAGCCTGGACTGGAAGCCTCATCGAACTCCTAGGGCTCTTGGGGCTCTCGGAGCAGGCTGTCCGCTCGACGCTCTCGCGTATGTCACGCAAGGGTTGGCTCAAAGGGCGGCGGGTCGGCAATAAGAGTTATTATTCTTTAACCCCCAAAAGTATTGACCTCCTCGAAGAAGGCGCCCAGCGCATCTTTCAACCCCGATCCGATGTTTGGGATGGACGATGGTACCTCCTCGTCTACTCCATCCCCGAGAAGGAGCGTCCCCTACGCCATAGGCTGCGGAAGAGGCTAACCTGGTTGGGCTTTGGCTCGCTGAGCAACGCCACCTGGATCTCCCCTCGTGATCGGCGTAAGGAGGTGGAAGGGGTCGTTGACTCTTTGGGTATCCGGGGGCACGTGGAGATCTTCTCCGCCGAGCACTTCGGTTTCGCTAGCGATCAGGAACTGGTGGAGCGGTGTTGGAATCTGGAAGAACTGAACCACGCCTACGCGGCCTTCATCGCCAAATACGAGCCCGATTTCCTCGACTACAAGAGGAGGGTGGCCGAGGGCGACGGTCTTGAACCCAGCGAATGCTTCGTGCGCCGTTTTATGTTAGTTCACGAATACCGCTCCTTCCCCTATGTGGATCCCAATCTACCCTCGGAACTGTTGCCTGAAGACTGGCTGGGCAATAAAGCCACCCAACTTTTGCAAGAGTATCATAGGCTCTTAACGGCCAAGGCCAACGCTTTTGTGGATAGCGTCTTGGCCAAGGCATCTATTCCTCCCCCTTAGCATCGCGTATAGGGGATGAAGGGGGTGTTCTCATTTACGCTAGGAAATCATGGGGAGGAGAGAGATGAAGGATGTAGCGATCATAGGGGTTGGACAGAGTGTTTTTGTCCGTGGGTATGAAGGCTCTATAAGGGAGCTCGCTTTTGAGGCCTTTAAGGAGGCAATGGAGGATGCCCAGGTTACAGCGAAAGAGATCGATGCCTCCATAATCTGCTCCGCACCCGAATATGACAAGCAGAGGACGCCCTCTGCCCTTCTGGCTGAGTATTTGGGCTTGAACCCTCAGCCCACCTTCTATGTGGAAAGCGTATGTTCATCTAGCAGCGTGGGGTTAAGGGTAGCCTACTCCCTGATAAAATCCGGGCTTCATGATGTGGTCCTAGTATTGGGTTTCCAGAAGATGACGGAGATAAGTTCGGCGGATTCCCAGGAGAGGATGGGAAGGGGGGCAGATATAATGTGGGAATCCCCTTTTGGGACGATGATGCCAGCCTACTACGCCATGTATGCCCGAGCCCACTTCGCAAAGTATGGGACCACCGAGGAGGATCTGGCCCACATAAGGGTGAAGGCGGCCACCTATGGGCTCTCCAATGAAAAGGCGGTGTTTCGAAAGCCGGTTACAGTGGAGCAGGTTCTGACCTCGGATGTGATATCCAGCCCCCTCAAGAAGTTCGATTGCTGTGCCAATGCTGATGGATCATCTT
>JBHHXX010000154.1:0-1532 GCA_046757245.1 Candidatus Geothermarchaeales archaeon
AATTTTGTATGCTCAGGAACGTCCCAATCTGGCTTTCCCACCTTAAGGATAAGGGTATAGAAGAGTTAACGAGGGGCTTCATCCAGCCCAGGGTGGCCCGGAAAAGCCTATGCCCCCTGTGTAGGGGGGTAAAACTCCTCTGTGGAAAACCCGCGTGTCCCGTGACCCTACAGTATTATACGTTCCTTAGGCTCGAGAAGTATCAGAACGTTGATAAGATCGAGGGAAACTCTCCCCCAAGCATATTCGTGGGTCGATTCGGATATCCCAAGGTCAAAGTGGGACCCATGGTGCCCCCGGTGAGAGGTGACACCTCCATATACGACTACCCCGAGAAGTGGCTCGACAAGAGCCTGGAGGAAATCCTCGAGTTGAGATCCATGCTCGTGCACGGCAGGTTTTCCGTCCACGTCAAGAGGCCTTGGGAGGCCAGAAGGGAATACGACAAGATGGTGGAGATGTCCCTCTCCTCCACATCGCCGGAGACCGAACTCATATTTGAGAAGAGACCCACGAAGACCATATCCTTTTCTAAGGACGTGGTTCTTTTCGGCCCCTCAGCTCCCCTGAAATCCTTCAACCTCGGAACGCTTAAGACCGACTTCAGGCTGGAGAGGCGCCACTACGACACGGATCTCAGGGCGAACGAGGCTGTTATAGAGCTTTATCTCGACCGCGTGCCCATATCTAGGATTCAGAGAGCCTTCAGCGTGGGCTCCTTCGGAATCGAGAAGAACCGTAGGCTTGTGCCAACCCGCTGGAGCATTACCGCCACGGATAGCATCATATCCCAGTTTCTCATCGATAAGATTAAGTATTATCCATGGATGAACGAGTGCCGGGTCTATGAAAACGTCACGTATGACAACGTCTTCGTCGTCCTCCTCATCCCCTCGAATTGGAGCTATGAGTGGCTCGAGGCGTGGCAACCCAACACCTTCTGGAACCGAATAGGCGTAGACCCGGTGATCTACAACGATCATGAGCATTTTCAGGGGAGAACCACATACGCCTACACGGGGGGATGCTACTACGCGGCTCGGCTAGCCGTGGCCGAGAAACTGGAGGGGATGGGTAGGCAGGCGGCGGCGATACTATTCCGCGAGGTCCACCCAGGGTATCTATTCCCCGTTGGGGTTTGGAACGTCAGAGAAAACGTTAGGAGGGCTCTCTCAATGTCCCCCAAGATGTTCTCCACCTTGAATGACGCCCTAAAATACGTTGTGTCAAGGCTCACGATCCCCCTGAAGAAGTGGATACACGCCAGCGAATATCTACACGAGCTCCTCCTCCAGAGGAAGATAACAGAGTTCACGGGTTGAAATGGTGGCTAAAACCCTCTATAAAACGGTGAAGGCGAGCTACGCCCTATCGAGGACGATCTTGCCGGGCTTAGACTACTCCTTGAACCCCTACTTTGGCTGTGGATTCGCCTGCGCCTACTGCTACGCGAGGAAGTTCTTCCTGATGAGGGACATCCCCCACAAATGGGGAGAATACGTGGAGGTAAAGGCCAACCTCCCCTCTCTCAC